>CAKZRU010000147.1 GCA_937146725.1 uncultured Myxococcales bacterium
TAGTTGACACCGAACCTTGGGCAACAGGCTTGGGGTTAAATACCGCTGGAGTCAAGACTAGGCCACCCATGATCGAGGACATATGTCCATTACCCCAACGACAGGTCACAGAAGTTGTTTCACAATAACTGTCATAAATGCGCCCGGTATTTCCATAGTTGTCACGACCATTAGAGTTGTTGGCAAAGCGATCTTGAGCGCGAATGTAGTAGGTTGCAAACATTCGATACCAATCGTAGTTACCTACATGATGTAGCTCTGGAGAACCGGTGTGATATGCTTTTTGGTGTGAATACAACGAATAGGTATTACCGCATTTCGCTTGGTTATAAATCCCATTGGTGTCTCCACATAGATAACTACCATGTTGCCACATACCATCTTGCCAGTGTGTTCCACGAACTCTTCGTCTAGTGAACCAATCACGAACAAAGTTATAATAACGATCGTGAGAGTTTTTGAGGCTTCTATAGCTTACTCCACTATCATTAGGAAAAGCGGAAGCATTACTATTGCCCATATTGTGTGTATCCAGCCAACGTGCGGCAAGAAGCTGTCCACCTGTAAGCTTAAGATCAGAAGTACCACCACGATTATCATAGGCACCACCACCATCACCTTGCTGGTTATTAATCAAGTTATCAGCAATACGGTACTTATGACGATTATTTACAAAAACGCCATAAGGAGCACCGGCAACTTCAGCACTTTCAAGTCCAATGTAAGCCCATTGAGTAGTAGATAAGTCAGAGGCAGCACAGCTTCCGTTTCCATCATAAGCATGGTAATACCAGCCGCCTTTACCACAGGCGCCGTCAATTTGTTGATAGCCCAAGTAGTCAACCATCTGTTGAACATACCAATTCCACTGCTGACCAGCGACATTACCCACTTTGATTCTTGTGCCAAAAAGAGCAGGAAGAACAGTGGAAATACTACCCGTATTCATACCGGTTCGATAGGTATTTGATGACCGAGCATAAACACCTGCTCTATCGTTAGTTCCAGCAATACGATTACAACGCACAGCGCTACGATTTCGGTATCCACAGGTATTATCTTCATCTGCCCCATTAACACCGGTTACCCCTGAACGTGCCACATTGTAATTAAGTAAACGCATCGCACTTTCTGCATAAGGGTCTACATTCCAGCGGCGTTCATTTTCTGCTAGCCAACCTTCTGGTGCAGGTTCATTTGCAGCTAATGAGCTAGGTGGATATGCGGGTAAGTGATTGTTAATCACAAACAACCATTGGCCAATGCCTGATGATTCTGCATATCCGGCATAAGCTTCGATGCCGGCATTATTACGACCTGAGAATCCCCCCATATCTCTGTGAGTATGCCAAAGGTTCTCTTGAATGGCCATGGACACCAAAATCTCGAATTGTTCTTCAGTCCACTGACGAGGATCTGTCGAAAGTCGTTCGCTTCCTTGACCATTTTCACCAAAGTTGTAAACAAAAAGCTTAAAGGTACCAAACTTATCGCCATGCCCACAGTTAGATCGAGCACGAACATTGATGTTCATGGGCTTATCACGATCTACGTAGGGTACTACAAAACCACGCCCAATATCTCTTACAGTCAGCGTCGTCCCATCACGACTTGCCGTAAATGCATAATCATCATTGTAATTACCATTACGATTAATATCCCAACGAATGTCATAGCTACTACACTGAGCATTACGAATAATCGCTTTCAGTGTAATTGGTGCGCCTTCATGGGCTGGGTGTGGCAACTGAGGGTTTTGCTGTGAGAAAGGCACAACAATGACTTGGTCATTCTCAGCATAGGCTACCGTTGGGTATGTAACTGATGCTAAAAGTAATAAACCTAGCAAGTTTTTTATAGAGAATATTTTCATATGGGATACTCCCCGATTATGAATGATTATGCAGTGCAAAATACAGCGTTATCCATACCAAACAAACAGAATAAGTTTAGACAGAATAAGAGCTTTATCGTTATCTTACTCCGAACAGTGTATTTCGTCAATGCTAAGAGTAAATGCCATGTATAAGTTTCCTTACTGATTCTTACGATCATGTTTGGCCTGTGTTATGGCCTACAATTTGTAAGTTTCAAAAGAACACTTTTTGATGATCTCCATTAGAGATGGATACAGACTTTTGGACACAGTTTCCACGGTCTCCTTCAAAGCAAAACTTTACCCGATGTCTGCCGGCACTTACCCGATGCCTTAAAACAATCTTACCTTCTTTAACAAAGCGATTATCAACAAATAAATGTCCCCAACGAGATGCCTTCACGCTCATATAACCATTGCCACTTGGTCGAGGTGTTCGCCGAGCTTTTGGTCGGCGTCGTCTTCGACGTTTCTTTTTTGGCTTAGGCTTTTCTTCAGCAATCAGAGTGGCATCAAGTTCAAGGGTACCCCGATCGGCATTAAGCCAGCTCATACGATAAGCTTTGGGGAGATACCCTCTTTTGGAAAGTTCAATTCTAAACTCGGTGGGCTTTAAAGGAAAATCTTCTCTTTCAAATGGCGTTTTACCTAATACTTCGCCATCTCGGGTAATCGTCGCTCCGCTTGGACTTGTATTAATGATCAAATGGCCACTTTGAGCGTCTAAATTAAACGTAAGTGTGGATTGGTTGAGCTGTGGCCATATTTTTTCTCGACGTTCTTCAAATCCTTCTTTTGAAAAGGTCAATAAGGTCATCTCTCCCACTGTAACTTCTACTGTTATTGGAGTCGTTCTTGCTTGCCACTCATCATTCACAGAGAGCTCTGCACCTGGCGGATTAGTTTCAATTCTTAGCCTCATGGTTGTGGGGGCTTGAATTGGTAAATTAGGATCTTGTGGCATCGTTGTTTGTTGGTTTAGATTTTGTTGAATCGGTACGATGTTGTTGGATCCATTTGCCCTTTGTTGATTAGGTGATTGGTAATTTAATACTTGTGTTGGTTGGTTTGCTAAAGGCGTAATAGGCTGATTTACTGGCTGATTATAGCGTTGATTTTGGATCGGGTTTTGGATCGGATTTTGTTGAACGATTAGAGCTTTATTCAATGGGGGGGGCGTTACTTTTGGAGAAGATATCGGATTAACTTGAGGGTTAGCTAGTCCTGATGTTGCCTTCATACCCAACTGCAAGGTTGGTTGTCTTTGACTAGACTGAGGATTACTAAACTGCTTTTTGAGCGCCTGAGCCAAGGTAAAGACCAAAATAAACCCTAAACCAGCAATCAAATAACGACCGATTGGATCATTGAACAGCTGTCGACTTTTTGAACCCATTAAAATCTTAAGATCTTTAAACTTATCAGAAAAATCTTTAGGTTGTCGTTTCGATTGAATAGGGCGAGAATATACTGACTGCTTACGCTGACTTTGTGGCACCTCATCATCAAGAATCATTGTTGAATCAACTTGAGCGAATGCGTCTCCACTCATCTTATCTATTTGCTGTGGTTGTGGTGCTCTACCTACCGAAGGCACTTCACTAGAGTACAGAGATTGCTGATCAATAGTGCTAGATGCAGACTTAGGCGGTTGAGTCACTTGAGCATGTCCAGCAACGCCTAAAGTTGTGGGTGCTTTTTGATTAGAGGAATTATAACTTGGTGCTTGATAACTTGGATCATAAAGATGTGCGTCATTGGGTGGTGGGGCGGCCGGTGCATACGCTTGGGCCTGATATGGTTGGGCACCCTGACGTTGAATTGGAACAGGTGTTGCATTACGACTTAGACCACCAAGATGAGCTGCCTGAGCGATTAAATTGGGATCGACTTCATCGGTAAATTCTTCAAGATCTTCAATCTCAATCTCTTCCATTTCGTCTGTAAACTCAGGAACATCCCAATCTCCACGATTGTTATATTGTGCTTCATAATCACTAATCAGAGATAATTCTTCGTTTTCAAAGCCATCATAACTATTTAGGATATCATCTTCGATAGGCGCGAGCTGAGGAAAGCAATTCGCTAAAAGTTGACCAAGCTGAAAGCGACTAAACATTAGGCCCGATTTCTGCATAACCTTTTCCAAGGCATGCTGTAAGTGTCGAGCTGAAGGATAGCGTTTTTCTCGATCGACAGCTAAAGCGCGATTAACTACTTTGTGGATCGCGGTCGGTAAATCTGGACGTAGAGTCTCAATAGGAATGAATTGAGCATTTCTGACTTGATGGAGTAATTGATGGTCATCGGAGTTATCATACATAGGCTGACCGGCCAATAACTCATAAAGCATAATACCTGCTGAAAATATGTCGGTACGGTGATCTAGCTTTTGCCCTCGCGCTTGTTCTGGAGACATAAAGCAGAACTTTCCTTTGATCACTCCTGCTTCGGTCTCCTGCTGACTTGCAAGTGATTTAGCGATGCCAAAGTCAACAATTTTTACCTCTCCCTCTTGAGAGATCATAATATTTTGTGGTGACACATCCCGATGAATTAAACGTAAAAGCTTACCATTCATATCTCTTTGACGATGCGCAAAATCAAGGCCTGCACAGACCTCTGCTGTCAAATAGAGAGCGGCTTCAGCCGGAACCGTCAGCCTTTGGTCTTTACAACGATTCATCAGTTGGTTGAGATCGCGTCCGTTAATGTATTCCATAGCAATATAGTAATGCTCTTGTACTCGTCCAAGATCGAAGATTTGAACGATATTTGCATGGGACAAACCAACCGCAGTTTTTGCTTCCTCTTTAAGCATTTCCACAAACTCAGGTGTTTGCGTATAACGAGGGTGTAATCTTTTAATCACCAAAGTTTTTTCAAATCCTGAGTGGCCAAAAGTTCTTGCTTTAAAGATCTCCGCCATCCCACCAGATGCGAGCTTTTCAATCAGTTGATAGGGTCCAAATATCTCGTACATATCTCTTGCATACCTTGCATCATTTTGGATTAGGTTTTAATATTGAATCCAATATTCAAAACACTAACAACACCTGTACCTACACAAACATTGCCAAGAGAGCATAATTGATATCAATGGCTCTCGGCAAGTTTCTCTATCATTTATTATCTTAGCTTGCCTTATACTCTAGACAGTAAGTATTCACTTGAGTATGTTGAAGCAGATGAGTATTTAGCTAGTATCACTGCCTGTTATGACTTAATAAATATTCATAAAGCAAAAATCTTATCCTAACTTAGTTCTTAGATATAAATGGACGATCATCATGAATTTACTGTCCTTAAGTAAAAATACTCGACATCATCTAGTTTCAATTAGCATGTGTCTTTTCAGCCTATTTATTTATGCCTGTGACGACTCCAATGAGGCGAGTTGTAGCTCTGACCAAGATTGTAGTCGAGGACAAGTGTGTGAGGCCGAGGCCTGCACAGAGATCTCTTGTCAAAGTATTGGTGAATGCCCAGGAACCGGTAGAACTTGCTTACCGGACAAGAATCTATGCTCAACCAAGGAATGTGGTGATCAAGTTAATGGTGTCTTGTTAGAATGTGCTGAAGGCTTTACCTGCAATACAAGTGGTCCCTATCTTTATAGCTGTGTAGCAGACAACGCACCTACCATGTGTACAAGCGATGTAGATTGTGCATCAGCGGCCGAGGGTCAAAGTTGCTGTAATGGCCAATGTGCTCCTATGTGTGATACGCCGATTACTCCAATGGATATGGGAATGGGAGGTACGACACCACCGGTAGATATGATGACTACCCCCATGACAGCCCAATTATGTACGCCTTGTGCAAATGATGCCGTTTGTTCGACATTGGGTGAGGGCGCTAAATGTACTGCGATTGGTGAAGGTAACTTCTGCACTAGCCTTTGTACTGATGATAGCGAATGTCCAAATGGCTTTAGCTGTTTCTCAACTTTAGGCCAATGTATCCCAAGTAATTTTGAGTGTGCTGCTTGCCAACAAACCCCATGTGAGGCAGGACAATTCTGTAATACAAGTAGCGGTGAGTGTGGACCGCCTCAAGGTCTGTGCGGTAGCTGTAGTGAGGATGCCGGCTGTGCTGACGGCCGAGTCTGTCGAGACACGGGAACAAGTGCCAACTGTGTGCAAACCTGTGCTCAAGCAAGCGATTGTCCAAATGGTAATTCTTGTACTGATGGGGCTTGTATTCCAGATTCTGGCGTATGTGACCCCTGTGCAGGTACCTGTGCTGGCGGTACTCCTTATTGTGTAGCTGATGAGGGTCGCTGTGCTGAATGTGGTCCAACCAGCCCTTGTGCACAAGGTTTACGCTGTGATCTGATGACTTACACTTGTACTGATGCCTTACCCAATGGCATGTGTGTGGTTGATACTGACTGCCAAGGTGGCGTTTGCTTTAGTGGTGAGTGTGTTGAATGCTTCCAAGATAGTGATTGTCCGGCAAGAAACATCTGTGACCCTAATACATTGACTTGCCAATATAGCGCCTGTGCCGGTGTGGCATGTCAAAGAAACTCAACCTGTGATCCAAATACCGGTCGTTGCACACCAGGTTGTACAAGCAATACCGACTGTGTATTACCAGATGTTATGGAATGTAACCCTCAAACCGGACAATGCTACTATAAAGATGGTACTTGTGAATTAGGTGGAGATGCTGTGTGTGCACCTGGTGGACAATGCATGCCTAACGCCTTGGCTGCTTTTGACCCATCGCTTCCGGCGAACTGTACCTGTGCCAAAGAGAATCCAACCGATCCTTTATCCCCTGACCGTATTGCTTGTCATCCAGGACAGCTTTGTACTGACTTGAGCTCTCTTGGGCTCGACTTTAGTGCGCTTGGTCTTGAGTTTGATGCGACCTGTGGGGCCGGTTTCTAAAGATGAGTTCCTTAAGGGTTAAATCTCGCCAAAAAAAGAAGGCTAAAAAAGCCCAAGTCGATATTAATGTCGATGCTCAATTTTTGGGGAGTCTTACTCTTTTTTCGGATTTAGATGAATATACGCTCAACAAGATTGCACCTCGCTTTCAGCGCTTGGCCTTAAAACGTGATCAAGTTTTATATCAAGGCCCACCACTTGATGAGCAATTTTCACCGGTTTATATCGTTTTATCCGGTGATTTAGCCATCTATCGTTATTTGGGCGTTGGTGATCAAGCAAGTGAAGAAGTCAGCGCCTACATTAGTGAAGGCGAAGCTTATATCCAAAAGCTACATGACCGGAGTCAAGCTCAAGGACAGATTCAACTAGAAGTAAAAGCGATGTGTCCCGCTTTGGTTTTGACCTGCACTTATCAAGAGCTTAATTATCTTCTAAGCAAAAGTGATGGCTTTAGACAACGCTTTAGTTCGGTCATCAAAGACTTGACCCGCCGTCAAGTGACTCGGTTTGATGATGAGTTCCAAAAGGAAATTGCTGCTTTTTTTGTCAAAGAGCGCTTAACTTTTGCTCGTCGGGTCAAAATCAAGCGCATGGATATCTGCATAGAATGTGATGGATGCTATACCGCTTGTCGAGATCGGCATGGCACAGATCGTTTGGGAGCCAGCGAGGTAAAGTACGGCCTTACCGAAATCCCCAATAACTGCCATAACTGTGTGGTTCCGGAATGTATTGATAAGTGTAAGTATGGTCATATTACTCGCCATGAGATGAGTGGCGAAATCGTAATTTCAGACAACTGTGTAGGCTGTGCAGCATGCAGTAAGGGCTGCTCCTTTGATGCGATTCAAATGCATCCAATCGATACCTTAGATATGGATCGCTATTTTACTGAGAGATCAGAGGATGCAAGAGGTAAGCAGATCGCCCAAAAATGTGATAACTGCACCGGTTTTAGTGACTTGGCCTGTGTCAGCGCGTGTCCCACCGGGGCTTTGTTTCAAGTAGATGGTCCGGAGCTGTTTGACCATTGGGAACAGTTTAATGTGCATAAAACACCCGGCTTTGATCAGGTCGTTTCCCCGGAAGATTCGGCCAATCGCTTACGACCTTGGGGCCTTGCCTTAACCCTACTCACCTTTATCTTAGTCAGTTATGAGTGTTTAACTCGGGTTTGGGCACCCACATTTTGCTTTGGGCACCTATTGTATGAATGGGGAGTCACCGCAAGTGATATTGATCTTGAAAAGCCTTTGAGAGCCGGTAAATCCTTTGGTCACTTACTTGGCTATTTAGGTTCTTTATGTATGCTGTTGACTCAGAGTTATACTTTGGGACGTAAGCTTGCTCCCAAATTAGGGCCGGTTCAGCTTTGGTTTGAACTACATGTTTGGTTTGGCTTCTTAGCCTTTATCTTTGGTTTTTATCATACCGCTTTTAATTGGCGTGAGCCCATTGCTGTCAGTACATTTGTCTTATTTACGATCACCATGATCACGGGGATGATTGGACGATATCTTGTCTTTTATGTACCTCGTAATCAGGCGGGACGAGAATTAACACTTGCTGAACTTGAAACAGAGCTACAAGCTTTGAACCAAGAGATCGAAACTCGCTTTCAAGATCGCCGTCAAGGATACACAATGATGATGCGAGTAGATCAATTACAAGCGACTCTCAACAAGAATGATTTTGATCAAATCCCTAAGATTGATGAGGAAGAAGAATTATCAATCTTAGGAAACATCAAAAAAGTATGGCGTGAAATCTTAAAGCTCAAGCAAAAGATGAAAGCTCAAGAGGCTCAAATCAATGAGATGCACCAAGAACTCCAGCAACATACTCGTGCAGGAGAAGCATTACCGGTATTGGAGTTATTAAAAAAACGAGCAAAGCTTAAAAGAAATGCCTCTCGCTCTCGGTGGATTGCCAAAGCTTTGAAATCCTATCGCCTCATTCATGTCGTTTTGGGACAACTCACCCTAGTAACTTTGGTCGTGCATATTCTACATGCACTTAAATGGCTATGGTAACAGTCAAACTGATCGTGGACTATAAACTTAAATCTATTACTTGATCTTGGTGAGGACTTGTTGACATCACTTCAGCCTCATGATAATAGGCAAGCCTTATTCTTTTATGAGTAGTTTTAATTATTCATAGCGATCATACAAGGCTGGCTTAAGTACAAAGCTAAGTTATTATTTTTGTTGATAAAGCAATGACTCAATCATCACAAAAATCTGATTTCACTGATTCTCTTAGCAGACCTATTAAGGTGTTCTCGGGTACCTCAAATCCAGATTTTGCTCAAGAAATCGCCCAATGTCTTGGCATTGAAGTTGGACAGGCGCGGGTAAATCGTTTTAGCGATGGTGAAATTCGTGTTGAAATCGATGAGTCAGTGCGTGGTGCTGATGTTTATGTCATTCAGTCAACAAGTACGCCTGTGAATGATAATCTCATGGAAATGTTGATCATGTTTGATGCGCTTAAACGTGCATCAGCTGGTTCAATTTCGGCAGTTATTCCCTATTTTGGTTATGCTCGCCAAGACCGCAAAGCAGCGCCTCGCGCACCAATTTCGGCACGCCTTGTGACCGACTTGATTACTGCAGCAGGTGCCGACCGCATTATATCTATGGAACTTCATGCCGGCCAAATCCAAGGTTTCTTTAATGGGCCTGTAGATCACTTATATGCAAGTCCGATTGTAACCCCACACATTAAATCACTAAATCTAGTAAATCCTATTGTCGTCAGCCCAGATGCGGGCGGCGTTGAGCGAGCTCGTACCTATGCCAAGCACCTAAATGCAAGTCTTGCGATTGTAGATAAACGCCGTTCAGCTCCCAATGTGGCCGAAGTGATGAATGTGATTGGTGACGTGCATGGTGGTGATGTTGTTCTTGTGGATGACATGATCGATACAGCGGGTACGATTTGCCAAGCCGCTAAAGTTTTAAAGGAGCGTGGTGCTCATACGGTTTTAGCTGTAAGCACCCATCCTGTTCTCTCTGGCCCAGCGATTCAACGCTTATCAGAGAGCGTGATTGATCAAGTGATCGTCACCAATACAATCCCACTCAACCAAGATGCCAAGCGCTGCCATAAGATTAAAGTCTTATCGGTAGCACCGCTCTTTGCTGAGGCGATACGAAGAATTCACGATCTTAACTCAGTCTCCTCCCTATTCGACTGAATGTTAAGTTAACCATTAAGAAGGGAAAAAAACACTATGACTATGACCATCAGCGCAGAGAGCCGTTCGGGCCTTGGCAAAGAGGCCGCCAAGAAGGTTCGTAATGCAGGAAAAGTACCTGCTGTATACTACGGTTTTGGAGCTGAGAGCCAGCCTGTCAGCCTCAATCCAAAGCAATTGGAGCAGGCCCTTGCCAACCCTAAAGGCATCAATGGCTATTTCTCGCTCAGCATCGACGGCAACGAGCAAGCAAACCGCGTATTCTTCCGCGAGCTCCAACGCCACCCTGTAACCCGACGTATTCTACATGTAGATATCGTTTGCCCTAATCCTGAGAAGCAGATCGAGGCTGTTGTACCTCTTAAGTTTGTTGGACGCTCAGTGGGTGTTTCGACCGGTGGTCGTGCACGTCGTCCATATCGTGAGGTTACAGTTAAGGGACTTCCTGATCTAATCCCAGGCGAAATCACTGTTGATATTTCACCGATTGATCAAGGTCAGCAAATTACAGCAAGTCAACTTGATGCAGGCGAAACTCAAATTATTTATGAGCGTGACTTTGTCATCTTCAAGGTTGCTGCACCTCGTGGCGGTGCTAAAAAGACATAAGCAGGCCAAAGTCATGTCTTAACCAAGTCAAGTGACATTCATTTGTTTTAGCTTGGTAAGACAGTCAATTTGCTTACATTATAACATGGAGATCAATGATTATGGAGAGGACGCTTGTTGTAGGACTTGGTAACCCCGGACCACAATATGTGAATACTCGCCATAATATTGGCTTCATGGTCATTGATCGGCTTGCTGATCAACTTGGTATTTCACTAAGTCAAGAAAAGTTTAATGGGATTTATGGGCAAGGTCGACTTTCTTCCGGAGAGCCAATCACCTTACTCAAACCGCAAACTTTTATGAATCTTAGTGGTAAAAGCGTGGCCCCTTGTGCCCAGTTTTTTAAGATTCCACCGGCAAAAATCATCGTAGTTCATGATGAACTTGAGTTTCCGTTTAGTACACTCAAAATTAAAGTTGGTGGCGGTCATGCTGGACATAACGGATTAAAGTCAATTGATGCTCTGATGGGTACCAAGGACTTTGTTCGGCTTAGGGTAGGCATTAGCCGACCTAAAAGAGGTGCTGTAAGTGATTATGTGCTCGCAAACTTTTCAGCTGATGAACAGCCTTGGCTTAGCCAACTCTGTGAACTCGCTGCAAAAGACGTGCAAATGATCATTCAAGAAGGAACTCGAAAGGCCATGAATACGATTCATGCTCGCTCCCTGCTTGTCTCTACCTGATCGCTTCAGATATTAGTTTTACTAAAATCACAGTTTTTAAATGGTTTAAGTAGACTTTTACACGCTTTATCAATACAAAAACTCATCTTTAATTCATTTATAAGCGATCAAAGTCACTGACCGTGACCTTGATTCAATAATTAACCCACCTTTTAGGAGAGATACATTGAACGATAACCTCCTTTACGTTATCCCAGCAGCTGGTATCTTAGCTCTGATTTATGCTTACATTAAGGCAGCATGGATCAGTAAACAAGACGCTGGTACCGACCGCATGAAAGAAATTGCTGTCTTGATTCAAGACGGTGCGATCGCCTTCCTTAAAGCCGAATATAAAGTGTTGGCAATTTTCGTTGTCATCGTTGCCGGCTTACTTGCCTTCGCCAATATGAGCGGTACAGACCGTAGTCCAATGATTGCTGTTGCCTTCACCATTGGTGCAATCGCTTCAGCACTCGCCGGATACTTTGGCATGAAAGTGGCAACCAACGCTAATGTTCGTACAACAGCAGCAGCTCGTACCTCACTCTCTGAAGCTCTAAATGTTGCTTTCAGTGGTGGTGCAGTTATGGGTATGAGCGTTGTTGGTTTAGCTCTGCTCGGTCTTGGTACACTCTATCTTGGCTTCAGTGGTATGTTTGAGGGTAACCTTAAGATGACTCTTAATGTTATCACTGGTTTCTCAATGGGCGCTTCTTCAATCGCCCTTTTTGCTCGTGTTGGTGGTGGTATCTACACTAAAGCTGCTGACGTTGGTGCTGACCTTGTAGGTAAGGTTGAAGCCGGTCTTCCTGAGGACGACCCTCGTAATCCTGCGACGATCGCTGACAATGTTGGTGATAACGTCGGTGATGTTGCTGGTATGGGTGCTGACCTTTTTGAGAGTTATGTCGGTGCGATTATCGGTACTATGGTACTTGGTCTAGGTGCTGCTGCTGTTGGTGGTGGTGCATTGAGTGATGCAGAGGCAATCAAGCCTGTTCTTCTTCCTCTATTTATCGCAGCTGCTGGTATCATTTGCTCAATCCTTGGTACCTTTGTCGTTAAAACTAAAGAGGGTGGTAACCCACAGCACGCTCTTGATGCTGGTGCTTTTGGTGCCGCTGGTGTTATGGCTGCTGCAACCTTCGGTCTTGCAAACTGGATGTGGCCTGCCAATGGTGTTGTCTTTAATGGCATTACTGTTGATGCAACCGCTGTTGGTATTGCAACTGTGATTGGTCTAGCTGTAGGTGTTGCAGTAGGTCTAGTGACTTCTTACTACTGCTCAATGGATAAAAAACCTGTAAATGGGATTGTTGAGCAATCAAAGACCGGTGAAGCGACCAACATTATCGCGGGTATCGGACTTGGTATGGAATCAACCGTATGGCCGATTCTTTTAATCGCTGTTGGTACTGTTGCTGCCGCTAACGTTGCCGGTCTATACGGTGTAGCGATCGCTGCTCTTGGTATGCTTTCAACCACTGGTATTCAGCTTGCGGTTGACGCTTATGGTCCCATCGCTGACAATGCTGGTGGTATCGCTGAAATGAGTCACCAAGCGCCTGAGGTTCGTGAGCGTACTGATAAACTTGATGCTGTTGGTAACACAACTGCTGCCATCGGTAAGGGCTTTGCGATCGCCTCTGCTGCGATGACTGCTTTGGCTCTATTTGCAGCTTTCATGCAACAAACAGGCATTTCAGCAATCAACGTTGCTGATCCAACTGTAATGGCTGGTCTTTTTGTTGGCGCTATGCTTCCTTTCCTTTTCTCATCAATGGCGATGAAGGCTGTTGGTCTTGCGGCTATGGACATGATCGAAGAAGTTCGTCGTCAATTCCGTGAAATCGAGGGTCTTAAAGAGGGTAAAGAGGGTGTACACCCTGACGTTGAAAGCTGTATTGCAATCTCAACAAACGCTTCCATTCGTCAAATGATTGCTCCAGGTCTTCTTGCGGTAATCACTCCTGTACTTGTTGGTTTCTTTGTGGGCGCTGAGGCTCTTGGTGGTCTACTTGCAGGTGTAACTGCTTCTGGTGTTCTTTTGGCGATCTTTATGTCTAATGCCGGTGGTGCATGGGACAACGCTAAAAAGAGCTTTGAAGGTGGTGGATACACTATGGAAGATGGCAGCTTACACGAGAAGGGTTCTCCTGCTCACAGTGCTTCTGTTGTTGGTGACACTGTAGGTGACCCATTCAAAGATACTGCTGGTCCTTCATTAAACATTCTTGTTAAGCTCATGAGTGTTGTTGCTCTTGTAATTGCTCCGCTCATTGCTGATGGTAGCTCAAACAGCGCTTGCTGTGACAAGGACAAGGCAGCAGCTACTGCAGCAGTTAAGCCATGTGCAGACAAAAAAGACTGTGCAAAATGTGACAAAACTGACTGCCAAGGCTGTGATAAAAAAGCCTGTGATAACTGTGACAAAGCTGATTGCCAAGGCTGTGATAAAAAAGTAGAAGCTCCTGCAGCTGAGAAGGCTGCTGAGGCTCCTGCAGCTGAGAAGGCTGCTGAGGCTCCTGCAGCTGAGAAGGCTGCTGAGGCTCCTGCGGCAAAGAAGGCGCCTGAAGCTCCTGCAGCTGAGAAGGCTCCTGCTACTAAATAAGCTCATAGAGTTTATGTAAAGCTTACGTTTATGGTTCAAGATGGATCGACAAAAACATCGACTCACTCTTGAACTTCAGTACTTAAGTGACCTAGATAAAGTGTTTGTTTTACTCAACACTTTATCATGTACTTATTGATATACTTTTAAAGATAAAACTTGCTTTGAAAGCATATCATTACGCACGAACTCTTTAAACACCTAAGTCCTCAAATCAACTAGGCTTAAAGACCTAAATGAATTAACTTTCCCTAGGAATAAACGAGTATTAAGAAGACTTTGAGCTTCTTATATATCCTCATGAGTCATAGCTTAGCCTAACAGGGTTTCTCCACTGTATTTTAAGCGTTCCCATTCGGCGTTAATCTCGGTGAGTGAGGTATCTCCTGGACTCAATACACATAGCTCAGAATTGGCCAACCCTACAACGGTTGCCCGACGTAGAATACTTGGCTCCAAGGAAGAAGGTGGGGCGCCGAGCAATGGCAGATTCGCCATTCCGTAATTCTCTAAATCTTCTAAATGACGTGCTGAAGGCCGACCGGTTGGGTTTGCTGAAGAAATCAATAAAGGCTCGTCAAGTTTAAGCATAATTTGCTGTAATGGTTCTTCGGTCACCCAACGTACTCCAATCATGCCTACGCCTTGATGAGCAGCGAAAGACACCTCGGGCGGCGCCGGTACAGAAATCGTTAAGCGATCAGTGAACTTGGGTAACAAACTCAATAAAGGTGAGGATAAATGCGAACGTGACACCAATTTTAGGTTAGGAAAGCACATCACTAAAGGGCGACCAGCAGAGCGATTTTTAATCCGATTAATTTCGGCTGCGGCTTGCGCATCATAGGCTCTAGCCACCAAAACAAAGCGCCCTTCAAAATGCGTCAGAGCAACTTGGCCTGCTTGAGTCAGCAGGTTGACCGTATCTTCTAATTGTGAATCCGGAAGGATATTCATAGTTAGCCTTTAACTTAAGATCATTTATAAGTAACAAAAACGATTGTTGGGCTTATTGAGCACTCACCGACATGGTGTAGTCATTGTAAACACCATTATAACCATAAACCTCAATAAAGTGTGGGCCACTGATTTCTACAAGATATTCGATACTCTCTATATCTTCAGTCCCAGCCGAGCTTGCCACTTGAGACTGCTCTGGATTATACAAACGCATATCAACATCACCCACCATGTGGCTAAAGTTAACAGCTGCAGTAATGGTTTGACCTGCATTGGCATTGATCACAAAAAAGTCAGGCCCACCACAAGTATTTAAATTACCGCCAACAGTTTGAGCGGGAATCGCCTGCTCAAGAGTATCATTTGTCTCAAAGGCATCCGGTGTACAAGTCTTGCAACGATTTGTATTTACATCACAAATTGGTTCTGCCTCAGTACACTCACGGTTGGTTTCACAATACCCTGCCGGTAAACAAAGACCGGTTCCATTAGTATCGCATCTACCTCCCCCACATTGCTCACTACTATTACAGACCATACCCGCTGCATTTTGCTCAACACGCAATGTGTATTGGTTCACTTGGAAACCAGCGCCATATACGCGAATCATGTATTGGCCTGCAAGTGCATTTGGATAGCCTAAAATCTCGTTATCACTAGAAGTTACTCGAGAGAACATTTGTCCGTCTGGAGCAACCACAGAAAGCTCTAAATCACCAACCATGTCAGCAAAAGTCAGGGTGAAAAGTAGATTTTCTCCCCCAACTGCATTGAAAACAAAGTAATCGTTATCACCACAAATATAACCTTGAACTTCGGCAACCCCTGCATTGAAGCTTAGGGCTGTTGCAGTAAGTTCGTCATCATTGGGCTCATTGGCATCCTGACAACTATTAGGAATGCAACGATTGTTTTCATTACAAGTTCCATCAACACAATCAGTATCGGCGACACATTCAACACAACTCTGGCCAGCAGGATTACAAATCGGCTTTAAAGCATCAGAACAGTCGGTATTGGTTAAGCAAGATACACAAGAGTTATTGCTTGTGTCACATACACCCGAGGAACAATCTTCTGTAGTATAGCAATCAATACAACTACCGCTTGGAATATCACAGAGGCCATTAAAACCACAGTCATCATCACTAGTACAAGGTGGTGGAGGCGCACATACACCAACATCTGCTAAGCATAGGTCATCCCCTTGGCAATTAGAGGTGACTTGGCAAATTGCGACCGGTAAGTTTGTTGAAATATTAAGACTATAAGAGGTTTCATTAGCTACTGTTTGCATTTCAGAGCTGCCACCCGAGGTAAAGACATATACTTCAAGCCATACACGACGCATCTCATCAGAAGGAGTAAAGGTCAATCTTTCATTATCGCTTCCAGAAACAGAAGTGAGAAAGCTATTTCCTTCGGCGTCATGAGCTTTAAGGTCAACATCTGCTTGAGCATCCTTAAAGCCTAAGTCAACACGCATAGAAGCATTAGGCGGAATATCAACAACATACCAATCACGATCCCCCGAACATAAGGTCAGATTATTGGCGACTAAAGGCTCAAAGTTAAGCTCTGTAGCTGTTGCTTGCTCATTATTGTTGGCACCATCATACATATCGGCAGCACAACTAAAGGCACTACAAGCACCATTTGTACAGGCCATACCTTCACCACACATGGCCTCATTGCAAAGACTATCATCCTCACAAATCAAACCGATTGCACTAACCACTGTTGCTTCAGTACCGCAACCACCAGTAGTTGCTGCGTTTATTGAAGCTGGATCATTGGCACAGGCTTGTTGACAAGAAGCTGCATAACCTGCTCTTACCAAAGAACCACAGGCACTAATACCCGCTGTTTCACAGGTGAGAAGATTTAAACAGGCCTCAAAGCAACGACCTGCTTCATCCATCGGTGGTACAACAGTAGTCATTCCACCCATTTCAGTGCCACCGGTCGTAGTTCCACCGGTCGTAGTTCCACCGGTCATAGTGCCACCGGTCATAGTGCCACCGGTCATGGTTCCACCGGTCGTAGTTCCACCGGTCGTAGTTCCACCGGTCATGCTATCGCCAGCCCCTGGAGTGACAGGCATTAACCCCGTTTCTTCAGCATCATCACATGCTACAAATAGGCTGATGGTCATCAAGCCAATGATCAAAGTATTTAGATAAAAGCTCTTTTGGTTCACTTGGGTCATAAAAGTCCTCTCAATGCAATGCAAAGCAATGATTGTTTGATACATACAAGAGACTTATTTATGGTCCCTTGCTTTGAATGAAAACATAATGCAATCACGATCGGACAAGACTTGTCTAGTATTCTCTTGGTCCTTCAAGTATTTATACTGTTAAGCAAAGCGACGTAGATTCTTTTTTTCTTAATGATTTTAATATCTAATAAGCTCAAGACAAATCTTTGTTTGAGATAACATTTCATGAGCTAAACTTCAGTTCATCAAATATTTAAGCCTTCTAAAGTAAAAAGAAGCATATTAAAGATCACTTACAAATGTGCTTTTCAATGTAGAAAGCTTGCTATTCCGCTTAAGTCAGCTTATGAGATAGTATCAAGAATCTCCTTGTCTCTATACATTTCTCAACGGAATACTTACCCAAGAGCATATTGTTATGAGCGCTTCAAGTGAGCCAAATCAAACACATACAGATAAAACAGTAGGTTTCATGTCTAGTATATCAACTCAAGAGCAGCAAGATCGAGAACTCAGCTCAGCCGCGAGTGGGCTAAGAGCTGAAGTTCTCAGAGTCGGTTTACACTCAAGTGATGAAATGGAACAAACGAGTGAAAACTCAACGGATAACCTCAAAGAAAGCTCAGAGTACCAAGATGGGTGTTGGTGGGCTGAACTAGCTATACATGCCGATATTGCAGATGGAGGTTCTTTAGAGGTTGCCGTCTATTTTGAAGCCGAAAGAGTCTGCGTTGGCTGGTTGGATGAATGGGGAGATTGGCGCGTTCGTATCGAAGGGCTCAGAAGACCAAATCGAGAAGGCTTAGTCAGCTTTGAAGTTGTCGCACGTCCGGTACGTCTCAGAGCAGAAAGCACACACATTGCTGTCCCTATGTCTAGACAGCAACTGATTGATGAAGTTGAACGAGGACGTGGATGGCCCAGAGATAAGTCATTACGAGGTGCACCTTTAGAAGGCGCAACTCTTAGCCAAGCTCAATTTGAGGGGGTTGACCTAAGAGAAGCTCGCCTCAACAAGGCTAAATTATGGGGTGCTAACTTTAAGGGTGCACTCATGCACCGCGTTCAACTCCGAGAGGCTAACCTATTAGATGCTGATTTAAGTGCAGCTGATATGGAACGAGCTGACTTGACCGGAGCCCGCTTAGATCGAGCCACCTTGGATGCAACCGACTTAAGTGGAGCCACCCTTGAAGGCGTAAGCTTTGAGGGCGCAACACTTAAGCGCACTCGACTTGAAGGTGCAATCTTAAATGGTGTGGACTTACGGTCTGCTGTTTTAGAAAGCGTAGACTTAACGCACTCAGAACTTCGAGGCGCAAAACTGCCCAATGCCCAGTTTGCCGGTGTTCGTATGCGCGGCGTCAACCTCGAAAGCGCTGAATTATCAGGTGGTGTTTTTAGTGAGGCTGATCTCACCGGTGCCTTGCTCAATCATGCGGACTTATCTCAGGCCAACTTTGAAAAAGCGATCTTACGCGATGCTCAATGTATTGGGGTTGACTTACGCAATGCTCAATTATCTTACATGGATGCGCGCAATGCTCAAATCTCAGATTCATTATTAGAGCAAGCCAACTTTTCTCATGTAAATCTTGAAGGTGCTCAAGCCTTGGGCGTAAATTGGAAAGGTATTGCCAACCTTGAAGGTGTGAGTTGGCGCAGAGCAAAACTCGATCAAGGTCAATTTAGTGAACTCAATTTAAATCAACACTGCTTTAGTGAGGCTTCTTTGGTAGAAGCCGACTTAAGAGAAACTCAACTCGAGCAGGCACAACTTGATGGGGCGATACTCAGTCGGGCAAACTTAGAATCAGCAAATCTACACTTAGCGATCTTACAAGAAGCTAATCTAGAACATGCTCAATTAAGAGGAGCAAACCTTAACTCTGCACGTTTAGAAAAGGCGAACCTTGTTGGGGCAGACCTAAGAAATGCTGACTTACGTGGTGCTCGCCTAGATGGTGCTAACCTTGATCGGGCGAACTTATCTGGGGCTCTATTGGAAGGTGCCAGTTTTAAGGGCGCTCGTCTTTCGCATATGATCGGTGCCGACTTATCTTGGGAGGGTGCCTTACTCCAAGGTGCTATTTTAAGTGGTGCGCAACTCCGAGGAGCAGACCTCAGAGGCTTACAGTTAGAAGATGCTGATTTGAGTGGCGCTGACCTAACGAGTGTAAGATTTGGTGATGCGAAACTTGCCCGCGTGAACTTCTCAAAAGCTATTATCCGTGGTGCTGACTTTACTGGAGCTGACTTAGCTGAAGCGATCTTTGAAGGCTCTGATCTTGTTGGGGCCATTTTTGATCACTGCAATCTTAATGGCGCTAAATTGGTGGCCGCTCAGCTTCGTGATGTATCTTGGGTTAAGGTCTCATTAAATCATGCACATCTTGAACGTGCTCAACTCAACAAAGTAGATTGGAGTGGCCTAAATCTAAACCAAGCTCTTTTAAATGGTGCTGACCTAAAGGGCGCTACACTTGTAGGCGCTTCCCTTGAAGGTGCCTCACTTAAGGATGCTAGTCTTGACGGTGCTGATTTGAGTGATACTCACCTGACTGGGGCCAATCTCATTGGAGCGAGTTTAAATCGAAGTAAGCTAAACCAAGCAAGATTAACTCTCGCTCAGCTTAAGGGTTGCTCACTGGTTGAAACCGATCTCAGTAATGCAATTCTCGATCAAGCCGACCTCAGTGGTATTGAAGCTAGCAGAACGATTTTTAAGCAAAGTAAACTCGGACGGACTCACTTTGCTGGCGCTCGACTTAATGAGCTAACCTTTCTTGAAGTAGATGCTGTTGAAGCCCAATTCCAAGGTGCTAAACTGAATGATGTACGCTTCTCAAACTCAAGCTTTACTCGAGCCAACTTTGAAGGGGCTGATTTAAGAGGATTACACCTCGATCAAGTTCGATTTAGCGATGTTGACTTTACCGGAGCAGATCTAAGCTCGGTTTCTTTTGCCGGACTCTCACTCGAAGGTGCTAAGCTCAATGGGGCTCGTTTAAACAAGGCTGACTTTACTGGTGTTAATGCTCGCTCTGCGAATCTGTCTAGCGCTGATCTCAGATCAGCCATTTTAGATCAAGCCGATTTAATCGGTGCTCAACTCAGCAATGCCGACCTAAGCGGAGCTTCATTAATTGAAACCCAATGTGGTGGAGTCAACTTTGAAAATGCGATTCTTAATGAAACCAAAATCAAGAACGCTGACCTAAGTGGGGCAAGATTACTACATTGTAGTGCAACCCATGTAGAGTGGACTGATGTTAACTTAAAGGGTGCAGAACTCGACCAAGTTGACTTTAGTGAAAGTATACTCACCGGCCTTATCGCCGAATGGGCTAAGCTTTCCGACCTTGACCTAGAAAAAGCTGAACTCAACGGTGGACGTTGGGAAGGCGCAAGTATTTTAAGACCAATCTTAAAAGGCTTCAAAGGCTCTAGGCTTGCATGGAGTGGACAGGATCTCTCCAATGTAGACTTAAGAGAAGCAGTACTCAGCGAAGTTGATCTCAGTGGTGCTCAACTCACAGCCGCTACACTGAAAAATGCTCAACTTGATGGTGTATTATTAGAAAACGCTCAACTTGATGAAGTAGACTTTACTCTCTGCTCATTGCGAGGAGCTAACCTTTCGAAGGCAAGCGCACAAAAAGCCAAGTTTAATCAGACCATTTTAGCTGATGCAATCCTAAATGAAATTGATTTATCTTGGGCTCAAGGTGTGGATGTTGACCTAAGTCAATGCGATCTACATGGTATCAAGCTCAAAGGCTCTACTTGGCATAGCTCAAACCTGTCTCAACTTGATCTGAGCCATTGTGATCTATCCCAGGTGACTTTTACTCAAGTACAGGCTTTGAATATCAACTTGAATGGCGCCCAATTATCGGATGCTGCTTGGAATACAGTCGACTTATCCAATGCTCGACTTGAAGAAAGTAAAATCAAGGATATTCGCTTTCTTAACACCAACTTACAAGCTGCTGTTTTAAATAAGGCTCACCTTGAGAATCTTCAATTTGAAGGAGGTAGCCTGAATCAAGTTATCGCCAAGGATAGCCATTGGTCTCAAGTTTCTTTAATTGAGATGAATGCCGCAGAAATCACTCTTGATGGCGCGCAGTGGCACAAGGTCAATGCCCGCTTAGCCGACCTTGTACGTTCACGCTTCAACGGTGCCCAATTGAGTGATGTTTTACTCAATCGAGCTCGTTTAACCGAGGCGAGTCTTCCAGAACTTAACCTTGACGATATTGACCTAAGTTATGCTCAGCTAGCCAAAGCCAATCTCAATGGATGCTCGTTAAAAAATGCTCATCTAACCGGAGCTAACTTTTATGGAGCTCACCTTGCATCTGCTGACTTGAGTGATGTAAGAGCTGAGGGCGCTAACTTTGGTGAAGCAACCCTTTCTCAGGCTAAGTTAAACCGTGCTTTACTTAAAGATTCTCGCTTTGATGAAGCATCCTTAAATGAAGCTACTTTTGAAGATGCTCAACTCGCAAGCGTAAGCTTTGTCAAGGCTCAATGCTCTTTGGTGAAGATGACTGGTTCACGTCTTGATGATGCTCGTTTAAACGGTTCTATTTGGCGTGGTGCAGAAATTAAGAATTGTTCAATGCAAGGAGCTGAATTAAATGGTGCAGATTTCTCAGAAAGCACGATTGAAGGAGGCGAATGGGCTGAGTCTCAGTGGAATGACCTCAATTTATCCAGCGCTAAATTGACCGACATCAAAGCCCAGGGCATAAGTGCTGCTCATTTACATGGTGAAAATACCGAGTTTATCAGAGTTGATTTTAGTGGAGCAAGGCTAGAAAGTGCCATACTTACTCAAGCTCAACTCTCTGACTGTATCCTTGAGGACTGTCATCTTAATCAAGTTGACTTAAGCAAAGCTAAACTTAAAAATTCCTTACTTAAGGGAGCAGTGTTAGAAGGTGCCATACTCAACCATATCGAGTTACAGGACACACTTCTCACCGAAGCGGTTTTACGAGGAGCTCATCTGCAAGGTGTCGACCTTTCTGAATGCAACTTTACCAACTTTGATCTCAGTGGAACAAACCTTGATCAAGCGGTTTTAAGTGGTGCTCAACTCAGAGGCGTTAATTTAAGCCATGCCTCATTGGTTTCAGCAAATCTTGTTGGCGCTTCCATCGAAGATGCTGATTTAAGCGGTGCCAACCTAAATCAAGCAGTTCTTAATATTCTTAATCTCACCAAGGTGACACTCAGCGAAGCGAGTCTGCGTGGTGCACAACTACAAGGGGTTGAACTAAGCCAATGCGACCTTCGTGGGATTGACTTTTCAAACACCTCGTTAATTGGCGCAAACCTAAGCCAAAGTGATCTAAGAGGGGCAAACCTAAGTGAATCCGATCTTACCCAAGCTCGACTTGGTCAAGCCCAACTCGATGGGGTCATCTTTTCTGGCGCTAAGTTTGACAGCGTCGACCTAAGTGAAGTCTCTTTGATCAATGCTCAACTCAATGACCTTGATTTAAGAGGCGCTTGCTTTGATGGGGCCGATTTAACCGGTGCTGAGTTGCGACGCTCAAACATGGATCAAGCCACGTTTATGCGTTCGATTCTTAAGCGAGCTAATCTCAATGAATCAAGTCTTGTCGAAGTAAACTTTAGCCACAGTGATCTTGAGGAAGCTCAATTAGTTAAAGCTAAAGTTCACAATGCACGTTTGAATGAAACACGCTTACAAGGTGCTCGCTTGGTGAACGTTGACTTTACCGGTAGCTCTTTATTAGAGGTCAACCTAAGAGATGCTGACTGCACTGGCGTAATTTGGGATGAGGTTACCTTAAAGCCTGCTGATCTCAGTGGAGCAATTCTCACTTCTGCTCCATTATCTGTGATCAAACATACACCCTGTTCTATAGATCAAGCAACCTTACATGAAAGTGATCTTAGGGACTTAAATCTTGAAGGTGTAGAGTTAGAGTCATTAAGCCTTGATCACTCCCAACTACAAAAAATCATCCTTAAGGATGCCAAAATAGCTTCATTCTCAGCAGTATCTGCTGATTTAAGTGGTGCATTGCTTGAAGGTGCCGAACTGAATAAGGCCCGTTTATCAAACGCAAACTTATTTGAGGTTGATGCAGGTGGTGTTCACTTGGTGGGTGCCCACTTACAAGATGCCAATTTAACCGGTGCTCATTTGGTAGGTGCGGATCTATCGGAAGCACAGCTTGCCCGAGCGATTCTCAAAGAAGCAGACCTTACTCGTGCTTCATTGAATGAGGCTGTTTTAGCAGAAGCAGACCTCAGCGGAGCAATCTTGGATCACATCACTCTTAAGGGTGTAAACTTGAGCCACACCAAGCTCAATGGTGCTTCTTTCCAATCGGTTAACTTAGAAGGGGCAAACCTAAGCTTTGCAGAACTTCGTGGTGCTCAGTTCTCCGGAGCGCTCTTTAATGATGCCAACCTAAGTCATACCGATTTAAGCGATGCACTTTGCCAGCAGGTTGAAGCGAATGGGGCTAGACTACAAGAAGCACAATTAGAGCGAGCAGACTTTTCTGATTCTAGTTTAATGGGCCTTAAAGCGACTCAAATGCGTGGAAGTTCTACATGTTGGACCCGTGCTTTACTAAAAAATGCCGATTTCTCCGATGCTGCATTGTCCAACAGTATTTTTGACAAGGTCAAGGCAGAGCAAGCTGTCTTTAATCGAAGTCAACTGATTGAAGCATCTTTACAAGACGCCGAACTTTCACAGGCTCAATTACAAGACACAAACTTAACTGGTGCAAATCTGACCGGTGCAAATCTGACCGGTGCAAACCTCACCGGTGCAAACCTCACCGGTGCTCAATTTATCAATGTTGACTTAAGTGGTGCTCTGCTCAATGGTTTACAACTTAACGAAACCCTATTCTCACCTAGCTCTTTGCGCGATGCGTCTTTAGTCGGTTTGGATCTAAGTTCACTCGACTTAGTCACTCTAATGAATAGTGGACAGGAACATTGGGCGCGTTTTGATGCAAGCCAAGCCATCATGCCTTCGGTAGCTTGTAATCAAAGTGATCTACGAGGTTTAAAGCTTGAAGGTGCCTTGTGGGACCGAGCAGAACTCAACCAAGCAAACCTCAGTGGTGTACAATGGTCCAATGCTAAATTAGCTGGTGCCCAACTCAAGAGCGCTGACTTATCGGGCGCTGACTTATCCGGTGCTGACTTATCCGGTGCTGACTTATCCGGTGCAAACTTAAGTGGTACCAACCTTTCCGGTGCAAACCTTGATCAAGCTGTTCTTGATCAATGTATTCTTGACAACACTAACTTTACCGGTGCTTCTCTCCAAGGTGTGCTGATTAATGATGCCCATGGTGAGCAAGTCAATATGAGTGAGAGTAAGCTTAATAAGGCTAAGTTTACTCGTTGTCGCTTCCCTAATTTGAAGCTGAATAAGGCCGAAATGAATGAAGCTCATTTCTCCTTACTTGAGGCCAGTCATGCGGACCTACGCTTAATCAGTGGTGATTATAGTGCTTGGCGTGAATGTGGACTGATGCATGCTTCTATGCAGGGCGCACAATTAAACCACTCATCTTGGATTGAATCGACCTTACGAAATGCGGTCATCAGCGAGAGCTCTTGGGATGAAGCTCATATCAGTTCTTGTCTAATGAGTAATATTGTTGCTCATGATGTTGACTTCTCAAAGGTAAGCGCATGGAGCGAGGTTAATCTTATGGGGGCCCAGCTTCTTAATAGTAAGCTTGATGGCTTAGATTTAAGTGCTCATAACCTAGAAGAAGCTCGTATTCAACGCTGTTCACTTACCCAAGTAAACTTCAATAATGCTCGCCTTCGTAAGGCGGTTATTAATGAGGGTAATGCGGTAAGAGCTAGCTTTAAACTCGCTGACCTTGCTGAAAGTACCGTATCTCGTTGTGATTGGAGCGGCATTGATGCCCAAGGTGCAACTCTTCGTTTGGCGAGTTTCTCACAAGTTGAGCTCAATGGTGCTAAACTACGCCAAGTCGATTGGACCGGCGGTGAAGGCCGAGACTTAAAGGCCGAAGGTATTGACTTTGAGGGGGCCACTCTCTCCGGTGTTCATTTCCGCCTAAATGAGTTTAGTCAGAGTAATTTCAGCCAAAGCAAGATGCTACAAGCCGATTTAAGTCACTCAACTTTAATTGGTGCCAGCTTTAACCATGCCGAGCTCACCGGTGTGCAGTTCAGTCACTGCAGACTTGATGGGGCTCAATTTATGAATGCCTTTGGTTCTGGGGTTGTTTTTGAGCAAGCCGCTTTGAATCGCGCTCAATTTAAGAGTGCTTCCCTACCTGGTTCTCGTTGGCAGGGTGCACAGCTTAAGGGAATTGTTGATGCCAGTAAGGAACTTTTAATCATCATTTCTGATTTTGATATCCAACTTTCTCCCAAAGAAAAAGCGGATATGGAAATGGTCTTGGCTGAATTCAAAGCTGAGCAAGAGGCACTTCGTGAAGCCGAGCGCTTAATGAGACTTGAAGAACAGCGAGAAGCAATCAAGGCTCTAATCCCTCAAAGTTCCTTCGTAGATGCCGCTGAGTTTGAAATGGGCTCGGCGGAAGGCATGGGCTATGCTGACGAGCGACCTCGACACATGGTTATGCTAGACTACACACTTGAGGTTTCACAAACCCAAGTCACCCAAGGCTTATATGAAGCGGTCATGGGTGAAAATCCTAGTCATTTCCAAGGGGATAAGCTAGATGCCGGTGAAGGTCATCATGAGCGTCCGGTGGAAAAACTCTCTTGGCATGATGCTCTGAAGTTCTGTAATCAGCTTTCTCAATTACTTGAACTCGAACCTGCTTATGACCTTTCTCATGATCAAGTTCGTTGGATCAGCTCAGCAAATGGTTATCGCTTACCCACCGAAGCTGAATGGGAATACTTTGCTGCCGCTAATGACAGCACAAGTTATGCCGGTAGTGAAAATGCTGATGAAGTTGCTTGGCATGGAGAGAGCGCTTCGGGTATGACCCATCCGGTTGCTGAACTCACCGCAAATGCCTTTGGCTTGTATGACTGCTCCGGTAATGTATGGGAGTGGTGCTTTGATCAATGGCATGCACAGGCTTATCAAGAACGTAGCGAAGGGGTAATTAACCCAGTGTGTCTCAATCGTGAGTTTACAGATGATAAGCCTCGTGAAAGAGTAGCCCGAGGTGGAAGTTGGTTTGGTGAAAGTGATCAATGCCGAGTCACATACCGAGCAAGTTTTGCTGAAAACTATAGCGTGAGTACACTTGGTCTACGCCTTGTAAGAGGTGCTGTAGAATTAGATGATGCTGATCAAGAATCATCTGAGCCCGAAACCAACACGCAAGTCTCTACGCAGTATGAAGCTGTTTCACCTGCTGACTTTGTACCACCTGAGCTTACTGTACCTGTTGGTGAATTAACGGCACCAGCTGATCTTGCCCAACCAGAACAAGACTCCCAAGCACCAGAAGAACAAAGCAGTGCTGAAACTTCTACATACCCTGGCACAGAGCAAGATGACTAAGGCGCTTATTATAAATGTCAGCCGCTTGCTAGATCCTTTGCTAGGTTTTTTTGCTAGGTTCTTTTGCTAGGTTCTTTTGCTAGAACACTCTCATTATCCTTGATAGGTACCCATATATGAGTGATCAACAGCTTTCCACAGATGAGTTAGAGTTAAATCAGTCTCTTAAGCAAGCGACCTTTTTTTGGGCATTTGCTGATCTTGTTTACGGTGTGTTAATAAGCATTTTATCATGGAATTTCATCCCTCGCACAACCGCTAAGCTTCCCGAGGTCGTTTGGGGCTTAAGTGTTTGGGGAGGGCTACATGCATTGTTGGCCTTGCTCACCCTTATAAGCTTATTTTCAGCTCGTCATAGGGTGCTACGCTTGCTTTGGCGCTGTAATATTGGACTTACACTCATTACAGTCGCTTTGGGACTTGGTTTGGCCACTCTTTGTTTAACCAGTGGTCTATATTGGCTCGGTGTTTTTGGTGTCTTAGGATGGGGCGTTTTTATTTCATCATTGCTATTAATTAGCGGTGTTTTACAACTTCTTTTGCTTTACCCAGCGCTCAAGTTAAGACGCTTACTCAAAACTGATTTCCGCTCTTCTTTTAAGGGCGGAGGGATACCCCTCCATTTCTTAAAGCTATGCTTAGTTCTTATGACTTTAAGTGCATGTTTAGGCGCTTACCATGGTCATATCACGACGGTCGATCATCTTTCTTCTCAAGACCGAGGTCTGATCACAGCTTATTTACGGGCTACTTTAGAAGGCGCACCTTTTACACCCGCTCAAGAGCAGGTGAATGCTCAAGGCCTACTGAGTCGCCCATTGAGTACAGCTAATCACGAAGACCCTAAAGAAACGCTCAAGACCTTAGCTAAATATCCTAATCCCAAGCAGCTATATGTGAGCTTTTATGCGGGGGGGCAGCGGCTTGTAAGAGTGAGCGGGCGTGGTCAGCGTCTTGATCAAGCGGTTATCGATGCTGCCCGAGCCCTAGCGGCTCACCCCAAACTCATCGGTAAACGACTGAAAGGTGGCCGAATTGTAGTTGATAGAGTCATTGGTGAATCATTGATTCCTTTGACCAGCCTTTCTGTTGTGGGCCCTATGATTGCTGCTCTATCTGTAGATCCGGGTATCGATGGTTTAAGAAGCCGCCAAGGTGGGGCAATTAGAACGATCTTACCAAGTGATCTAGTTGAAGATGCTCGCTTTGGTGTAGCCCCCATTGTGCCGGGTATTCCAGAATTACGTTTTGGGGTTGATATTCATGCCTTAAGTAAGCGCTTGGGTGCACTAAACAAGGTGCAACTCTCACGAATTAGAACCGAGCAATGGGTTGAGAAAATAGAATTGGATGGTCCTCATCAAATCTCAGAGAGTAAACAAGAACAGAATGAATCTGAAAAAGTAGCTTTAACGATTCGAGGTCATTGGGGTAAAACTCTTTTCAACGAGGTTAAAAACCCACAGAAAACCCTTTTAAATCAGCGTCAGCAATATCAAGAAGCGGCTCACTTGGGTGGCTTATATCTGCTCAATCATCAAAACCAAGATGGGCGCTTTGATTATCAGTATTTCCCCTTTCAAGATCAGCGTAAACAACCCTCAGATGCACGATATAGTGTGCCAAGGCATGCAGGCGCAATCTATGGCCTGTCATTGCTCTACGAAGATCAAGCTCGCCCCGAGTATTTAACAAGTGCCAAAAAGGCGATCAATTGGCTTCAAAAGTATGCGGTCAGTGAGTGTGGAGGTTGGTTTAAAGAAAGCATTTGTATTCCAAAAATTAATTCAAAAGCTCAAATCGCAACTTTGGGTAATAGCGCCTTAAGCGCCTTAGCAATTCTCACCTATTTGCAGGTCAGTAATGATCAATCCGTTGCTTCTTTAGCGCATGGCTTGGTAAGCTTTTTAGCCCATATGCAAAGGGAAGATGGTGACTTTTATCATCGCTACTTGCTTTATGACGGCTCAGTTGAACCAAGAGAACGCGGAATGTTTGCCAGTGAGCAAGCGGCCTTTGCTTTGGTGTTAGCTGCTAAGTTGTGGCCTAAGCAAGGTTGGAAAGCCAAGGCAGAAAAAGCGCTTGATGCCCTCACCGTTCACAAATACGAAAATGACTTTTTAAGCTCCTTTTTTTATGGTGCCGATCATTGGACTTGCTTAGCCGCCGAAGCTGCATATCCAATGCTGAACAAAAAAGAATACTTAGATTTTTGCTTGGGTTATACTCGTTTTTTACAGAGGCTTCAGTATCGTCATGAACTTGGCGAGGGAGATCAAGCTTATCATGGTCATTATGGCTTTGGTTTTTTATCTCCTCCACAAGCGCCAGCGACCGGAGGTTTTACCGAAGGAGTCATGGGCACATTGCTCTTAGCGGAAGCACACCAAGTTCCTAGTGAAAGCCTACATGATATCTATGCGCAAGTCTTAGCAAGTACTCAAGCCTTAATCGCCGATCAAATTAACAAGAAACAGCGTTGGAATATTAAAAGTTTTTCCCAAGCGCAAGGTGCCTTTAGGCGTTCCCTTGTAGAGTCTGAAATCCGAGTAGATTTTGTGCAACACAGCCTAAGTGCCCTCTTGATGACCCAAAAGTTAAAAAAGCTTTCTAAGACTCAAGAAAACTAAGTTCTTGGATTATATAAACTTAAATTACCTTTAAGCCCTGTGTTCATCGTCACGTAATAGGCCTTTCTTTTAATATAGTAGAAGAACCTATGTACTTGAAAATGTTGATGATCTTATTCTCTCTTAAAAATAGGGTGCAGAGAGTGAAAATATAGGTTAAAAAACCCAATCTAATCACATTCAAGCTACAATTGGCTTGAGTAACTTTCTCACAAACAGGGATTGAGGAGTAAGATGGGCCGACTACATGTTATAAAAAAAGGTCTCAACCTCCCCATCAAGGGGCAGCCCCAACAAGTGGTTGTTGACGGTAATTCCGTCGATCGAGTTGCAGTGATCGCTGACGACTTCCCCTTCATGAAGGCCAAAATGCTGGTCAGTGAAGGCGATGAAGTAAAACGCGGTCAACGACTTTTCGAAGACCGAAAGAATGCAGGCGTTTATTTCACAGCACCAGGAGCAGGTAAGGTTGTCGCAGTTAATCGCGGTGATCGACGTGCATTGGTATCGGTTGTGATTGAACTCAATGACAATGAAAAAGCAGGAAAGCCACAAGAAAGTGATTTTCAGCCTTTTGAATCATATAAAACCGGTGGAGCAAGTGCTTATGACGCTGAAGGCGTTAAAGCATTACTCATCGAGTCTGGTTTATGGACAGCGCTTAGAGCGCGTCCGCTAAGCCAAGTACCGGCGGTTGATTCAAGCTGTGCTGCACTTTTTGTGACCGCCATTGACACCAGTCCGCTTGCGGTTGATGTAAATGTTGCCCTTGAAGGCAAGCTTGACGATTTCCAAGAGGGCCTCAAGGCTCTTGCTATGCTGACCTCGGGCACGATGTTCGTATGTCAAGGAGAAGCAAGTGACTTTAGTGCTCAAGTTGCCGGTATTAGCAATGCCCAACTCGAGACCTTTGCCGGAGATCACCCAGCAGGTTTAGTGGGCACTCATATTCATACATTGTTTCCCGTAAATCGTAAGCGAATTGCTTGGCATATTGGCTATCAGGATGTGGTCGCCGTAGGTCGTTTGTTTAAGACCGGACAAATCGATGTTGAGCGTATCATTTCATTTGCTGGTCCAGCGGCTCTTAAGCCTGCGGTTATTCGTACTCGCCTCGGCGCTGAAGTTGCGTCATTGGTTGAAGGCCGTACAGCACTTGCCGAGACTCGACTTGTTGATGGTTCGGTTTTTTACGGACGTACCATGAGTAATGCGCCTAGCACCGAGGGCTTCCTTGGTCGCTATCGTGTCCAAGTCACAGCGATTCTTGAGGGTAGAGAGCGCGAGTTCTTAGGTTGGCTTAAGCCCGGTGGTGAGAAGTTCTCAGTCACTCGTGCTTTTTTCTCACCTATGATGAGCGGCCAATTTGGTGGCGGAAAGTTCTTTAACTTTAATACCAGCACCAATGGCTCACACCGCGCGATGGTACCCATCGGACTTTTTGAAAAGGTCATGCCTCTTGATATCATGCCGACCTTCCTTCTTCGTGCATTGCTCAAAGATGATTTAGAGCGTGCCGAAGCTTTAGGATGCTTAGAGCTTGATGAGGAAGACCTAGCACTTTGTACTTTTGTTAGCCCTGGTAAAGAAGACTACGGTCCTGCTTTACGTCGGGTCCTCACAACCATCTGGAAAGAAGGCTAAAGATGAAATTGTTAAGAGACTTCTTGGATAGCCAAGAAAAACACTTCGTCAAGGGTGGTCGTTTTGAAAAGTTGTATCCTTTTTACGAGGCCAATGACACCTTACTTTTTACGCCTGGTGATGTCACCAAGGGTAAAACCCACGTTCGTGATTCCTTAGATCTTAAGCGACTCATGATCACTGTAGTCATCGCTTTGCTCCCTGCACTTTTGATGGCTTTTTATAATACAGGTTATCAAGCAAACCACGCGATTATGAACAATCAAGCAACCCCGCTTGATACTTGGCAAACCCAAGTCTACATGATGATTTTTGGAAATGATTTCTCGGATAATGTTTTACAAAGTGTTTTTCATGGCGCTCTGTATTTCTTACCGATTTTCATCATGACCTTTGTGATCGGTGGACATGTTGAGGTCGCCTCTGCGATTATTCGTGGCCATGAAATCAACGAAGGATTTTTGGTCAGTGGATTCTTATTCCCATTAACGCTTCCACCTACCATTCCTCTTTGGCAGGTTGCCTTGGGCATTACCTTTGGCGTTATCCTTGCTAAGGAAGTCTTTGGTGGTACGGGTATGAATATCTTGAATGTCGCTCTTACCGGTCGTGCCTTCCTGTTCTTTGCTTATCCGGCACAGATTTCCGGAGACAGTGTATGGATTGCCGCCAATATGACTGATGGTGCCACTGGTGCGACTTGGTTATCACAGGCAGCCGCAGGTGGTTCTGAGGCTCTACAAGGTGTGTCTTGGTTTGATGCTTTCCTTGGCTTTGTCCCGGGTTCAATGGGTGAAACATCAGCAGCCGCAGCCTTAATTGGTGCCTTAATCCTTACCCTTACCGGGATTGGTTCATGGCGCACAATGTTAGGTGTAGCGCTTGGTACAGCAGGTACCGTTTTACTCTTTAACTTTGTTGGTTCGGACACGAATGCATTCTTTAACGTGCCTTTCTATTGGCACTTTGTATTGGGTGGTTGGGCTTTTGGTATGGCTTTCATGGCAACCGATCCGGTTACTTCGGCTTTCACCGAGCAAGGTAAATGGATTTATGGTGCTGGTATCGGTATCATGGTTGCTTTAGTTCGTGTGGTGAATCCAGCTTATCCTGAGGGGATGATGCTCGCGATTCTCTTCATGAACATGTTCGCCCCTTTCATCGATCACTTCTTTGTCCAAGCGAATATCAAGCGTCGCCAAGTAGGCTACGGGCGTATCGCCGCCTCAGAAGCTTAAGGGAGATTACATATAATGGAATTTACACCCGCTAAAACAGTTGGTTTTGCCGCGATTGTTTGCTTTGTTTGCTCTATCTTTGTAGCGAGTTCCGCTGTTGGTCTCAAAGACCTACAAAAAGAAAATGAGATTCTTGACAAGCAAAAGAAGGTTTTGGACGTTGCTGGTATTCTCAATGACCAAATGGCTGCTGATGCTAACTTGATCAAAAAAGCTTATTCAGAGCGTATTAAACCAGTTCTTGTCGATCTTAAAGAAGGTGCTTGTAAGGGCCAAGATGCAAATACTTTTGACCAACAAAAGTTTGCTAAAGACCCTGCGACCAGTACCAATGTTTCAGGCAATAAAGCTAAGGTTCAACGCACTCCAAACTGTGCTAAGATCTTTGAAGTAAAATCAGAAGCTGGCAATGGTATTGATACAGTTATTTTACCGGTTGAAGGTAAGGGACTGTGGTCAACCTTGTATGGCTTTATTGCACTTGCACCCAACGGTGTTGATATCAAGGGTTTAACCTTTTACAAGCATGCTGAGACCCCAGGTCTTGGTGGCGAAGTTGATAACCCTAAGTGGAAAGCACAGTGGAAAGGCAAGAAAGCCTTTAAAGCTGGCGAGGCAGCCCCTGCTCTTTACGTTAAAAAAGGCAAGGCAAACGACAACTACAGCGTTGATGGTTTATCAGGAGCAACCTTGACCAGCAATGGCGTCACCAACCTTTTACAATTTTGGCTCGGTGAGCAAGGCTTTGGATCTTATATTGCTAAAGAGCTGAAGGGAGGCAAATAATGGCTAAGAATAAAGAAGTCCTTTTAGATCCTCTCTTTAATGAGAATCCAATTGCCCTTCAAGTTTTGGGTATCTGTTCAGCCCTTGCGGTGACCACCAAAATGGAAACAGCCTTAGTGATGTCGCTTGCGGTGATTGTGGTTTTGATTTTCTCAAATCTTACCATCAGTCTCATCCGTAATTTCATCCCACCAAGTATTCGTATTATCGTACAGCTCACGATTATTGCTTCTTTGGTGATCATTACTGACCAAGTTCTCAAAGCTTTCGTATATGAGACAGCCAAGCAACTCTCAGTATTTGTCGGTTTGATTATTACCAACTGTATTGTTATGGGGCGTGCAGAAGCTTTTGCAATGCAACAAGGCCCGGTTAAAAGTGTAATCGATGGTATTGGTAACGGTCTTGGTTACAGTATCGTTTTGATTTTTGTCGCTTTCTTCCGTGAGCTTTTCGGAAGTGGCAGTCTCTTTGGTGTGCAATTACTGCCTTTAGCAACCGAAGGTGGTTGGTACACACCTAATGGCCTTTTAGTGCTTTCTCCAGGTGCGTTCTTCCTCATTGCGATCTTTATTTGGATCGTTCGCGCCTTCAAGCCTGATCAAATTGAGGAGGAGTAAGACATGGAACATTATTTAAGCCTATTGGTTAAATCTATTTTCGTTGAAAACATGGCTTTGGCCTTTTTCCTAGGTATGTGTTCATTCCTTGCGGTATCAAAGAAAGTTGATACAGCGATGGGTCTTGGTGCAGCCGTTGTTTTCGTTTTGACTATTACTTGCCCACTCAATAACATTTTGTACACCTATCTACTTAAGGAAGGTGCTCTTTCTTGGTTGGGTGCAGACTTTGCAAGTAGTGACTTGTCATTCCTCACCTTCCTAACCTTGATTGGTACCATTGCCGCAAGTGTTCAGGTGGTAGAAATGGCTTTGGATAAATACGCTCCGGCGCTTTATTCATCCCTTGGTATTTTCTTGCCACTTATCGCAGTAAACTGTGCGATCCTAGGTGCTTCTCTCTTTATGGTAGAGCGTGACTATAACTTTGCCGAGAGTATTGCCTATGGCTTTGGCTCAGGGATTGGTTGGTTACTAGCGATTGTCGCCTTGGCTGCGATTCGTGAGAAAATGCGTTATAGCGATGTACCTCCTCCACTTCGTGGATTAGGTATTACCTTTATTGTGACTGGACTCATGGCAATTGGCTTTATGGCCTTTGCCGGTATCCAGCTTTAAGCACTACGCAGGAGAGAAATAATGGATCCACAATCAACCATTATCTTGGCCGTAGCGGTCTTCATTATGATGATCGTCGCCTTGGTGGTCTTCTTGATGGTTGCTCGTTCCAAGCTTGTGAACAGCGCCGCAGTTACCATCAGTATTAATGAGGGCGAAAAGGAGCTTGCAGCCAACGCGGGTAGCAATCTTCTCAACGTACTAGCTGCTGAAAAGATCTTCATTCCTTCCGCCTGTGGTGGTAAGGGCAGCTGTGGTGTATGTAAGGTACACATTCACAGTGGTGGTGGCTCTATGCTACCTACTGAAGAAAGTCATATCAGTCGTGGCGAAGCTCGCTCAGGCTGTCGCTTGGCTTGCCAAGTCAAAGTTAAGAGCGACATGGATATTGAAATCGAGCCAGAAGTCTTTGGTGTACGTAAATGGGAATGTACTGTACGTTCAAACCATAACGTAGCGACCTTTATCAAAGAGTTTGTGATCGACCTTCCCGAGGGTGAAAGCGTACCTTTCCGTGCGGGTGGTTATATTCAGATTGAATGTCCACCTCACGTTCAAAAGTACAGCGACTTTGACATCGAAGAAGAATATCGTGAAGATTGGGACAAGTTTGACATGTGGCGCTTTGTGTCAGATGTAAAAGACGATGTCACACGCGCTTACTCAATGGCAAACTATCCCGAAGAATATGGCATGATCATGCTTAATATTCGTGTAGCTTCACCACCACCTCGTATGCCTGACGTACCTCCTGGAATCATGTCTTCATTTATTTTTGGTCGTAAGCCTGGAGATAAAGTGACAATTTCAGGCCCATTTGGTGAGTTCTTTGCTCGTGACACCGACAATGAAATGGTCTTCGTTGGTGGTGGTGCGGGTATGGCCCCAATGCGCTCACATATTTTTGATCAGTTCAAGCGCCTTAAGACCGACCGAAAGATTTCTTTCTGGTACGGTGCTCGCTCATTCCGTGAGGCCTTCTATCTAGAGGACTTCGACAGTATTCAAAGCGAATTTGATAACTTTGAATGGCATGTGGCTCTTTCTGACGTATTAGAAGAAGATGACTGGGGTAATCCTGACGCTGATTCACGCAAAGCTTTAGGCTGTAAGAAGGGTTATGTTGGTTACATTCACAATGTTGTTCACGATGAATATCTAAAAGACCATGAGTCACCTGAAGACATCGAATACTATCTTTGTGGACCACCCATCATGAACAGCTCGGTTATCAATATGCTGATCAATCTTGGTGTTGAAGAAGAAAACATCATGCTTGACGACTTTGGTGGTTAAAAAAAGCCACTAAGCTTCAAGGATTATGTACTGACATGAGTTTAGCTTTATAAACTCGGAGCTCTGACCTAAGTGAAAACACACTCAGGTCTGATCACTCGTATGCTGACATGCTCATTCATATGCTGATCTAATCACTTTTTAGGTAAAACAGTCTTCAAAGTGCTCAGTGCCAGCTTGCTCATTAAATTATATTGATCTTCAGTATATTTCTTAGCACTCTCGGCTTGTAGATGCTTTATCTATGACGAAAGCATTAATGAGTCAATGTAGCAATATTCCTAAAGGACAAAGATCAATGACGAGTATTTTTAGTAAAATTGTGCAAGGTGATATTCCTTGTCATAAAGTATGGGAAGATGAAGAGCATCTTGCTTTCCTTGATATTCAACCCTTAGCGAAAGGCCATACGCTTGTTATTCCTAAGCGTGAAACCGATAAAGTTTTTGACTTATCAAGCGCTCGAGCTGAAGCCCTGTGGAGTGCGGCTCACAAGGTTGCCCAAATCTTAAAGCAAAAAGTAGACTGTCACAGAGTCGCTGTTTTAGTCTTAGGATATGAAGTCCCCCATGCACATATTCATTTAATACCCACGCAGTCAGAAGCACAGGTTTTGCAACCAAAACGACAGGAAACCAACCATCCTGAACTTGCCACCTTGGCCGCACATATCAGAGGGGATAAACCTCTAGAAGAACAAGAGGCTTCTCAATTACCGAGTACTAGCGATATTGAAAGCCGTTGGGATGAGTTTGCTCAACGCTTTGTTAGCCAAGTCGAAGAAACATCTATGCGAGTCGCCAGAGCGGGAATTGATCATCTGCAGCTCAAGTCGGCTCATAATATTTTAGAAATTGGGTGTGGAGGCGGAGGGGCTGGATTAGAGATTTTTCTTCGTTTAAAGCGTATGCACCAACAAGCAAAGCTGACTTTAAGCGATATTTCTAGTGAGATGATTAATATTGCCAAAGGTCGTTTTTCTGATGCGGAACTAAAAGGTGAAAACTTAGTGGTTATGCAAGCCGATGCCCAAGCGCTTCCCTTTCAAGATCATAGCTTTGACCGCATTTTTAGTTGCCTAAACTTAATGCTTGTTCCCGATGCCCAAAAGGTCATTCAAGAATGTGCCCGTGTTTTAAGCCCCGATGGGCTTGGGGTTTGGATTGTATGGGGTCGGCCTGAACATAGTCACCTTATGACTCTCACAACCAAAGCGCTTAAGCGTATTGGGATTACGCTGCCTGCTCCAGCCCGCAGTAACTTTTATTTAGGAGGACGAGATACCTTAAAAGATCGCTTTGAACAAAGTGGTTTCACCAAAATCCGCCGGTGGTATCAGCCAATGATGACCGATATAACAAGTGGACCAGAATTTTGTGACATGACCCTTGCCCTACGTCCTGAGCTTGAAGAACTTGTCGGCTCCGAACGCTTTGATGACTTTAAAAGAGCACTTAGTCAATGCGCCCAAGATGTTTTAGATCAAGGTGAGGGCATTGGACTTGATGCCTTAGTGATCGTCGCTCATAAACAGTAGCTCAACAATCAATAAGTCTATCAGTATTGACTCTTAGCGGTCAGCAATACCTGGAATAAGATTCAAAAGCTGACGACCCATTGTAAAGCCTCCATTGGGGTCGCGTACTGTAAAAAACAACTCTAGTTTACGTCCCTGAATATTGGCCTCATACCGACCAATGCTAGGTCCTCCAATCGTGACTGGCGTTAGGACTTGACCATCTAATGAGGCATACCAACGATAAGTATATCCTTCTTGTACAGTTCCACTCTCTTCATAATCACCCTTTGGCTCAAGTTCTACACTCAGTAAAGCTTGATTGTGAAAAACACAGTTCTCAGTATCTTCGCGTTCCTCACCATCTACGCTTATGATTTTACCACGGACTTCATCAATCACTGAAGCTCTTAGGGTACCATTAATCACCTCGCCTAACTCATTATAAGCCAATGAACTTTCCGGCCCTAAGGGTTTGACCTTACAAGCATCAAGCTTATTCACGATCTCACTTTCAGCCACAGTCCATCCTTCAAGTTCTGGATTACGCGCTAATGGTTCTTCGCCCTCTTGATCAATGACCTTAATCCGCTTGATTGTCCCGATTAGATTTCCGCTGGTTCCGCTTCTTAAGATGACAAAAATATCTAAGCCTTCGCTTAAGTTCCGTCTTTTGCCTTCTCTATCTAAGTCCTGCCCTAAGGCTCTTAGACGAGCTCTTAGATCATAGTTTTTTGCACTCAAGTCTACGACAACTCTTGCCTTGTTATTACCCTCTTTAAGCGTCAAGAGTAAGCCATCTTTCAAGCATTCAAACTGAGCGGTTGCTCCATGGCTATATAGACAAATACTCCATGAGTAAGTGACATCTTTGAGCTTAGGATGATGATCATAAGCAGTTAATATGACCTGATCGTCTGGTCGAATAACCGGTGGCTCAGCTCTAATGCCAAAAACCTTGTATTCTTGCGTTAAGCTATACTCAGAACTAAGGTCCAAACTTTCTCCACAAGACATAAGAAGAGAACAAAGTCCTAATAACGTAGTCAGAGAGGTAATTTTTAAGTATTTCATAATGACGACTCCTCGGTTAAAAGTTTGCTCTTAGGCCAATGCTGGCCCAAAATGGCCAAGTTCTTAAAGTGCTTGGAGCATTGGTGTTTAAGCCCTCTAAAGGATGGGGGCTTTCAGAACTTTGATGATTGTAAGCATTGTTGACTTGAAGATAAGACAGTAGGGACCAATCTTTAAATAACCAACGATAATCCAATCTGAGATCAAGCTGGTGGAAAGCCGAATAACGCAATAAATTAACCTCACTATAGCCAAAGCTTGTTTGTGCTAAATCACTATCAAAACTTTGATTAGGTAAGGCCGAATAAGGTGCTCCAGAGACATAGCGCCATCTAGTATTCAAACTCAAGGTTGGGGTCAGTTTAAAACCGGCAACAGCAGATAGGTTATGCGTTTGATCAAAGTCACTTCGTCTCAGAGGATCATCTAGCTGATCCTTGAATCGAGCTCGGGTGAAGCTGTAAGATAACCATGCATAAAAGCGATGGTCAGGATCATAGCGTAATAAGAACTCGGCACCATAAACCTCACCTTCTCCTGTACTTTTGAAGCGAACGGTAGGGTCTGTATCGGCAACGAGTAGTCGATTAAGTTGGCGATAAAACCCTGTCAGATCCATGTAAAGTTCCCGTGTAAAACGTTGCTCTACCCCTGCTGAGGAAGAAAAAATTCCTGCCTGTTGTAAAGTTTGACCCTGCTGAGAGCCAGCACCCACATAGTAATCAAAATAACGCGGTCGAATCTGCTGGGTATATAAGCCACTACCTACTTTTAAGATTGTTCCAAAGGCCGGCGTATATCTAAGGGAAACTCTAGGCTCCGGAAGAAGTTCTTCCGTTTCAGACCAATAAGTCAATCGAGACCCCAAAACAAAGTGAATACGAGTCCAACGCCCTTCTAAACCAAGCCAAGCACTTGGAGAATATAAAAAGGTCGAGTCATCTCGAAGCTCTTGTGGTTCATGTCTGTGAACAGAGCGTCCCATCCCCTCAACCCATAAGCTTGCGCCTTCTTGGGCTAAGTAACTATAGGTCATTTGCTGATCTATACCGGCCGTTAACCAAAGTGGACTGTTAAGTCTAAGTTTGAAACGATCAGCAATAAAGATTTGAGTAAGGCTTTGATCTAAGCTGTGCTGATCAGCAATCATATGTTGGGTATTCAATAACTCATATGAAATATTTAAACTATTTTGCCATTGCTGCTCCGGCCTTTCATGTAACCATTCAGCTCTAAGACTCATCCCATTCTGAGTTTCCCCAATATTACCTCGGAGTTGACTTTGGATTAAATCTGGAGATTCAAAGTCCTCATGCCAAGCACTGCTGTGCACAGTGCTTAAAACAGTAAACTTATTGGCACCATCTTGGTGATTGAGTAAAAGATTTAAATCTTGGCTATGAGGGACTTGCACACCATAACTTAACCATTCATCAGCCTTTGCTTGGTTTTGGAAAAAACGCATTGTTCCCAGCTTTAAAGCAGCTGTAATCGAGGTTTTAGAAGAAATTGGGCCACCTACCAACCCACTGAGTTCAAAGGCGTTTAATTCCGCTTCAATCTGCCGATCACCTTGTTTAGATTGATCTAATTTAAGATTAAGCAGACCACCACCGACTCGGCCAACTTCTAGTTCATAATCTGATTCAACACTCAATTCACTCAGCATCGCACTCGGTAATAAACTTCGACTGTGGTTAAGATGAGAAACGGTTAACATCGGTGTTTTTAAGAGATAGGCACTGCCTTCAATCCCCCCCCTAAAGACCAGTTCTCCACTACCGCCCCACTGCCTTGCTCCCAGAGTTCTACTTGTTGCTGGGCCATTTAAGTCAAAGGGTGCTCGATATAGACCTGGTAAGTCTCGAGCCGCCTTTAAGGCATCCCCATCGACACCGGCTAAAGCCTGTATCTCATCGCGTTGCAAGTGATGCTTAGTGGACACTCTTGGTGGGATATGCTGTCCCAAGGCTTCGCGCTCGGTAAAACTTAAGGGCTTGAGGAAAATCTTTCTTAAAACCTTACTCGAACTTTGCTCAACAACAATTTCATGGGAATGCGAGGCATACCCTGGGCGTTCCACCAAAACAATTAAACGACCAACCGGTACACCGCTAAATTGGAACCGTCCTTCAATATCGGTATTTTTTAGTACATCAAAGCCATTAAACTTAACAATGGCATTGGCAATACGACGACGGGTGCCTTGTTCTAGTATTAATCCCTCTAATTTCGTCACCAAGCCTTCAACCGGTGGAAAATCCTTTTCCCTGGCTTTGAGAATTTCTCCTTCCGGTCCATCAACTAAATGATGAATACTCAATCCAATGACATCAGTAGAGTCATCATCAGCGCCATACATTGATCGACCGGCTTGGTTATAAGACTTATTTTTTGCGCGAGCTAAGCGTTTTTGAAAGCGTTCTGCCCGATCATACTGCCCTTGTTCTCTAAGTTTTTGAATCAGCATATCTGCAGTAAACTTAACATTAATCTCCACGTTTGACCGCAGTGAGATATCGTTCACTTGGGGAGGTACAAACTCAAAACCACTCACATAGAGCTTAGCGGCCTCGGCAAAGCCATAGCCATTTGGCTCAGACTTTAAAACAACCACATTTTCCAAGCGTCCCTCAACATCGACTAGTAGTCTAAGCCTAACCTTACCTTGAACCAAGTCTTTGTAAGCTAAATAAGGATAAGACAAAGTCTTATTGCGAGCGACAATACTTGGTTTTAGAGTACTCACTTCCGATGATGATGTAGATTGCTGTTGATCTTTTGGATCATTCGGTTGAGCACTAAGTTCGCTGATCGTAAATAAAAAGCAAAAACTTGTACAGACAAAGAGAGTTAGAATTAATCTCATCAGAGAAGCCCCTCAAAACTAGAAGAAAATAGATCAGAGTGATTAAAGGTAGAGTGCCTAAGCATATTCTTTTTAATCTATATTTATTGAGAATTAAAGGAATAGCCAATTAAGATCGCCATACCAATCGGCCAGTCAAAGGGATGTGGGCTATGTTCATAAAAAGACCCCGAGGCATTAAATTGCAATCCTACACTTAATGACCGAACTAATCTTAAGCCAAAACTCATTTGAAAACGTGGCCCCAAACGCCAAGAATCTTGAATATTTCTAATATCTCGACCGGGGTTACAGATCTCTAAAGGAAGCTGAGACTCTAAATCAAAAAACTTACAGCCTACTGATCGAGTGATTTGAGTTGAACCAAGATAAGTAAACTCTAACATCACCCCCAAGGTAAACCACCATCGAGTTGTAACCTTTGACCAAAGCGGTCCAAAATAGCCTTGAGCGATGGTAAAATTCTTTCTTAAATCCTTGGCCGCATCTTGTGTACTATTGGCAAAAACACTGCCCCAAGTTAATTGTAGTTGCCGAAAGGCTTGTGTCTTAGCCTCAATCACAATCCCCGGAAAGGTAAGTGTAGAAACGGGAGACTTTAGGGGTGTACTCAAGCCCCATCCTGACATGACTTGCCAAGGTTTTGACTGCTTTGGCGGTGTTTTTTTAGGAAGAAAAGGTAGGTTGTTCCAAATCTGAGTCGCCAAACGCTTCATGGCTTGTGTGCTTGTTTCACCCACAAGTAGATCAAGTTCTTGTCGAGTGAGTAGATTTTTGGCCAAGCCATTGCTGATCTTTAGGTTCTTCCCTTTAGACATCTGCCAGACCGATGCAAAAAACTCACTTTTAAGCTTGGTCACCATTAAAGTGATTTGTCGGCCCTCTTTCCATTCTCGTCGCTCTGCAAGCTTGATCAGTTCGTATGCGTTAAGATTTTGTAATTGCCTTAAGGTAGTTTTAAAGACTTCAACAGTTGCATCACTATCAAAGCCTTTTTTGAGTCTTAGATAGGGTGCAAGTAACAAGGCCTCTCTAAAGTTCATTGCAGCAAGTAAAAATTGCTTCTGCTCAACCGCAACAACAGCCCTTCTCATATATAGTAGTCCCATTTGATGAGAATTGGTCATCGAGTAACGAGCTTGGGTCAACAGTTCTATTGCAGAGTCCAAAAAAGCTTGCGCACGCTCTAAATCAACTAATTTATAGGCTTGGTCACTTTGTTTTATAAAATCATCTGCAAGTTTAATCAGTCGATTGTTGGAGACCAAGCGTTTTAGCTTTAATAAGTTTTGCTTGGGTGTAATCAACTTTAAATACCGCAACTTCTTGAAAGCAATAATCAGCTCTGTTTCCCATTCAAAAGACGTATTATATTTACTTGAAGGCACAGACTTATCTTTAGTGTCTTTGCTGACTGAGTTCGTTTCTAATTTAGGTATCGAGCCAAATGCTTGAATATCTAAAGCTGAATATTTAGGAGGCTCAGTATTATATAAGGGCGTTAAATCATGTGAATATACATAAGCGAGTGATAGGTCTTCATACTCTATTCCCATATTTGGTGGGACAGTTTCTTGATTACTGGTATTCGGTAAGTCTACTTTGACAGCATCAGTCTGCCCATTTGCTCTTTGCTCACCCAACTTTTGTTTTAGTGCTTGATCTTGATCTTGGTCTTGGTCGACAGCTTTCAAAGCGATAACATTGTCAGTAAGTCCTTGGGCCTCTGCAAGCTCACAAAAGACTAAAGCACTAAAGTAAAGTAAAATGAGAGTAGGGTAATTCCCCATTTTTAATCGCTCAAATAGATGCGCTAAACTCTGCCAGAGTCCCTGTTGCTCTCTGCTTTGACGACTTTGCTGACTTTGACGATCAGTCATATAGATTCCACTAAAAACCAAATATATTCTTTGCATGTTTAAGTGATAAGGCTATCACTATCAGAATAGAATCACTATTAGCATAAGCGGATAATCGGAATTAAAGTTTTTGATGAATATTCTTCAATCTAAACGTTCATCTCATCTCATCTCCAATATGAAGTTCTTCTTGGTAGAGCAATATGGGTTATCAGAACAACATGAGTGATACAGCGAATGATAAAGCGAATGATAAAGCGAGTGATATAGTGAATAATAAAGCGAGTCAAATAGTCAATCATCAATGGCTGTCTCAAGCGCGAATGGTCATTAATCTACCGAATCTAAGAAAATACGAAGATACACTTGCTGTTGTTGGTTCACTCTCTACACTTCTTGGCTTGTGCTATGTCATCACCGGCAAAGGACAAGAGCTTAAGCCTCAAGATAAAGAAAGATGGCCTAAAATCATCTTAATCCATTGTCCACAAAAGTCGTTTCCAAAGCACGCAAGTAAGGCTCTAAAAAGTTTGGTTAAGGCAAATGGGGTCGAGATCATTCATGACTTTTTTGGTCATTTTTCCACATTTTGTGAACTTGATCATCCTCCATCTCGCCCTTACATTATGCTCCATACGCAAAGAACAACCAATTGGGGATGGTTTAGTCGAGTTAGACCTTTAGCCTATCAAATTGATCTGACCTATGCCGGCCAAAGAACCAAGTCTTTATGGAATGATACCCGTATTTTACATGCTGTGGATCATATTACAGTCATGGGACCAGGACATGAGCTCGACCTAATCGAAGGGCATGGCATACCTTCTAATAAAATCTCATTCATCCCTTCAGAAACCGATTGTGAACGCTTTAACTTTGATCACTCCAACAAGAAAAACAACCCATATACCATTAAAGAAGCTCAAAGTATTACCTTGCTATACACCGGTGCACTGGTAAGAGCTAAAGGCCTAGAATTACTATTTAGTTTATTTGAAAGACTTTACCACAACGACCCGCGTTTAGAACTCATAATGATCGGTCGTGAAACCGATTATGAAAGGCGCTGGTTTAGGCAAAAACTTGAAAGTTATTCTCTCAAAGATAAGATCAGAGTCATTGACTTTTTACCCCGAGATGAGTTGATCCGTTATTATCAAAGTGCTCATCTCTATCTCTTTCCGTCTTTATTTGAAGGCTCTCCACGTTCACTCCGAGAGGCGCTCGCCTGTGGTACGCCAGCAGTCGCCTCAGATATTCCTGGTAATAAGGGGATTGACCCCAAAGAACAGTTCATACATTTTGCCCCCGTTAATGACCTGGATGCATGGTATCAAGTCGTCCAAAAAGCGCTTTATGAGCCTAGTGAACAATATGAACAAAGGGCCAAACAAGGCAGAGAATGGCTTATCGAACATCATCAACCCATGAACATTGCTCAACGCTGGGCACAACTGTATCTACAAGTTGCTCAGCAGGTTTTTGGTAAGGGGATTTAGTTCAACACTTTTATTCGCTTCTAAACTTCCTAATGATCTGTCTAAAACATACCTATAACGATAAATACTCGACCTAAAGCGCTAGCCTTGCTATAAGCTCATTCAAAACCTATAGACTATGACTCATATTTGAATGACGATGATCGCTAAGTATTCAATAATGACGATAAACTTTCCTCTTGCTCTTGATCAATCTTGCTATTTTTTATGACTAAAGCTGTATCCAAAACATCTCTAACTTCTTCACTTTTTAAAGATCTTTTGGTGCTGATGAAGCCCCAAATTACTGCTTTAGTTTTAATCACGACCGCTGGTGGCATTTGGATGGCACCGGGTTCGATTCGTGTAGAGGCTTTGTGTGCTGCAATTCTTGGTACTTTAGGCGTTGTTGTGGGTGCTAATACCATGAACTGTTATATTGAGCGCGATAGTGATAAGTTTATGGGGCGCACCAAAAACCGTCCTTTACCGGCAGGTCGCATCTCATCAACCAAAGCTCTTGTGTATGGTTTATTGCTCACGACAATTTCAACATATGCTTTGTGGCATTGGGTCAACTTAACCACGACATATTTAGCCGTTATTGCCTTTATCAGCTATGTTTGGATTTATACGCCTATGAAGCGCTTAAGTCCTCAAGCTTTAGTGGTTGGTTCTGTGCCTGGCGCCCTTCCTCCTTTAATGGGATGGACAGCCGTTACCGGAAGTATTGATGCGCCGGGCTTAATCCTTTTTGGAATCCTCTTTTTTTGGCAGATTCCCCACTTTATTGCCATCGCGGTCTACCGACAAGCAGAGTATGATAAAGCAGGGCTCAAAACTTATCCTAGTCAATATGGTTTTACCAATGCTGTGGCGCAAAGCTTAATTTGGTCTGCTCTTTTAGTGGCTACCAGTCTTTTACTAGCTCCTTTTGGTGTGGCTGGCTGGATTTATACCCTTATTGCTAGTGTACTTGGTGGCATATGGCTTTGGTATAGCATGATAGGCTTTTGGGCGCCCCAGCGTAATGCTTGGGCCAGAAAGTTTTTTCTCTATACTCTCATCTATTTGAGTGTGCTGTTTGCAGCCTTAGTCATTGATGCAGGCCCTATGGGACCAAACCAACAACTCTACTTATCAACTTCATTACTTTATTCGTTATTTTGACCTTAAGGAGTAGGCTAAACCATTATGAGTGATACACTTTTAGAGGTTCGTGATTTAACCGTACATCGAGGAGATCTTGAGGTACTTAAATCCTTATCGTTTGAAGTCAAAGAAGGTGAAATCTTTGGCCTACTTGGTCCAAATGGCAGTGGTAAAAGTACAACTTTTTCCGTGCTAATGGGTCTTTTGCCTGCTCTTTCTGGCCAGATCTTTTTTAATGGCAGAGAGGTTGAGGGTGGTTCCAAGGATCTCTTACGTTCAATGGGCATTGTGTTTCAAAACCCTAGCCTTGACCAATTAATGAGTGCGCGTGAAAACTTAGAAATGAGTGCTAAACTTTACCGTTTGCCTCGTAAAAAACGCCAAGATCGCATTGAAGATTTGTTGCGTTTTTCTGACTTAATCGATCGAGCGGATGAAAGAGTCTCTAATTACTCTGGTGGGATGAAACGTCGCTTAGAATTAGCTCGATCTTTAATTCATGACCCCAAGCTACTCGTTATGGATGAACCGACAACGGGATTAGATGAAGGTGCTTTTCAAAGAACTTGGCGACGATTATTGCAGCTTCGACAAGAGCGAGGGCTAAGTATTTTATTAAGTACACACAGACCCGAAGAAGCGGCATTTTGTGACCGCATTGGCTTCATTTCCGATGGTAAGCTCATTGTTTGCGATACGCCCCAATCGTTACAAAGCCAAGTCTCGGGTGATCATTTAAATCTCAAGCTCGATCAAGCTGAAACTGCTGCTGATTTAATTCGTGAAAAACTTAATCTTGAGCCTATTGTAAGCGAAGGCCAACTAAAGCTTACCGTCGAAGAAGGACACAGTTTAATCCCAAGACTTGTTGAACTATTACCCGCCGGTAGCATTAGCTCAATCAATATGACTCGCCCTGATTTAGGCGATGTCTTTTTACACTTAACCGGTGAACAACTTGCTGAGGAGTCAGTATGAATATAGCCGATCAATGGGCAACAATTAGTGTTTTATGGGGTCGTGATCTCTCTCGTTTTTTGCGTAAACCAAGCCGATTGATTGGTGCTTTTATGCAACCGATTATCTTTTGGTTAATGATTGGTGGAGGCCTCACCTCAACCTTTAAGATTAGTGGTGCTGAGTCGCTTAACTATGAACAATACTTTTTTCCGGGTGTGGTGGTGATGTTGGTCTTATTTGCAGCCATTTTTGGAACAATCACAGTGATTGAAGATCGACATGAAGGCTTTTTACAATCTGTACTCACTGCGCCGGGTTCGCGCTCTGCTTTAGTTTTAGGTAAAGCTTTAGGAGTGAGTAGTGTAGGTTTAATTCAAGCGACTGCCTTTTTAGCTTTAGCACCGTTAGCCGGTTTTTCTTATGCAAGTATTGATTGGCTTAATCTTTACTTTTTCCTACTTTTAGGCTCGGTTGCACTATCTACCTTTGGTTTTGCTTTGGCTTGGTGGCTTGACTCTAGCCAAGCCTATCATGCGATTATGAGTATCATCTTGATCCCAGGTTGGATTTTAAGCGGAGCAATGTTTCCGATTAATCATGATCAGCTTGTTTTATCCAAAGTCATGAACTTTAACCCCATGAGTTATATTGTTGATGGAGTTCGCCGTTCATTTTACTCGGATATTCCACTAGGTACAACAGTATCAAATAGCGCTTTGATTGATTTAGTTGTCGTTCTTGGCTTTACTGCTTTTTCTTTACTGTGGGCCAACATTATTGTTAATCGCAGTAAGTAGTCTCGTCTAAATAAACAATGATCAGACGGACAAGGCTTTTTAAAAACTAGACGCTAGTTCATTTCATCGTTAGTTTAAGCTTTTTATTGAGTATCTCCTCAGTCAGCCAGTCACTTTTGTTCACTCGCTTACTGATTTGCTTTTACTTACTCACTTGCTTTTACTTACCGACCTACCTACCTTTACTCCCTGACTTGCTTTTAGATAGATACTCGAGGTTTACTCAGCAACAACTCTTGGCTTACCGTAACGGATAGTAATTGAACCACCGTTATTCAGTGCATTGGTACAGGCTTGGTTTCCATTGGCATCATAAAGCTTAATCGCATTTAGGTTGCGGTCATATTCAAAGTCAACATTACGCTCAAGAGCTGATTCATTAAGGAATACGTTAATGGTTGCCTCTTCATCAACACTTGGTTGTGGCTCAAGTGGGCCAAAGCTACATAGAATGTCATCAACGATTGCTCGGAAGGCCTCTTGAGTATCTTGGGCACTAATTTCAAAAGAGAAATTAGCGCGTTCAGCGGGCGCTGTAGCGGCATTACCACTAAGACTGTCCAACATGTTCATGTTTGCATTATCTACACCCAAGGTATAAACGGTGTGACAAATATCATTACCACTTCTAGTGAGACAAATATTTGGATCAATACCACGGATCACATTGTTCACATAATTTTGAGCAGCTGAACCATCAGAGGGCACACCATCAGACACAAGAACAACATAACTGTGCTGATTGCCACTTTGATTCAAGGCGTTGACGGCATTTTGTAAAGGCCCGTTAAAACCTGTACCGCCTCCTGGGCTATTGCCATTTACTGTAGACATAACGCTTTGGTTGTGGCCCGCTCCACTGCCTAAACCAATTGTAGTTCGAACAGAGCTATCAAAAAGGATGACGCCATAATCAACCTCATAGTCTGCATTTACAAACTCTTGCATAGCACCTTTTAGCCGATTTGCGCGATTATTACTGCTCATCGAGCCTGAGTAATCAAGAATGAACATAATCTGAGGACGTGGACGCTCAACTTCACCGTTAATTTCGCGGACTTCGACAACCACGCTGCGCTTAGTATCTTCGCCTTCTTCTTGAGCCGCGTTAGGGTTTTGAAGCGCATTATAGCTTGAGCTTACTCGATAACGTCGGAAGGTTCCGGGAGGGCCGCTTGGATCGCCTTCCTCGCGAACAATCACTTCACCACCATCAAGTTCTTCACACTCATAAGTGCGTTCATCACGCTCGACTTGATCGAGTTGATTAAATAAAGCTTGAGAGAGCTCATCGGTATCACCAACAAACTCACCATTTACACAGGCAGAGGTAATACCTTGGCTAATGATTTGCTGGCCAACAATATAGCCATGAGAGTCCAAAAGCTGCTTTTCCATGTGTACACGATTGGCACCCTTACCAAAATCGATGGCAAACATTGAAATGCCTGCTAGGGTAGCAGCCAACAAAATGATGACGTAAGCGGTAAAGCCAAGTTCATTTTTACGGTTTGAGTTTGAGAATGACTGAACTTGATTTCTCATGTAAACCTCCTAAGCGTTAAGTGATTGCAAAGCAATGAGAATGAGTAAGTAAAAGTAAGGCATTAAAATTGTAGGGAAATAAAGGTAAAATTAAATCTACTCAAGAATAGATCCGGCACTGTTTGCCCCAGTCCCAAAGCTAAAGCGCTGACTACGACCTGAAGTAGGCTTAGCACCAGAACGTCTAGCTCTTGACTCTGAGATACGCTTGGCATCTTCAGAGGTTACAGGAGCCAATTGAACCGGTGCCGTACTTCCCTGCTGAAAAAATATTTTCTTGGATGCTTGTCCATGACTTGCGTGCAGGCTTACTCGTTGAGCACACCCCAAAAAGCAAAGACTTGTGACGGCAACCACTAAAAGAACATTTAAAAAGCGCATAAACAGAACCTTCTTCATATCTTTTTACCAACATAAATCGGCTAAAAACCAATGGCCAAAGATACAGTATTAGATTGATTATATTTAGTTTAGCGAACTCGCAAGTTTATGTCATGTAGAAATCAGTAATTTTTATTTTTTTTCATGAGTTTATAATGACGAATAAGTTCTTAAAAACAAACACTTTATTCTTTAGGCATTTCTTGGTCGGCGTCTGAGCTTTTGTTGACATCTAAGCGAACTAAGGCTTTAAGCCGTTTAAGAGCAACTTGAGCTTTACTAAAATGAGGATTCTTTTGAAGCGCTTTTTGATAAAGGTTTTGAGCTTTTTGAAGCTGGCCTTGCTTTTCATAGATTAAGGCTAAATTTAAAAAAACTGCTTCTTTAGGTAAAACTTGAGATAGATAGTGCTCAGCCTCTTTATGTTTATTCTGAGCTCCATACACAAAGGCTAAGTTCACAAAGCTACGCTTTTCATGTGGTGCTAAGCGAATGGATTGTTCATAGGCTTTAATCGCTGAAGAAAAATCCTGATTTAGGCTCAAAGCAAAGCCATAATTATTCCAATATTTTGCATTAGTGTTTTCAATCTCGATCGCTTGTTTATGTGCCTTAATCGCTTGGGGTAACTTCCCTTGAACACCATATAATATACCTAAACCATCAAAGCTTGGTGCATGCTTTGGATCTTTAGTTAGGGCTTCTAAAAAGTATTTTTCAGACTCGGAATATACCCCTTTTTCCCTTAAAATTACGCCTAACCAATAAGCGGGTCCGGGACGATCTTTATGCTGCTGATACAGCTTTTGCGCAACAGGACTAGCAGCATCAAAGGCTTTGGCTTGTACAAAAAGGGCAACCATATCTTCTTGTAAGGCTTGCTGCTTTTGAGTTTGAGGAATGGTCTCTTGCGGCTCTATTGGACCACATGCACCAAGTCCCAACATCATCGCAGTGAATCCCAAACAACCTTGGTAGAGCAAAGCCCTTAAGCATAGTGAAAGCAAACCTAGCGTCCTAAAGCATTGGAAATCGTTACAATCGCCGGAGCAAGCATGGCAATCATAGAAGAAGGCAGTAAGCATACTGTAAGGGGCAAAGTGAGCCTGGCTGCAACCTTACCCGCATCTTCTTCAAGTTTAAACTCACGCCTTCGACGAGCAGTGGCCGCATATTCTCGCAAAGCTCGCCCCAATGATGAACCTAAGGTGACCGACTGAATAATCACATTGCTTAAGTTTTTTAGGTCATCGGCACGCACACGATTAGCAAACTTTTTAAATGCTGCGCTTACGCTTAAACCCGCATTAAGCTCTCGAAGAATCACTTGAAATTCTTCTGACAACTCAGGATCACTGGTAATCATCTCTCGTGAGACACGTTCTAAGGCCCCCTCAAGGTTTAGGCCGGCTTCCATACAGGTGACTAGTAAATCTAAGGTCGGTGGTAAGGAACGCTGAATCGCCTCTTGTCTTGCATTGACCTTACTCGATAACCAAAAAAGCGGTAGGTAATAGGCACCGGCAAAGGTCATAACTAGCCACATCAAAAGCTTGTTTGACATGGGGTTCAAGGTCATCATCAAGACAATCAGCAATAATGAGAAAAGTAAGATTCCCGAACGAACCGCATTAAAAAGCTCAAAATCTTCGTTTCGGCGCATCCCCGCATAGTTGAGTCGCATTTTCAAATCATTTAACTCAACTTGATCGCTCGGCTGAAGCATCTGTGCAAAGGGCTTAAGACGCTGAACAAGAGCTAGATTTGAGTGACTCTCTTGCGCATTTAAAGGGACGCTACTGAGGTCATAAGGATTGTAATCTTCAAGCTGTTCTTCGTTGACCACTCTTTGATCTTGGCGACGTTTTATAATGGTTTTAATGCCCAAATGAACAGTAAAAATCATACCTAAAACACTGACTGTTAAAGCAATTAAGGTCGTATCCATGTTATCTCCCTAATGTTTATTTGGGTTGACTAGACGGTTGATCCAGACAAAACCTAATACATACAAAATGGTTGCAATCAGCATCATCATACGACCTAAGCCAGAGTTACCCACCTGAGTCATATATCCTGGATTAATCAGCATAGAAAGGATTAAGAAAATAGGTGGTAAAGCACCCAAAGTACGTGCATTTGATCGACTTTCTGCCGTCATGGACTTGAGTTTATGCTCATAGCGCGCTTGCATTCTCATCGTGTCAATAATCGACTCTAAAACTTCAATCAAATTACCACCGGTTTGACGCAGTACTAAAACCGAAACTACAAAGCTTCTAATCGTTCGAGCCCTTGGCAAACGGTTGGCCATCGATTTCATCGCTTCATCCATTGAAATCCCCAAGCGAACTTCTTCGGAAATCTGGGCAAACTCCTCAGAAATTGGAGCGGGTAATTCTCGGGCGTTTAGGGCAATGGTTTGCTCAAGCGACTGTCCGGCACGCAGCGAAATGATCATCATTTCCAATGCTTCGGGAAGTTGCTGCTCGATTTGAATAATCCGTTTTTCTCTCTTTCCTACCAACCCAGCATAAGGCAAATAACCACCCGCCAACGCAAAGACCACTGCTAATGTCACACTTTTGGCTAGAATCAGACCCACTAAAAAGAGAACACTCGCATAAATCAGCATTTTCTGAATAAACATATTCACATCTGCTGATTCACCGGCTGCTCTTAATAGCTCAGCCATGCGCATGGCCCAATCTCCCTCATGTTCTTCACGAAAAAGGCCATCGGATTCTTGATCATCATCAGCACGTCCCAAGCGTTGATCTAGCAAAGAGGCTCGCTTGTCGCGTCTTGATTTTAAGGTCCAATAAATCGCTTGTAATATAAAGAAAACGCTTAAAGAAGCGAGCATCACCAAAAGTGATATATAATCCATAGTTTTGTCTCCAAGCTTCCTAAATCGTGACTCAAATGATCGTCTTTATTTTGCTTTATATTTGAAATAATAAACGGTGATAGAAATATTGACTAGGCTCGTGGTAAGGCTCCCGATTGGTAAAAACGCTCAAGCATTTTACTTTCATTCATATAGGCGTGCTCACCTAGTATTTTACCATCCGCATCCATTCCCTTTCGCTGATAGGCAAAGACTTCATTGATCTCAATGTCTGAGCCATCAACATCCAAAACTTCGGTGATACTAATAATTTTACGTTGACCATCCGGTAAGCGATTGGCTTGTACAATCACATGTAAGGAACGAGATATAATTTGCTTTAAAGACTCGGAGTCTAGCTTAACACCAGCCATGGTAATCATTGTTGTCAAGCGCTGCAAGGCATCATCAGGCGTATTGGCGTGTAAGGTACCCATTGAGCCCTCGTGACCAGTATTCATTGCCTGCAACATATCCAAGGCCTCACCACCACGAACCTCACCCACAACAATTCGATCGGGGCGCATACGGAGTGCATTTTTCATCAAGTCACCGATATGAATGGCACCACGGCCTTCAATATTGGGCGGACGACTTTCCAAACGAACCACATGCGGTTGTTGTAAGCGTAATTCTGCCGAATCCTCTAAGGTAATAATACGCTCTGTCAAAGGGATGAAATTACTCAAAGCATTGAGTAGAGTCGTTTTACCGGCCCCCGTACCTCCGCTGATCAATATATTGCATTTGGACACCACCGCTAAACGCAAATAGTTCATCATTTCAGGGCTTAAAGCATTAAAGCGAACTAAATCCTCATGACTTAAGGCTTTAGAACCAAAGCGGCGAATCGATAAAGCCGCACCATCTAAGGCCAAGGGAGGAATGATTGCATTCACACGAGAACCATCGACCAAACGAGCATCCACCATAGGTGAAGCCTCATCGATACGACGACCAACACGCCCTACAATGCGGCTGATAATATTCACTAAGTGTTCGTTATCTCTAAAGCGAGCATCAACTTGCTCAAGGCGACCATGTCGCTCTACGAAAATGGTATCGGGACCATTCACCAAAATATCACTGACTGCCGGATCTCCCATAATCACTTCCAAGGGCCCCAAACCGGTAATTTCATGGATTAGGCTTGTGACCATCTCCTCTCGTTCTGAGATCGAAAGATTTAAGCCCTCAGCTTGCACAGCCCGGTCGATGATATCTTTTAAACGGCTAGATAATTGCTCATTACTTAGACTTGCTGCTTGCGATAAATCAAGACGGTCAATCACTTGCTGATGCAGTTGTTTACGTACTTCATTTAAGTCGCGAGCATTAACTTTTTGTCCTGATAAACGTGCACTTAATGATTGCATTACGACCTCCTAAATCTTGAGAAGATACTAAAGAGCCCACCCTTTGTCTTGGGTGGTTCCATGCCAAGTAAACGACTTGCTAAGCGATCAAAGCCTTGCGTAACCGGATGCTTAATATTGACATCACGCGCGAGTCGACCTTGTTCAATCAACGAAGAAACAAAGGGGAAATTATTATCAAGAGTTTCGTATACATCGTGATCTAAGCGATCTTCGATTTCATTCACAGTTAAAGGGTTTTTGGGTAGATAACGATTGATCACAATCTTGACTTTAGTGCGATCATAACCCAAGCGTTTGAACAACGACAACACTTGACGGGCCGAACGTAAAGCTGGGATATCTTGGGAGATCACCAGTAAAATAACATCTGCAGCATCTAAAGCAGTGACGGCTTGATCGCTAAAGCTTCTCACCCCATCAACAATCACTAGACCATGTTGGGCTTTGACTGCATCAAAGAAACGGGGCAGTCGATCGGGCGTCACCATGCCAATTTCCCCAATGCGACCTTCTTGGGCAATCACATGAATGCCACTGCGTTCGTCAATCGCCGATTTAATTTGACCATTAGGGGATTCTGCTGCTTCCATGACCAATTCCGCTAGGCTTCTTTCAAGCGCTTTGCCTTCAAGCATCGAAGAAACTGAGCCTAACTGTAAGTCTAAATCAACCAAGGCCACATGCTGTCCATAGGCTTGGGCCGAACCGGCTAGGTTGACCGCTAAAGTTGTTGCTCCAACACCTCCTCGAGTATTAAAAACAACGACCAAACCCGTTGGATGATTTTGTGTTGGACTATGTGGAGCTGCAGGAGCTTGCTGGGATTGAACTTGAGATTCCATTTTAGGTTCAACATCAAATAAACCACCTTCCTCAAGCGCTTTTAGGTCTTCAGGAGCGATTTGGCTTGTACTTTCAAAAGCATCTTGATGCCCAAGTTCTTCAAGATCGGTTTCTTGGCCCTCTGTGAGGGATTGAAGAGAAGCTCGTTCTTGAAGCGGTGGAGCTGACCCTAAAGCAGGAGGTGCTTGCTTGGATAACATTGGTGGAGCTTGCGGTAAGCTATTCTGAACAGGTTTTGCCGGAGTTGCCGAAGAGCCACGAGCGATTCTTTCACGCTCTAAATCACTCAAGGAAGTAATCATGGTTGATTCTTCTGAGTAAAATGAAGGTCTTGAGGGCACTGCACCTTCTGGAGCCTTAAAATTACCTAAGTTTAACTGTGGTGGTTTAAGCTTTTGCTCATTACTCATGTTGATTATTTATCTCCAATACCCAAATGCACCAACAAGATCTTGAGAATCATCGCCCTGTTTGAGCAACTCTTGCTCTACGCTGGCTCGAGGACGACGTTGAGGAAAGTTTCTTGCTTTGGTTGCCGATTTAGGCAGCTTGGTTTCCTCAAATACATTCATCAAAAAGACGCCCACATCATTGGGGTCATGACTTTCTTTACCGGGTAATGGAGGCATATCAGCGCCATTTACCGGATTGACTAAACGAGCGGTAATCACAACGACTAACTCTGTTTCATTACGTTGAAATTGACGACTGTTAAAAAGTATTCCTAAGATGGGAATATCACCTAAGCCTGGCAGGCCACGCTTAACATTCTCAAGTTGATCTTGTAATAAGCCGGCGATCGCAAAACTTTGCCCATGCTGTAAGCGCACTGTGGTTCCACTTGAACGAGTACGGAAAAGCGGAACATCTGTACCACCAATCTGTAGACCTTGACTTTTATCCAATACACTCACTGACATGGTGGTATTTAATTCAATTGTTCGATCACCAAGAACGATCGGACTAAAGTCTAATTGGATACCAAATTTTTTGTACTCCACACTCGGCTGCCCAAAACCTGATACTTGAGGCACTGGTTGCTCTCCACCAGCCAAGAACTGAGCTTTTTCTCCACTCATTGCTACCAAAGTTGGCTTCGCTAAAGTACGAGATAAGGAATGTTCAGTGAGTAGCTTCAAGGTAATGTCCAAAGGAATCGGAAGGCTACCACTTGGATCGGGATTTAAAAAGATTTCGCCAAACCCTGCTCCGGTGCTTGTCGATAAGCCATTTGTACCTGCAAAGCGAAAGTTAGTCCCCTTACCTGCTTTAAGCATCGCGCCGATTTGTCGTAAAGAAGAACGATTTACTTCGGCAAAGGCCACATCGATTTGAACTTGCTGCGGAGATCTTACGGTTAAAAGATTAATTACATTAGGCTTGACGCCCAAAGAAACAATCGAAGGACTGAGGAGATAGCCTCTTGCAACAGCCTCCATTTGATTAATCACTTGGATCGTACTTACAGTTCCTTCTAAAACCAAGGCACCACCCACAGCTTTTGCTCTCACATCCCTCTCTTTAGGAAAGAGCGATACAATTTCGCTTTGAATGGCTAAAGCTGGCAAGCTCACTTTGATCAAAAAGGTTTCACTACCGGTTTCCGTAGATACGACTAAGTTTGTTTCACCCACTTTTCGTCCAATAAGTAAAATCCCTTCGCCTTCAGGTGATTTGCTCATTTCAACAATGGACTGATCGGTCAGTTTGGCACTTTTAGGCCTCATGGTAAGGATGGTTGATCCTCCAAGTGATACCTCAATGACTCGACTCGAATCAAAGGCATATCCCTTTGCCGTCGTTAAAGTAGGAACGAGTAGACTTAAAACACAAAAAGCTTGAATAAATAAAAGCCTCATTTGACGAGAGTCAAACATGTCAAATACCTGTCTATTAAATAAGTTGATTAAGATAACTAATATGGATGGGTTAAGTTAAAATTCAAGGGTTGCGGTAGAAGAACGCCCGCGTCGATTATTTCGATTTGCTCTTGGTTGAGCGCTTCGTCTAAATCTGTTTCTTGCTGCTCTTGAACGACGCTTACCTGACTTTTTAGCCTTTGAATCTTGTTCTTCATCTGTTTCTTCTGTTGCGGTCAATTCTTTGCTGGTAACACCTTGAGTATCAATTGAGCCTAGATCTTGAGTATTGCGTAGCAGAACATCTATTTTACCTTCATTTGAGGCCAAAGTCAGAGCTTCACCTTGATCGGGATTAACCAAAATGGTTAGCACATCTTTTCGAGTTCGTTTTTTGGATTTCCTGATACTTTCATCAAGTTCAGCAGCATCAGAAATACCGTTCACTGCCAGAACTTTAACACCTTGTACCACTAAACGAGTCACCGAATCTCTTTGCTCAACACGTCGCATGGTGGTGAGAATATCTACAACGGCCCCCGGATACACCACGTTTGAGCGGGTTGTACGACTATCAACTTCTAAGGATAAAGCTCTAAAGTCCTTGGCAACCAAAGAGGCAAAGCCTGTTCCTCGTTTGGGATCGGACAAGCGTTGTGGCAAGATGACCTCATTCTCATAAACCGCATTGACCACTACTCTAGGTTTTGATGCTGAGCTGGGTGGAAATAGCTGTGAAATTGAACGATACGCGCCACTTGGGATCGTTCCAATAGGCAAGCGGACTTCCTTGAAGAACTCCTCTTTAATCATTTCAGATGCTTTGATGTCTTGAGCGGCAACAACTGTTGTTCTCATTGGAGTCGCGTTAATATTTTTTCCCTTAAGAACTTGAGCAAGAAAAAAAGCAGTTGATCCGGTAAACACCAATGCGATCAAAGTAAACCCAATTGCACCTAATCCCGATGATCGAGATCCAGAAGATTTGCGCGCCATATTATCCAACACTCCCTAATAAGTTGTATGTTCTAAGTAAACTTGAGTATTTCCTCAAAATGTAGTTTCGGGAAAAAACACGGGCACATCGATATTAAGTAAATCACTCATATCTTCACCCATCATAATCATAATTTGTGCGATCGGTGTAAAGCCTTCATAAGTACAATTTAAATTAACCACAGAAATACTTGTCCCCGGAGCCAAAGGAGTTACGCCTGCATTAGCATTACAAGTATAGCGATTATTTGAACCTGGTAAACTTTGATTTTCTTGCACAACAGCCAAAACACAAGCCTCTTTGTTGGGTACATCCACGCAAGCTCGCATTGCGGAAAATCCAGCGGTTGTAATCTCTTGCTTGACCATGATTAAATCGAGTAAAAACATCATGACCATAAAGACCAAAATCAAAAAGGGGAAAGCATAGGCCATTTCAACCGCTACCGCTCCTTTTTGCGTGGCTTTCTTTGGTAATGATTGAGATGTATTTGTTAGACTCGACTGCTTGCAATAGGTACGTGTCATTGTAAACATTCCTTTAATCACTGAGCTAGACTCCATTAGGCTTATCAACAAGTTTATGTCTCTATAATCAACTAGAAAGAGTCATCAGTCTTGTTGCCCATTTCTTACAGTAAACAGATTACACATTAAGCGCAACGAGAGTTCAAATAGGAAATAAGATTTAGATCTCAAAAACTAAAAGGAATCCCAAAACGTTGTATCCACAAGCCTGCGCCTGCGAAGCAAACCGCCATAGGTACGGTATTCTTCTTTTTACTTTTTTTGTTGAGCAAAAGAATCAAAAAACCTAGAACACCGCCCCCAATGATTCCCAAACCAATCACCCATAAGCCTTGCTTAATACCTAACCAAGCGCTCATGCCCATGCATAGCTTCACATCTCCGCCACGATAAACATTTAAAGCAAAGGGAAAAAGTAAAATCGCAAGGGTAATAGCCACAGCAAGCAGCGACGTCCAAAGACCTTCCCAGCCAAATGCCATGGTATTGATGAGCAAGCCCGACCCCAAAATACTAAAGTTTAGAGGATTTGGGATTTTGCGCCAACTTACATCAAGTACAGCCGCCAACATGACTAGACCTACAAATATTGCTGAGGCCTCCATGTTGTTCACCCTTCTTGATAGAATCTACTGAAGCTCAGATTAAGTAATGCTTCAATGCAGTATATAACTTAGCGATTGTTAACCGAATCGGCCGCATCCTGGAAAAGTTGAGTAATTGCATCGCCAAATTGAGAAACTGCCACGATTGAAGCTACACCAACGAGAGCTGCAATAATCGCGTATTCAACTGCTGTAGCTGCTGATTCATCTTTATAAAGGCGAATGAATAGATTTTTCATGGGAGATGCTCCTGTAAAAACTTTGTAGTATAGTGTAATAAAATCGAGCTAATAAAACGATATAACTCCTTGCTCTTAATTTGAGCGAGTTTTTTTTGTTTTTGCAAATCAATTCAACATTATATAGCGAAATGTTTGTCGTCAGTGAGTTTTCACCAAAGGATATAGGTTCTATACATGCTCAAAAGTGACCAACTTAAATATCTTATTCCTAATAGCTTCACCGCCTCATCAATGGCGCTTGGCGTTGTCTCTGCCTATCTGTCTAGTCAAGGAGAGTTTAACCTTGCTGCTTGGATGATCACATGGGGTGTATTATTGGATAAGCTAGATGGAAGTGCAGCTCGTCTTTTTAATGCGAGTTCTGACTTTGGTGTTCAGTTTGATTCTTTTGCTGACTTTGTCATTTTTGGTATTGCTCCAGCTTCTCTTTTCTACCATTGGCTCGGTGGTATAAATAGTTCCTATCATGGTGTATTAGCCGCAATTGCTTGTTTATATGTGGTTTTGACTGCGACTCGACTAGCCTTATTTAATATCAGTACCCCTCCAGGAGGTGATTCATATTTCTTTGGCTTACCAACAACTCTAAGTGGAGCGACTTTAAGCACCTTTTATTTAAGTACTGAAATCTACGCACCAAATATGTTTAAGGTGGGTCAAATGAGCGAGGTTACTCAACTCTCTTTGATGACACTTTTAATGGTAGCTGCCTTACTTATGGTCAGTCGTTTTGTTTTACCCAAACTAAAGCCTCGTAAGAGTAAAGCAATTAACATCTTCCAATTTGTAAATATTGGACTTGTTTATGTGATGTCACCCTTTAAGCTCTATCCTGAATACTTACTTGTCTTATGTATCATCTACCTATGTGTAGGCAGTATTTCCGGCTTAATCCATGGTGTTCAACTCAAAGAAGAGTAGAGCTCAATAACCCTAGTTAAGAGTAAATCTACACCCTTTACCCCTTGAGTAGGGTAAACAGCTTTCCTTGCGTTGCTAAGATCTGGCCATATGGAAACTGATCAGCACTTTGAATTAAAGACCAAAGCTCCCTTTGACCATGTGGCTGGGCCCAAAGATGACCGTTTAAATCAAGTTCCACGGTAAAGATAGGTCCCTTGCTTTTAACAAAAGGAAGAGAAATCTCACAAAGCTCACCACCTACTCTTGAGACGCCCGGAAAAAGATTAAAAGCACCGTAAAAAACTCGCTCTTGGTTTGCCTTTAGCTCCCAAATGGCCATTGAAGGTTGACTAATCACCTCTGTATTTTCAACAGTCATCTCAACCCACTTTATGATCAGCGAACCACTGCGTAAGGTATTCATCTGGGTCATTTCTATCTGCTTTTTAACGGGCTGCCAAATCTCTTGATTTAAAGCACCTTCAAATGAAAATCCCTGTTGGCTCAGATGGACCTTTCCCACCTTTTTTTGAGTGATAGGCAAGAGTAGGCTTTCTTGTTGTTTAAGTCTTTGCTTAAGCGCTTTATGCTGACTAAACCACAAAATACTTGCGCTTAAATCTTGATCTTTTAGTTGTGGCTGAGTGTTTGCTGACTGAACCGCCTGTAGCTGGCTTTGATTAAACTGCTGATTACCTGTAGCAAAAGGATTTGGTACCCCTCTTAAGTGTATGCCGCCCAAGGAATCACTTGGTGGAGGAATAGGTGGAGGCATAGACACTTCAAAATCATTCTCGAATTCATCGTTGGCACTATCAATATCTTCAAAGTTATCCTCAGGGTTAAAACCTTCAGAAAGAGTATAGTCATGGTTAGATTCTGAATGAGAAATTTCTGTTGCAAGCTCACTTACACTCGAAAAGGAATTTTTATTAAAGTTTGCTTGTCCTGAAGTGATTTCCGTTGAGTCATCAGAATCAAAAGAGGCAAAGTCATCAAGAAAGGCAGTATTCTCACCTAAATGATTTGGTACCATTGGAATGGGAGAGATTAAAGGTTCAGTTTGATGTATAGAACGACTTTGTGGTGTTTCTGAGCTAGAATGCTTTGGCTTATAAGTCATTTGCACAGTTTTCAGTGCATCTTGCTCAGAATCATCACCAAAACCATAGAGGGTAGGTAAAACCGGAGCTGCTCTTTGCTCACCACAGCGTGGACAGGATTGCTTTTCACTCTGAAGCTGAGAACCACATTGAGCACATCGGTACATCGTTCCGACCCTTATGTAATTGTAAATGTTTGGAATGAGATATGAGAGAAAATACGTGAGGAATATATCTCTCGAGGCTTTTATCATCTGAACTTATAACTATGTACCTACTTACATGAAGCGAAGTCACTTTTATATTATTTTTTGACTCAGCACTCTGAAATACTGAACCAAATCGATCTTTTTCTACATCGAATTAAGAGTCAGCTTTAAGTCTAGGTTTGGGTCAACAGTGATCACTAAGCTTGCTAATCACAAATACTCGCATTATAGAGAGGGTCGAAAACTTTTATTAAACCGAAGAAAGGAAAAGTTTTTCATGTCTACAAACAGTACATCAACAGCACAGGTGCACAAGCTAAATACCCAGCATCGCGCCTTGTGCGAGCGTAAACAAGCGCTCGGGAGGTATCTTTGACGAGCCTCAAGCCCGAGAGCGAGTTGCAGAACTTGATTATTTAAGTGCTCAGCCGGAGTTTTGGGATCAACAAGAAAGAGCTCAAGAGTTACTTAAAGAACGTAATGATGCCAAAACAAACTTGGACCGCCTAGACAGTCTACAAAGCTCTCTTGATGATCTTGAAGTTCTTATTGAGATGGCGGAAGAAGACGAAGACTCATTATTGGAAGCCGATGAATTAGGTCAGTCGTTGGATGAGCAACTTCGTAAAATGGAGTTTGAACGTATGTTAAGTGGTCAACATGATCGAGCAGCTTGCTTTGTCAGTATCAATGCCGGAGCCGGCGGTACAGAAAGCCAAGACTGGGCTGACATGATCTTGCGTATGCTTCTTCGCTTTTCAGAACGTCGTGGTTATAAAACCGAGATCACAGACTTGTTGCCTGGTGAAGAAGCCGGTACCAAGAGTGCAACTTTTCGTGTTGAAGGAGAGTTTGCCTTTGGGTATCTCAAAGCTGAAAATGGCGTACACCGCTTAGTACGTATTTCACCCTTTGATAGTAATAAACGGCGACATACTAGTTTTGCGAGTGTTTCGGTTTTACCCGAAATTGAAGATGACATCGATATTGATATTCGTGAAGAAGATATCAGTATGGATACATTTAGAGCGAGTGGGGCTGGTGGCCAGCACGTCAATAAAACCAACTCTGCGGTCAGACTAACCCACACCCCAAGTGGTATTGTTGTCTCCTGTCAAGCTGAACGAAGCCAACATAAGAATCGTGCGACTGCCATGAAGCTTCTCAAAGCTCGCCTTTTTGAAGTTGAGCTTCAAAAGCGAACCGATGAACGTGATGCTTTATATGCGAGTAAGTCTAAAATTGACTTTGGTAGCCAGATTCGTTCTTATGTTTTGCATCCCTATCAAATGGTCAAAGATCACCGTTCCGGCTATGAAACAAGCAATTCCGGAAATGTGCTTGATGGAGATTTAGAGGCCTTTATGGAGGCTTATTTATTGATCGGTGAAGATGAAGATTAAAAGATCTATTCGCAAGGATCGCTTTCAGAAATAAAGGGTAAATCGTCTTTTAACTCTGAACAAAACTGACTGAGATGTTCCAAATGTGGTGCATGTCCACAGTTTTGAATAGAAATATGCTTACCTCTGTGACTTAAGGCTAAAGCCTGTTGGGCGACTGCCACATATTTTGGGTCTTCGGCACCGGTGACCCAAAGTAGCTCACATTCTAATTCAGCTAAGCTTTTGTGCATTGGTGGCATTTCACCCTGCCCCATACTATCAAAGGCCAAGGCTAAACCTCGTGCTTGATGTGCAGAACGATGTCTCAGTACTCGTTGAGCTTCGAGTGGATTTTGCTCGGCCAAGCGAGCGAGTAAAGCCTGCTGATTCCATAAAGATAAGAAGTGATTACTATCTTGAGTGTTCCATAAGGCATCTGACCATTGACGATCTGAAGCCTGTCGAGCCTTTCTCTCTTGTTTATCTTCAATACCCAAGCCAGCACTAATTAAAGTCAAGTGCTCTAACTTGAGCTCATCTGCTGTTTTTTCCAATGAGTGGGCCAAGTGTAAGGCAAGACGTCCACCCATAGAATACCCAAGCATATTAAAGGTTTGAAAGCCATCCAATAGAGCAATTTGTTCGATCAAGGTTTTCACTTGTTCTACAATCGCTAAATATGTAGGTGCTTCACGAGGTTCATCTTCTACGAATGACTCATCAAAGGATTCATCATAAGATTCATGAGTATCTAGACTCTCAAAATGATCTTCTTCACCTTGAAGATAATAGGGTTCAAAGTCCAAAAATTGAGCTTGAGTACGCAAAGATTGATAAGCACTACGACCATGACCGATCAGGTTGATGGCATAAACAGGACAAGCAAGCTGTTGAACCAAAAGTTCATAGTCGAGCGCATGACCACTCATGCCATGCAAAAGCACCATTGGTTGTATCGGTTTTGGTTCAGGTTGAGAAGATTGATATGGCCAATAATAAACTTCATATAAATAGCCAGAGGCATATAAGGTACGAACAGAATGATGTTTTTCGTGTCCTAAAGCAGTTTCCTCCAAGTTTTCCTCTGTAATGATATTCTCCAACTGAGTGCCCAGTGCCTTGATATTTTCTAATGTGCAATTCACAAAGCGCGTATTTTCAAGATGCGCATATACAAAGGTAGCACCAGTAAAGTCACAATGCTCAAAGACCACATCATTAAGATTAGTCCCAATAAACTCTACTTCTCGGAAATCAATATGAGAAAATTGGCTATGGCATAATACTAAGCCGTTAAAATCATATTGTCTTAAATCACGATGACTGATGTTTTGACCAATGCATTCGTTTAAGACCCTTGGAAGGCTTTTTAAAGCTTTTGTACTCAAGCCTTATTCTCCAACATTCACACTTTTGGCACTAAGTACTGCTTCCGCTTGACCAAGCTTAGTCGGTGTAATTGCCTTGATTGGAGTTCTGTAAGCATCTTTGGCAATCCAAGCAAAACCTTTAACTGGTGGGCGCTTTAAAGCACGCTTTGAGATAATCCCACCGGTAATCGCCCCTTGAATTGAGATCTTATATGCCTCGACCCAACCAATACCAGTAAGAACACGTTCCTCACCAAGTACTTTAACTTCAATCAATCTTTCTCTTTGCCCATCCCAAATATATTGCTCAAAACTCATTCCAACCTCAAGATTTAAGCGTCTTAAAGCATAAAGACTACTTAGGGTTTCATGCATTGGATGTGGAGCCATATAGCTGATTGAAGTTTTCTTACGCTTCTTTAATTCACGGGTTTTAGTCCAATCTAGGCGACCGTTATCTTGGTTAAACTCACTGATATATTCAACCTTACGTCCTTTTTCATTAAGAAAAAATTCGCTTTTAACCGGTTGAAAAGTACGTTCATCTACAAATACTCTTAGGCTGTCTCTAATCGGATAAAAGTTTTCAAGCACTGGGCTTGATTGCACAAAACCACTGAGTTCTAGAACAGATTTCCCTTTAAGTTTACCGCGTCGCCCCACCTTTAAGGTCACTGTGCCAGAGTGAGCATTTAACATATTGACTTTAAAAGTAAGGGTTTCACCTAAGGGAAAGGGAATCTGTCCTAAAGTTGGAGGCTCTTTAAGGGCTCGTTTTGGACGATTTGTAGGAAACTTTCTTAAACGCTTTCGCTTTTTGAGTCCTTTTTTAAAACCTCGCAGAGAACGCTTAATCCGTTTACGTTTTACTTTGGGTTGAGTCTTAGTCGTCTTTTTTGGAACTTCTTCCGTACTTACTTCTGCTTTATTTGTTTGCTCTACAGGTGCTTCGGGCGCTTCTTCGTTGACTTCAGCTTCTGGCTCAGCCACTGTTTCTTCTGCAACTTTTTCGGCTAATGTCGCCTGATCTTTAAGAGTTGTAGATGGGACTTCAGCGCCAGCAGTATCAGGGGCCTTGTCAGCGGCAAGCTGATCAGTATTATTTTGCTGGATCGGTGTTGCAGGTTCTTCAGCCCAAACCGGGGAAGATGCAGTTAAAGACGCTAAGGAAAATGCCACAAAAAGGCTGAGAACTAATGCATAACTTTGAGCTATACTTTTGAAGGGTTGAGTATTCATCATAATCTCCTCAAGTGTTAATTGGATTACCATACAAAAAGTTCATTAAAAAAGCTCTGATTATCAAATGATCATAAATCCGCATCTAAATCATGTGAGAAAAGTTTCTATTCAAAAATTCATTTACTACCTAATCATCAGGCCTTGCCTCGAAGATGCTTTAGGGTGCGGAAAATTGGATCGCACAATCATAATTGGACGTCCAATAACTCTTGATTGGTCGATAATTTCGCCTTGATTACCACTATTTGAGCTAGGTGGCCTTCGTATATCGGGTAAAACTAACAAGGTGTTTTTACCTAAATGACCCTTTAAAGACAGTTTACCTTGACTAGGGTCTATCGGTTCAGAAACAATCCAACTCTGCCCTGAGTCTGTACCTGTCTTGCTTTCATTGCTTGCATCAAATGGAGATAATGATAAAGGTTTATGCTCTTGATAAAATTGCTGATATGGCAAGGGTTGTTCTAAATCATTACTTAAATATTCGATTTCAAGATCGACTGCTTTTAAGTACAGCTTTTCATCATCAAGAGCCACTTGAGCACCAAGAACTTCAACGCGTTGTGCTTCTTTTGCTGAAGCAATTACTCGTGCTACAGTGGTTCCATGAGCAATAGAATCATAGGCAATGACCTCACCGACTTGAAACCCTTTTCCCTCATATAAACGACGATCTACTAAAAGAATATCTCCCGTCAACATTTGAGGGTACATGGACATATCTTGAATATGTACAAAGGAGTAGACGCGAGTCATGGCAATATAAAATGTCAAACTAACCAAGGCCAAACATAGCATAGACAAGCCAAAAAATGAGGGGAGATGACTTTCATCTCGACTCCATAAGATTTGAGTTGCAGGCTGATTATTTACTTTTTCAAAAAGAATCAGTTCGGCCCAACACCAATACAAAAAAAGTAAAGCAACGAGTAATTGAGGTAAAAAAGGAATCAGCATCCATAAACATACCAAACCAATACTTGTTGCTAAGGAAAGTCCTAGCCAATACAGTCCCAAAGTATCACGACGCCAATAAAGTAGGCCAACCCCCGGAAAAATAAAATTAAGTAGATGGGCGAGCCATTCATATTTTTGGGGCGGTTTTATTAAATGAAAATCACCTGTCATGGCCTTCATGCTCTCCTTGACCTCATTTGTGATGGAGTGTATGTTCACGCACCGTTGATGAAATCTTCAAGCTCATACTCAAATGCTGTTATTGATCTCTATAACATGTTAGAGAGAAGTTAAAGTCAACTGAATGAAATAGTTACACAGATGACTAAATAAATAAATCTAGGACCCCTTTAAGATTTGGAGACACTACCCATGTCGAAATTTTACAGTGCTATCGTAATTGCGACAGCCTTCCTTCTCAATGCGTGTTCCGTGGGCGGCCCAGTTGATTGGACCGAAAAGATGGAGCAGAGTGATCGGAAGACGACTATTAAAGGTATGCTCAGCGAACTCACTGGCTTTGAAGAGCAAATTGAGATCATGAGCAAAGCCGAGGTGTCACCTTCCTTTAATCAAATCGATGCCTTGCTTGCACTAGATCATTCGGCTCCTAGTGAGGGCTATGACTTGGCCTACTTAAAAGACTTTGAAGAAATTGAGACCGCTCGAGCGACTCAATTAGCGGAAGAGGACGCTTATATCCAACTTAAAAAGGGTAACAAGAAAAAGAAAGTCGCTGAGCCGACTTCACTTATTGCAGCTCGAAAAGCAAGTGTGGATACTTATAACGCTAAAGCTGCGACTCTGTTGCCGTTTATGAATGCTAAACTGAATGCTAACCGTCTTCGCTATGCAGAATCTATGGTCAATGCCTTTAACAAGGGTGAGCCCTGCCGCCATGAGGAATTGGTTGATGGCCTGCGTAAAATTGGTAACGCCTTATACAAAGCTGATGCCACAGGCTTTAAAGCGAGTGCCTTATACACAAGCATTTCTGCTGTTTTCGTCAAAGCGATGAAAGAGGATATTGCTCAACCTCCTCGCACAGCTTTAATCGCCGTAAATACTTTTGGTTCTTGGGATGCCAAGGAGCAAATGGACACCTATGTAGAGCTTCTTAATCGTGAGAAACTAGACTTTGAGTATGGCAATGCCTTGATCAAAGTGATCACTCAATTTGCCACTCCTGAGAACAAGGATCAATACAAGGATAAGTTAACTCCTGTTCTGCGTAAAATCTTGATGACTGAGCCTACCGTTCAACCCATTTCTTACATTGGTTTAGCGGCAAAGGGTTTAGCTAATCTTGAAGTCAACGAGGAAGGCGTAATCAATCGTCTTGTCGAATGCTTATGGTTGGATGATGCGCGCGGACGTAGCGCGACTTCTGATTGCCGTCTTGCTTTAAACAGTCTTGATAAGGGAATGGCTCAAAAGGCACTACATAAGGCCTTTAAGCGTCAAAATGAAAAAATTGAAGAGCGTGCTTACCGCTTAAATTATGCGCATACTGGCCTTATTGAAGCCAAGTCATCAGAGATCTTGGGAGATCTTAAGTATGGTGCTGCGGTTGATCACTTAGTTATGTCTCTTAATAACGAAGATGTTAATCCAGAGCCTTTTGCTAAAGATGCGACAAAAGCAACTTTCTTTACTAAGGGTCAAGTACAAAAGACTATTTCTATCGCTCGTGCCTTGGCCATGATTGGTGATAGCAAGGCCGTTAAGCCTTTGATGTCAATCATCACCAATGATGAAAAACTTTTTGAATACAAGATGGCTGCCACCCAGCAACTTGCCTACTTAGGAAGTGATAAGCCGATCAAATCTTTGATCAAGGTATTCAACAAAAAGCTAGAGCAACTCGATGTAGGTAATCGTGACCTTAAGGTTCAATACGGCAAAACCATCGCCCTACTGATGCGCAAGAAAAACCGTAATTTCAAAAAGTTTAATAAGGATGTGAATAAGAGTCTTGAAGAAACCCAAAAATGGGTTAAAGAGACCGAAGCACAAATCAAGCAAGCTGGCGATCAAAAGAAGGCTGCTGAAGATGAGGCAGAAAAGCTTAAGGGTGAAATCAAAGCACTTAAGGATAAGGGCGTAAAAGTACCTGCTGAGCCTAAGCGTGAAAAGGTAGATAAGAGCCTTAAGGAGAAAGATAAGAAAGCCTATAACAAAGCTCGTGAAGATGCGTTCAAAGCCCATCAAGACGCGATGAAAAAATACGAGGAAATGCTAGGCAAAGAAGAAAACAAAGAGGCCAAGAGCCTACGTGATAAGGAAGCGCTTCTTGAAAATAAGCAAAAGGCTGCCACCAAGCTTAAGAATTTGATTTTTGAAGTTGAGCGCGGCTTAAAGATCTATCAAACTTGGGAAAAGGGTTATCAAGAGATTCTGACTCAGTTAGACGTAGTTAAAAGCGTGGATAGTGATCGTTCTTGGGCCAAGAAATTGGCGAGTGAAAAGCTTGAGGAGCGTACTATTGCGGCTTATGTTTTAGCTCGCGATGAGAGCTCTGCCAAGGTAGCACGTGAAGCCTTTATTGAGCGTTTAGTCCAAGAAAAAGATCCTTTGGTTCGCGATGTGATTTTATTTGGCATTGCTCGCCATGCCACCAATGATGACCGTAAAGCGTTGCAAAGCGCACGTGATGCTCTTGAAACAGAGCGCAAAACCGGTAGCACTGATGCAACTCTCAAAGGCACAATTTACAGCCTAGACCTAATGATTGCTGGTCTAAAGTAAAAAATGAGCATTTGATGGTCGTTTGAGGCGCTTATCTAAACCAAATTCCTAGATATAAGTTGCTCGCTCTATCATCCTTGAACGTTTGTTGGTATAGATCATCCAAATAGATTTCTCAATCTGATAGGGTGTTCTATGTGGTTTAAGCTTTCAACAACTTCAGTTAACAATGATCAAATCGAATCAGAACGTTGTTCACCACCGGTACAACTGCTTAAGACCGGACTCATTGACAGTGAGCATTATTTTGCTCTTGATGAGCTTTTTGATGAGCATTTAATCGAGCATTTTCCTGATGAAGTGGGTCGCTTTATTACCTTGAATGATGCGCTTTACTTTGCCCCCACCACAAACTTTAACAACGAGCGCTTAATCGAGTGTATTCATCGTCGTGGAAAGGAAGAGTTGCTCATTGAAGAAGGTGGAGTAGAGTTATGGTCTGGTGATCAACTTTGCTTTTTCACCATTAATGAACAAGGGCAACATCAATCTTCGGTCTCTTTGGATATTATCTCGGAAGAACTTGACCCTAATGATGTGATTGCCGAAGTACCTATCGCTGACTTAGGCGCTTATGCAGACCGCGTTTTTAGGCACCAGGATCGTATTCATACCCTTTTTGAATACAGTATGAAGCTTGGTCAATCAGCGAATCTTAAAGAGACGCTAGCGCTTTCCACACAATTTATTTTTGATATCCTTCCTCAAGCCACTCACATTGCGATTGCTTTATCCGAGGCCAAAAGTAAAAGCTTTCCAGTGGCCGCAGCAACAAAGCGTGATGGTGGTGAGGTCAAAGTTCCGGTTAGTCGAACCCTGGTTCAACGAGCAGTAGAAAAGCGAAGTGCTATTTTACTCAGTGATGTTGAGGGGGAAATTGGCGGTGGCATTGTATCTGTTTTGGCTGCCGGAATGAAAAGTACCTTAGTTGTTCCTTTATGGGTAGGCGCTTCGATTATTGGTGTAATCCAAGTGGATAATCGAGATAAGCTCAGCGCTTTTGCTAAAGATGAGCTCGAGTTATTAACTGTGGCAGCCAGTAACATTTCTTTTGCGGCTGAAAGCGCCCGTCTTATTGAGCGCCTACAATCTGCTGAAGACCGTCTCAAAGGCGGTTTACAGTATATGCAGTCTAATGATCGCTCAGAAGCAAGTGGTCTGATTGGTGAAAGCGTGGTCATGCAAAAGATCTTTACTCAAATCCAAAGAGTTAAAGATCTTAAAGTACCAGTATTTATCAATGGCGAAACTGGTACCGGCAAAGAGTTAATTGCTCGGGCTTTACACTATCAAAGCGGGCGCAAAGATAAGTTATTTGTGGCCCAAAACTGTGGTGCTTTACCGGAAAACTTACTGGAAAGTGAACTTTTTGGCCATATGAAAGGTGCCTTTACCGGTGCCGATCGAGATAAAAAAGGCCTTTTTGAACTTGCTGATGGTGGGAGTATCTTCTTAGATGAGCTAGGAGAGATGCCCTTATCTTTGCAAGCAAAGCTTCTCAGAGTCCTACAAGAGGGTGAAATCAGACCTTTAGGCAGTAGTCGCTCAAAGTTAGTCAATGTTCGCGTCATCAGTGCAACTCATAGAAACCTAAGCGAAATGGTGAAAGAGGGTAGGTTTAGAGAAGACTTATTCTATCGCTTACATGTTTTCCCGATTGCTCTGCCTCCATTACGAGAAAGAGGCGATGACTTAATGTTAATCGCTCAGCATTTCCTTAAAAAATATGCCAAAGAGTTTGGCCGAGACATTGATGACTTTTCTCCAAATGCACTGAATGCGCTCAGACTATATTCTTGGCCCGGTAATGTCAGAGAGCTTCAAAATGAAGTTCAAAGAGCATTAATCAGCGCTTTTGATCGACAAATGATTGAGCTAGATGACCTCTCTCCACACATTAGTGGCGGAACCCACGAACAAACAGATGTTGTTTTGGAAGCCTTACAACTCCCTGGTGGAACTCTAAAAGAAATGATGGAACATTTAGAAAAGCTTTTATTGAGTCGTGCTTTAGAAGCGCATGAGCACAATAAAACCAAAACAGCAAAAGCCTTGGGAATCACTCGAGAAGGCTTGCATAAAAAACTTTCTCGTTATGAAATGTCCTAATTAAGCGTTTAAATAAATGGTCTAAGCTTAATCTAAAGTGTGACCAACCAAAGAAACTTAACTCACCAAAACTTAACTCGCCGAAATCTGACTCATCAAAGTTTGATCTCTCTGCTCACAATGATCTTTTTTGGAGCGTATCCTCATGATTGAGCCTTACCTAAATGACTTACTCTCCAATGATTTAGCTAAGATTGAAGAAGCGGTTATACAACTTGGTGAGTCACAGGATCCTAAAGCGGTCGCACCTTTGGTGCGCTCTCTTTTACGTTTTCAACACCAAGATGAGCTTAAAGCTTTGGTCTGTGATGCCTTGGGAGAGCTAAAAGATTTAAGAGCAACACAAGCTCTGTTAAGTCAGCTCCGTGATCCATCAAGTGAAGTTCGAGAAAGTGCCTTTAGCGCTTTATTCTCGATTGGTGAAAGCCGAGCGAATGCGATGCCTGATGCAGAATTATGGGCGCAGGGTTTTGCTGATCCAAATGAGGCCTTAACTCAGATTGCTTGGCAAACAGATTTAGAAGCGGTTCAGCTACTGATTAAAGCCTTAGATGAGGATGACTCTGAAGTTAAAGTGGCGGCGCTTTATACCTTGGGGCAACTTGGTTTTGTAGGAGCGCTCAGTCAAATGACAGCGCTGCTTTATCATAGCCATTCAGAAGTCTCGGTGGCCTCTGCCTTTGCCTTGGGAGAACTCGCTCGCTTAGGAAGCTCTCAAACAGCTTTGCAAGTCTGTCAGACCTTACATCAAGCTTGGCATCATGGCTCACTCGGTCTTGAGGCTCAAACCCAAGTATTAAGAGCCGCTGCTGAATGCCATTCGGTGAATATACAAACCCAAGGTATTCTTGCAGAACTCTTTGTTTCAGGGATCGGACACAAGGATGCAACGCTAAGACAGCTCGCCGTGATCGGTTTAGGTCGATTGGGCGATGAAAGAGCCGTCCCTCTCTTAGCCCAGCGCTTACAGGACTCTCATATGGGCGTTCGACGTAATGCAGCCTATGCTTTGGCAATGCTTCATACTCAAGAGACCCCCTCTTATTTAGTTAAAAATATTCTTGACCAACCTTCCGAAGTCCGAACTGCAATCCAACTTGCTCTTTCAAAGTGCTCTTATGAAAAAAGTTTGAGTGCAGTCTATGAAGCGGTGAACTCTAGTGATGCTCGATATCGAGCCGCAAGTGTTTCATTGCTAGGAAGCCTAAAAGATGAAAAAGGTCTATTAAAGACGTTGCAAGATGAGGACTCAGAGGTTAGAAAAAGTTCTGCTCTTGCTGTTGGATCAGCAAAGTTATTTGGGTTGAGTCCCATATTACTTTCTATGCTGAATGATCCGGAATGGCGGGTAAGGGCGGCCGTTTCAGAAGGCCTAAAAAGACTCCAAGACCCCACGGTAAGCGCCTTACTCAAGGAACGTCGCCAGGTAGAGTCTCATCCGGTTGTGATCAGTGCTCTTGAAAGCGCAATCTCAAGTTTTACCTAATCTTTTTAACCTCTCTTGGAGTCGCAAGCATGCTCGAATTGGTTCAAAGCTCTGACATCTGTACTACACTCACTACTGATCCTTTATATGTGGTGGTTGAAGGTCCGATTGGCGTTGGTAAGACCACTCTTGTGCATCGATTGAAAGAGCGCATGGATGCAAATCTTGTGCTTGAAGTTGTCGAAGAAAACCCATTTTTGTCTCAATTTTACGCAAATCCCAAGCGCTATGCCTTTCAAACTCAACTTTTCTTTTTAATGAGTCGCTTTCGCCAACAAAAAGATCTTTACGACGAGGGTAACTTAAATCGTAATGATTTCTTGGCTGACTATCACTTACTTAAGGATCGTATCTTTGCTGAGCTCACACTTGAAGATGAGGAACTTGAGCTTTATGAAAGTGTGTATGAGTCACTCGCGATGTGTATTCGTAAGCCAGATGTTTTAATCTATTTAACCGCTGATGAAAAAAGCCTCATTGAACGTATTGAGCGACGAGCAAGACCCTTTGAAAAAGACTTTGATCGTCGCTATTTATCGCGTCTAAGTGAGCGCTACCAACATCATTTCTCGGAATACTCAGACACTCCACTGTTAAAGTTAAATACCACTCGTATTAACTATGTGACCGACCAAGAACCAATCGACGAGATTTATAGTGAAGTCAAACGTTTAGCAAGTAATTGGAGAGCTGGGCTAGGCATCGAAGCCTGTATTAGTAGCAACTTTAAATAAGCACTTACAATTTAGCTCTGAATATAAGCATTTTATTTTATTAATACAGAATGCCTAAATCTGTTGCGCCCTTGCTTGCTACATCGAAGGCGCTGCATCGAAGGCGCTACATTGCAGTCATCATATTTTTAGGGTTCTCAGAGATTTTTAGGCTCTTTTACGGCCCAACTCTAGAAACCTTATTGAGAATCTGTCGTGAAAGCGTCGAGATATTTGCCTCATCACCATTAAGATCAATCAGAAGGCAATCTACCGCTGGGGCAATACTGCGATAGGCTAAACCTGCATCTGAAGCTAAAGCTCCTCTGGGCCAGGTAATCAGTAAGTCACAGCTTTCCAATCGGCCTTGAATGCGTTGAGAAGAGCTTTCATCTGTAGATGAAATCAATCTGAAGTCTACATGCTGACCTTCGGTAAGTTCTCTAATTCTTGGATGAATTGCCTCACCGCCTACTAATAAAAAGCGTTTAATTTGTGCTCTTTCACACCCGGCAACCATACGTTGAAACCAACGTTGCTCAGGATTACCCTTACAGACTTCACAGCGATGTGTTCTGTATACACGCAAGGACAGCTTTTTTCTTAAAGTATTAACTTGATTGCATAGAGGATGAGCGCAGGTTTTCACCACCCAACGATTAAACATCTTTTTGACTTGTTCATGCTCAACCATTTTAATCGCTTTAAATAATTGACTTGCGCTTTCTGGGGTTGCCAATAAGGTTTGAAATAAGCGAATTTGTTGATCCAAGGAACTCATTCCTAGTTCCTTAAGCTGACTACCTAGCTGTTGGTTACTTTGCACCTGTTCTTCAAGTGCCAAGGCACGTGCTCGCCATGCCTGTTTTTGCTGATTTACCCGATCGATAGACTTGGAAATCTGTTCTTGGGCTTGTAAGTGCTGTTTTAACTCGCTGACCTCTCGTCGATTATGTTCAAGCTCATGACTTAACTCTCGGCATGTTTGATCAAGGGTTTCTTGGTTTTGCCTTTGTGCATACAGTTTTTGGCGCAAATCAGTTCGCTCATCTAAAGTATGCTCATACTTTTTTTGCAGTTCTTGATAACGCTGTTCATGAAAACTTCTTAGGCCTTCTAATCTTTTGAGTAACAAGGCGGAACGATCACGTTCTCTTTGAAGTAGTTCATCATGATGTAAAGGCGTAGATGAGGAAGACAGTATTGCTTGTTCTTCCACATCACTTTGATTAAAGGCACCTAAAGCGGGAATACTCGGAACTGTATCTTGTTGTAAATAAGCTTGTTGCTGATAGTTTTGCTGGGGATAAGTTTGCTGTGAGGGCAAGTGTTCGAATTGCTCACTTTTAAGCCAATCTAAGCGTTGGCTAAAGCGTGCTGAAGATGAGTGAGCACCGTGAGCTATGGAAGTTTTAGCACTTTTATGCCCTGAACGCTGTAAGGCTAAGCGGGCATTGCGTGCTAAGTTTGGAGTGAGCCAATCCTTGCCACGAGCACCGGGGTAGCCCTTACGGGACAGCCAATTAATGAGTGTTCGCTCAGAAATATCTAATTCACTTGCGAGTTCATGCACTCGAATTTTTACGTCATTAACTTGCATAATTAGCGCCTACCTACTTTCTCGAAACAGCTTATACAAGTCTTCGAGATACAAGTGAAGTTCCGGATTAAGTTATATTAACGAGAAATCACTTAAACTCAAGCCTAAGTCCATTTAAGGGGTTTGTTCAATAAACTCATTTAAGGCTTGTTTTAGATCCTTCTGAGTTTGATCGGCCTTCTTATTAAATAAGTTTTTAGTTTCAGCCCAATCCGTATTTAGGTTAAAGCTTGACCAAGTTTGATCACTGACATTGCGAATCATCTTTACCCCGCTTCCATGTACTGCACCAACCATATGCACTTTATGTCCAGGATAGGGAAGTTGTTCCAAAAAGACATAACGGTCTTTAAACTCTTTAAGGACTTTTGCCTGAGTCTTTTTCTCAAGTAAAGGACTTAGGCTAACACCATCTACCACACCAGATTTTACACCGGTTAATGCACTGAGAGTTGGACTTATATCGACCAAACCTACAAGTTCTGAACGTCTCTGTGCTACACTTTTAGGTGTTTTAATCAGCAAAGGTACATGTAGTTCTTCGTTGTAAACACTTCGCCCATGAAAGAGGTACGCTGGTTTACGATCTTTAAATGACTCTCCGTGATCGCTGGTAATCACCACAATCGTATTCTGATCAAGGCCTAATTCCTTATATGCTTTAAACACATCTCCAAGATGTATATCGGTATAGGCGAGTTCACTGTCATATTTATTGATCAGTTTTTGTACGCTCTTAGCCTTTTTATCTCCGAACATACACTGGCTTGGATGCTCTTTGCATCGGGGTTCTTTGTGGCACCAATTTTTGCTTTGTCGGCATTTAATCTCATGGGTCATATATCGACCATGAGGTGCAAAATAGTGAGCAAACATAAAGAATGGCTTTTGATGTTCTTGCTTGGATTGACTCAGTGTTTTGAGACGATCAATCAAGCGCTTGGTAATGCCTTGAGCCTCTGATTGAGTGTTGCTTTCTGAAACAGATTTTTCACCGCGATTATCCCATTGATCTAAACCTTGATTTAGATTTACTGCTTTTTTCTTACCAAAGTACCAATGTGCACTGACCGCTTCTGTTTGCCAACCGGCTGCCTTAAAGCGCTCAAACATTGTTTCATTATCATCCTTGAGCACACTGTAGTTGGCAAAGCGCTTAACCCATTGCAAGCGAGAAGGATAGCGACCAATCAACACTGAAGGAATTGAAAAGGGTGTACGAGGCGCATGGGCAAAAGCTCTTTCAAAATAGACTGCATCTTCACCAAACTTTTTAAGATTAGGCATCGTTTGGCGCTCATACCCATTCAGGTCAAGATGACTTGCCCTAAGGGTATCAACCAAAATAAATAAGACATTCCATTTATGAGCAATGGTTGCTTGCTTAACGACTTTAGGCTTTTTTATCTTAGGTTTTTTAGCGTCTCCTCCTTGGCAATTTTCATCGATCCCATTTTCAGGAATATCCTTAGCCATAGGGTTAATATTTGGGTTGTTGTCATCACAGTCACCACCACCCAAGGCAGCAGATACACCATCCCCATCTCCATCGCTTAGTTGTCGACCGACCTTGAGAAGTAAATCTGCTAATTGGGCTTGTTGAGGGATGAGTCGATTTGAAGGATGCTGAGTATCCCACCCCTTTAAACCTAAGGTTGAGATGATTATCACCAGAATATAGATGATTGCTTGCAAGCGCTTGGGAATGATTAAAGCACCACCCAGCCAAGAAAGACCGATGTAAAAGGCAATCGTAAGCACTGGAAGTAAAATCAGGTGGATATAACCGGTAAATTGGTAGGCTCCCAAAGGTAATTTAGAAACTACATTTAGACCAAACAATCCCACAACTAGAAGTAACAGGGTAGGAATAAAGCTTAGTGGAAACTTGGCTACACTGACATTTGGGCTTACTTTTTTAAGCAGACTTTTGAAAAGACTAAACCAAGTTGGAGCAAGCAATCCTGCTAATATCACTGTAGATATGCCAGTCGCAACGACCCAAAAGCTAGCCAATAATATTCGGTTAAAACCATGAGCAATATATGCACCCGCAAAAAGGCCGATCGCAATCATCAGACTAGAACACGCTCGGGTTAAAGCTGAGCTCAAGTAGTTCAATCGTTCTTCGGGCGTCAGTGCTAAGCCAATCCACTGTTTTGGTTGACCATAGGCCCGAATGATATTGGGAAAGAACAAGGCAAACAGAAAGGGTACTAGAACAAGTAAGGCCCCAAAAAGTGAGAAGATATGTATGGCGACAGGTCCCCAATGACTGTCACTTTGGTTTATTGCTAAGTTTACGATTTCATAAATCATAATCATTAAAACAGAAAGAATCGCTGATAACCAGGCGATACTTAAAGTGATCGAATCTTCTGGAATCTTTGCTAGAGATGTACTGTTTTTCTTATGATTCATAAACTTGCCTTTCTGTGATCATAATGAATATAAACGTGTATGATGAGCTATAAAATCTTGGTTATAGCCTCGATAACATGTTTTATGAAACCTTGTGAAGCCTTCTAAGGAAATGTTTAAGATGAATCTCTTAAAACAAAAAAGCTTTTCTGTGCTCATAGTCATCTTATCTAGTTTATTTGCCCCCATTACGTGTTCTTATTTCAACCTATATAAGCTTGCTGCTCAAAGCACAAAGCAAGAAGTATCACCAAATATAAAAACACCATCATCTAACCCAACAGAACAGCGCTCTACGCAAGCTAAGCAAAGAGTTCAGTTTGTCGATGATACTCGAGCATTTTCTTACACGGCGATCGATCTTTATCGCTATGCTGACCGTGGTCACTTGCAACAAGTTGGGCCCATGCTTTCACCCGGGGCTCCGGGCTGGGGGCGCCACTCAAACTCTACGCAACTCAGTGGGGCTTTTCGACCGCCTGAAACTTATAAGGGAAAGGTTGTTTCTTGGATTGAGGGGCGTGGTGGAACAATTTATTTTCCGATCAGTGCTTCAGAAAACCAACTCGACGAATTATTGATTTGGCTTCAACCGATCGCCGCACATCAAGTGGTCAGTATATTTGTGGATGAAGTCCTCATTAAAAACCTCTCCTTAAGTGCAAAGGGGAAATATTATCGTCTAAGTTTACCTGAGCCTTTAAGTCAGGGAGAGCATTCTTTACGGCTTTATTTTAGGTTTACCCGCAACGCCTCTTGGGGGGGCAGAACACCAGGTGCCATTGGTCCCTTATCCTTTGTACCAAAGGGACAAAGCGAGCAGATCTTAGATCAGTGGACCGGTGAAATCATTCATGAACAAAGAAAGCTTGGTGGATTATTTGCCCCGCCTCCATGTACTTGGCGTTTTTATTTTATTCCTCCCAAAAACAGCGAGTTCAAGGCGATTCTATATCAACCTCCTTTAAAAACTAAAACCCGCTTTCAAGTCTATCTTGCCTCCGATGATCAACCAGATAAGATTGTATATGATGAAACTTTGGGAGATCCGCGCTCAAAAACAGCCCAAGCCAAAGACATAAGAATCTCTTTGGCTAAATATGCAGGTCAGGCCATCCGACTTACACTAAAAACCGATAAGCTTGACCAAACGAGCTCAACATCTACCAAAATTTATAAAACAAATCGACAGAGTGCTTGGCTGTCACCCCGCATTGATTCCTTATATCCGGCCCCGCAAGAGTTTCCTCAAATAAAACGACTAATTATCTGGGGGTTAGATGGTCTTAAGCTAGATACTCTTATGTATAAGGCCAAGATGAGAGAAGCCTTTCCAAGCATTCAGTTTTTAATGAATCATGGGATCAACTTTTCACGGGTGTGGAGTAAGGAGCCCGAGCAAAGAGCCGGACATCAGCTCTTGCTTGCTCCTACTCCCCACCAAGATAGCCTACTCGCCATCCTCAATCGTTTATCTGGATGGAGCGCGTACATTGGATCTACAACTCATGAAAAACCAAAGTTTGATACTCGCTTTGATTCAAATGAATATGTTGATCCACAAGAATTGGATGAACATCCATATCGTGGTGCACTCATGTATGTTCAACAGATGTCAAAACTAGGAAATCTTCTGCAAGAGCGGGCGAATCTAGAAGCTCAGCGTAAGATGAAAGGTCAAGACTCATCATTAAAACCTGAACTCATTTATATACATTCTCCCAAACTTTTTGAGTCTCGCCATCGCTCACCCTTTAGCTTAAGTCAGATCGAAAAAAATTGGCTCGATTCCTTTAAGCTTAACCCAAACTTAGCAAAGAGAACTCTCAGCGATTTTACTCAACTGAAAGAAATCGACTATAGCTTAGCTCAGTTACTGAGTGAACTTGCTCTATCCGGTCTCAGTGATGATACGGCTATACTTTTAACCGGCATCAATGGTTTATCAGGACGTTATAATATTCCTAGTCCCAAAACTTTAATGCAGGATAGTGAAACATCAGCCATTCTTTATCACCCACAGCTGGCCTTTTCGACTCCTTATGTATTGGATCATGCTCACCTTTCGGCATTGAGCGATACGATCGCATCTTTTATGATGCCCAATGCCTTATCTTTTGAACAAATCGCTCAGCAAAGAGGGTCTTTAGCCTCATACATCTTAAATCAAGAGCCACTACCAGCCTTTGTCGACCAAGCTTATAAAGCGAATCATCTGATCGTCAGAATGTCGGACTACTATCTTTTTGAAAGACCGATTGGTCAGCCCACCCTGTGGCGCTTTTCTATAGCGGACTCAATCATACCCAACCAAAAGATTGAAGACTTAGCGAGTCGAGCCCCCATTTTATTACGCACACTTCGCGATGGAATCAACATTTCACCATTGATTGAGGGTCTACGATAATCAGAAACCCATCATAAAGTAGGTATGAAAAATACAAAAAATCAAGAAAAGTAGACATCTTCTCTGTAAAAGCACTTGACGTAGAGCTATTTATCTTTTACTTACTCTCGTCTTTGACACCCTTTCTAGGGTGCATAAATCATATTTTTAATGTACATGGAGCTCTCATGGCAGTTCGTATTCGCCTCCAAAGATTCGGAAGCAAAAAGCGTCCTTATTATCGTATTGTATCTGCAGACAGTCGCGCAAAGCGCGATGGTCGTTTCCTTGAGCAAGTAGGTACTTACGACCCCATGCAGTCACCACATAAGATCACTTTCAAGCAAGATCGTTATGACTACTGGGTTTCAGTTGGTGCACAACCTTCTGATACAGTCAGAAGCCTTTTTCGTCGTTTTAAAAACGATGCTGCTAAAGCAGAAGGCTAAGACTATTAAATCGTTTGCTTAGGTAAACCAATTTAATAAGTACTCTCGACTCACTTTATGTTTAACCTTCGACCAAGGAAATCTGATGAGTTCTAAAGTTTCTTCTGAAGAAATGAATCATCGACTTGCACAGCTTTGCGAGAATCTTCTAAAATCTTTGGTGCATAATCCAGATGAGTTGAGTGTTAAAAGCTCACGTCATAAGTTCACCGTTTTGGTTTCAGATCAAGATCGTGGTTTAGTGATAGGTCGTGGAGGTCAAAATCTACGTGCTATGGAAGATGTGTTGCTTTTAGCAACCGAGTATATGCCCAAGTCAGATACTCCTTACAAGCTTCCCTCTTTTGAGGTAAGAGTTAACGATTCTGAATAGGATCATTGCGTGGAGTAAATGGTGGTGAATTCTCAAGGTAAAAAAGAAGCGATTAAGCCTGGCTTATTGAGTCACTTTACCTTTGATGTAAATTCAAGCTCATTTGCCTCTGATGATTGGGTTGTTTGTGGTCGGTTTGGTCGACCACACGGTGTGCATGGAGAAGTGCGCTTGTGGGGGTATAATAACCACACAGAGCTTCTCAAAGAAGGGATGTTTTTATATTGTGGTAAGCATCCCAAGCACCCTAACTCTTCTGTGCTACCGGCAAGTCATCGACTCACTGTAGAGAAGGTGAGAAGCGACAATAAGGGTCTTTTACTTGGTTTTAAAGAGCTTAAAACTCGAGAACAAGCGCAAGAGCTAAACCATTTTGCATGGTTAAGCACTCGTAGCGAGTTTCCTCCATTAGCTGAGGACGAGTTTTATTTACTTGATTTAATTGGGGCTCAAGGCCTAGCCGTTGACCCTAAATATGATCAAGATACTCTCAGTCCTGAAGTCATTGAATCAGCGATTTCCATAGGTAAACTTACAAGTTTACTTGAAGCTGGGGCCGGAGAGGTACTGATCTTTGAAAGCAAAGCTTATGGTGAGGTCATGGTACCCAACCAAGAGCCTTTCGTACTCTTGATTGATCTTGAGCAAAACCGAGTCATTTTGAGAGCGATTCCTGGCTTACTTGAAGGTGGTCTATAATGAGCTCACTTCAAGCACAGCAGGGGAACAGTACTCAAGAAGCTTCTCATCAAGACACACAAAGTCTAAATATTTTGACTTTGTTTCCTGATGCAGTCACGCCCTATTTTAATATAGGCGTCACTGGTCGAGCCATCGATCGTAAAGTCATTGATTTACATTGCGTAAACTTCAGAGACTATGCCGAGGGCAATTATAAAGCGGTTGATGACTTACCCTTTGGGGGAGGTGCCGGTATGGTGATCCAAGCCGAACCTGTGGCCCGTGCCCTTGATGACCTTGTTGAAAAAGGCCGAAATCTTGGTACTGTGATCATGATGGCACCTACGGGTAAAGTCTTTACTCAGGCCGATGCAGAACGCTTAAGTCAAAAATCTGCACTAACTTTTATCTGTGGAAGGTACGAAGGCATTGACGCTAGGCTCAACATCGAGTATGTCAACGAAGTATTTTCTATCGGAGATTACATTTTGTCAGGTGGAGAACTTGCAGCAATGGTTATGATTGATGCAATTGCTCGACTAAAGCCTGGCGTTTTAAATAATGCGGAATCAGCGACTTACGAGTCACATTCTGCAAAAAGCGGTGCTCTGCTTGAACATCCGCACTACACTCGTCCCGCCACTTGGCGTGGACATTCCGTTCCTTCGGTGCTCATGAGTGGGCACCACGCACGCATCCAAACTTGGAGGCGTGAAGAATCACTTAAAACAACCGCTCGGGTTAGACCTGAGCTTCTAGAAAACATAGATTTGACCCCTGAAGAACGCTCAATGATTGAGCAAATCAGGAGAGGAGAATAACCATGAACTGGCGCAATGTGGTAACCCAAGAATACCTCAATAATGACCTTCCTAACTTCCGTGCGGGAGATACAGTTCGTGTATCAGTAAAGATCACTGAGGGTGAAGGCGCTAAGGCACGTACTCGTATTCAGGCTTTCGAAGGCATCTGTCTTCGCCGTCACAACGAGGGTATTTCATCAACCTTTACTGTTCGTAAAATCAGCAGCAACATTGGTGTAGAGCGTATTTTCCCATTACACTCACCAATGATCGACAACATTGAAGTTGTTCGTGAAGGTAAAGTACGTCAGTCACGTATTTACTATCTTCGTGAGCTCCGCGGTAAGAAAGCTCGTATTAAGGCTCGTAACCGCTACTAAGATGTTCTTTCTTAATACAGGACTACACTCCTGGATCATTAAGAATACTCTTACAATGATAGTGCTAAAGTCATGAGAGATCTGTTTTCAGATAGCTCTCACCGACCTCCTTTATCTCTTGATGTCCCTTCATACAAAATAGAACGGGATATCAAAGGCCTTCAGGAGCTAGAGTTTTTAATCAGTTCTAGTGCGCACAAACAGTCTCTTCCTTATCCATTTATTTTTGGTGTAGATGAGGCTGGGCGTGGTCCTTGGGCCGGTCCCGTAGTGGCTGCTGCTGTTATGTTTCCACTTGAGTTTAGTACCGAGCTTGCATGTGGAAAACAAACAGCACAAACTAAAATATTAGCTCAACTGAATGACAGTAAAAAGCTAAGTGAAGCACAAAGGTTAGCTCTGATTAAACCAATATGCCGTTTAGCGCTTGGTGTAGGAGTAGGTATTGCAGGGCCACGAAAGATTGAAGAGCTTAATATCGCTCAAGCAAACTATTGGGCTATGCGCACCGCCATTTCTAAGGCACTCAAGCAAGCCCAAAAAACTCTTGCCCAACAAGAACAATGCACACGCTTATTAACGCCCTTGGTTTTGGTGGATGGTTCCCATAAGATTCCACAACTCTCCATGCCTCAAGAGGCGATTGTTAAGGGGGATCAACGGAGCTATCATATTGCTGCTGCTAGCATTGTGGCCAAAGTAACTCGTGATAAAATTATGCAGGCCGCTGATCGTCATTTTCCAGATTATGGCTTTGCCCAACACAAGGGTTATGGCACCAAGGCGCATCAGATTGCTTTACAAAAAAAAGGCATCTGCGAAATCCACAGGCGTAATTATAAGCCAATTAAAGCACTACTTGAGTCATAATGACGCTTTTATGAGCGAACAATAACTCCTTTCCAAGAATAGTCGTCACGCTCATCCATCTTAATCGGTCTTTATAAGGAAGCGATCTTAAGTTCTTTATAAGGAGAAATGATTGTGAGTTCATCCAAAGCAGTTTGTCATCAACCTTATGCTCAACAAAGAGATAGACGTAAAAACCTTGGTATTTATGGAGAGACATTAGCCCAAAGCTATCTCGAAGCTGAAGGATACATCCTTGAAGCCAAAAACTGGGTAGGCCAACGAGGCGAACTAGATTTGATTATGCGTAAAAACACAATCTTAGTCATTGTTGAGGTGAGAACAACTTCCACTGCTTGGCTAGAGCGACCGGCCGAAGCCACTCCCTTATCCAAGCAAAAACAGGTCGCACGCTGTGCCGATGAATATCTTGTTAAAAGAAATCCACAAACCATGCCTACGATTGATCATATTCGCTTTGATATTATTGGCTTATTCTTGCCTCAAAGCTTTTTGAACAAAACATCTATAAGTCATTTACTTACAGAGCAAAAAACGCAGAACCAAAAACAAACATCTCAAAGCTCACTTCAGCAAAACACTGAGATTCCTTCCGAAATCCACATAGACCATGTGGAAAATGCTTACACTTCGCCTTGGGCATTTTAATTGGGGGGGCATTTTAATTGGGGGGGCATTTTAATTGGGGGGGCATTTTGATCTTGTGACCTAATTTAGACGATTTATGATCTATAAACCATCTATCCTTTAACGAGCTAGATCACCTTGACGAATGCAATAGCATTCTCCATTGGCACACGTATTATTAGCCGTACTCATCATCATACTTGGATCAACGCTCATATTTGGATCAGCAGTATTGGTGGTGGCTGTATTTTGACAGTCACCCACCAAAGGACAGCACGCCCCGCCGTCACACTCTGAATCAGAAGTACATTTTAGGCTACAATAAGGATTTGCTCCACGGTATTTCAAACATAAAAATGTACTACAGCCCGGAAAGTTATCAAGCGCACAAGTCGCGCTAGCGGACTGGGTTGTTCCATTTTCCTCTCCTTGTTCAACATCAGGTGATGAACAGGCTTGTTCAATCGCATCACCTTCCGGCAAGGTACAAGGCTCTCCAAAGCCTGTATCACAGGCACTGAGCAAGCTTGAACCAAGTAAAAGGCAAATTGATAATAGAAGAGGAGATTTTAAGCGATCCTTAGTCACATTAAGGGCAGAGAAGCACCTAATAGCTTGATGATGAAAACGCACACAGACCTCACAAAAAGAGACAAGAGATAAAACACACTCAAATCAAAGTGTTGGAAAGCTTTATCTCACATCTTCCCCTTGATAATCAAGACCACAGTTCGTCTGAATCGACCTTAATCTTAGTAAGATCAGATTAAGGGAACCGTATGCTCGTTTACACTTTTTGAGATGATTAAGCACATTTTGCTTTTTTGACGACAAGACCGATTAAAAAAGGAAATCAAAACGCCAGTTAAACTTTAGGGTGACTCTCCATTCATCGGGAGAGGATTGAGTTTGAGCCAATGCCTGCTCTTTGGCAGAGAAATCTCCTTGCCATCGATAAACAAGATAAAGGTCACTGCCCGCTCGGTAGCGATACCGAATTCGTGACTGCACAATCATTTGCTCGCGATCAGAGTTCAGCTGGGCAACTGTATCAAATAAAAAATTTGGATTAGGCGTGATAATGACTTGCCCACTTATGCCTTGAGCATCACCTGATATCATTTGAAGCTCCATCTGCTCTTGCCCGATAGGACGAGCGTAGACTTCAAAATCTGCCCAATTTAGTAAGCTCAATAAACGTAGATGCCGATTCAAAGCAACGCTTGCGCTCAGTTGAAACTGGTCAAGATGGCCATCAAAATAACCGTTTGTTCGGGTATATGATCCATTCAGTTCCAAACGTTTACCACTTGGAGAGCTCAGCATTACATACCCACTTTGGGTTTCATATCGCTTGGCTTGAATTCTTGCAATTCCAGCTAAATCAAAGGCATCTCTAACTTCATCCGTTGCGGATAAAAATCCACTTTCTAAACAGATATTCATATCATGGCAGATGGAAGCGACCACTGACCCAGAGTATCCAAGATTTGTATTCCAATCACTAGACCGATCATGAGAGGCATTTAGCCCAAGCATGGCCGAGCGAATATTTTTATATGGTCTAAAAAAGTAATAGGGCAGATTTGTGGTTAGGCTGTGTATGTCTTTTCGATAAACAAACCCCATGACCGGATCAAACTTCTCATCAATCCATAAATAATCAAGTCTTGGTCTTAGATTTTGGCCGCGCCAAGATAAAGTCATACCTGCACTATGGCCAAGCTGTGCTTTCTCTTGTTCAAGAGTCGACATCATTTCATCATTCATCTCAGAAGATAAGTTTACATGTTGCTCTGCAGTGCTTAGGCGATTTGTGGAGCTATAAAACCCACTGAGCTCTAAGCGAGTATCAATCAAGCGAATTCGACCATCAAGCCCACCCGCAATATTTTGCTCGTCATCATTTCGAGTCATCGCAATGAGTCCTAAATATCCGCCTTGGCCAATATCATAACGCGCTCTCGAAACAACAAAGCTTTGACTAGCGCTTGCTTCATCACTTCGTTGACTTTCACCGGTATATGCACTGAGAACCCCATAGCGCCAAGCACCGCGTCGGCCATAGACCTTAACTCCACCCAAAACCGGCACCTCTGTGCCTTGATCGGTTAAGCCAATTCGACGAGAGAAAAAGGCTTGCGAGCGGCCACGAGCGCCAAAGGCAAAAATATCTAAGCCATTAATAAAATAAGGGCGTCGTTCGGGTAAAAATAAGGGAAAGCGGTCTAGATTAATTAAAGGATCATCAAGATCAACTTGGGCAAAGTCGGTTAATATTGTGGCCTCAATCCATTCTGCTTGACTGATGCTCAAGCGTAGTTCTCCACCCATTTGAAATGAGCTTGTTCCGCCCAAGATTTTTGGTTCATCAAGGCGGACAATCGCCCCAGAAAAGTCATTAGATAAGCGCGATAAGCCATAGGGAATTACAATAAATGGTCGTCCACTTTTGGCATTCTTTAGGCCTTTCAGTTTTCCGTAATGCAAAGCAGAAAAGGGGCCAAACTCCGGTGGTAAATGCTGCCAATCATCTGTTGCCTGTCGTGCATTATGATCTCGAGTCACATTAAAACCGATTTCCCCTTGCTCAACCGCTTTTTGAGATAGCCCTAAACTACTTAAAGGAATACGGTATTCAGCAAACCAAGCCTGTTCGCCGATGCTGCTTGCGCCTTCCCATAAAGTATCAAACTCAACATAAAAGCCCTGTCCATTATCCAAAGCCAAAAAGTCGAGTTGAGCCCCACCACAATTGAGCACCAAACCCAAGGTTGTTCGCTGGTCTAAACGGGCATCAATTTTTAAAGTAACTGTATCATCGGACCAAATCTTCATCTGATCTCGCCGTAATTCTAAAACGGAGGGAGTTTCATTAGGTGCAAGATCTAAGCGAACGCCAACATATAACGATTCACCATCAAATAGAGCCTTTACTCCGCCTTGAAACGCAGGCTTAGCTTGGGGTTTAGGCGTACGTTCAGTGAAGCCCTCAGACCATTCTGCTTGAGACCAAGTTTTTTCGTCTAAACGTCCATCAATACGAATGGATTCATCCTTAGAAATCTCAACCAAGGTCAGTGCCTTCATCTCTTGAGCTTGTGTCTTAATCTCTTGAGCCTTGGTTGCTTTGATCCCAAGCAAGATCCCAAGCAAGATCCCGAGCATAACAACAAAGATCAAACCTGTCACTCTACTGTTGGTGAATACTGCTCGTATGATACTCTGCTTGATGATATTTCTCTTGATGATACTTTTCACTTCAACCTACCCCCAGCAATAAAACGAACATGATTTGAGGAGTTTGACATAATTCTCCCTCAAAAAGTGTTATATTTATAAGTGTATTTTCGCCATTATTAACTCAAGTAGCTGTCCTACCTAATTACGACAGATACATAAACTAAAACACGAAAAAATCGTTGCTGTTTTAATCTCTGTCTGCCTCTGGAGATAATATCTGAGTTTTGTAGGCGAAATGTTTACAGGATAGTGTTGATTTATGATAGTTTGTCTGCATCTTTAAGATTGAAGAAGCGTGTATCTAAATCTTTTGACCTAACTCTGCGCTCTAAACTCGTCCTAAGGGAGCTCTCTGATGACTGTGAACCACTCTCACTTGTCTTCTTCTACTCAGACTATTCAGTATTTATCGCTTGTTTTTAAAAACTGGCTTACTCAACTCAACCTTGGTCTCTTGCTGATTGTTGCTGCGAGTCTCACTGGACTCTATAGTACTCAGTTCAATACAGCACATGCCCAATCGATGCAGTTTAATGATAATCCTTATGGACAGGCTGCCCCCGATAATGCTCAGGTAAACCTTAATGAGGCCATTAAGTCATTTAATGGTAGCGACTATCTAAGAGCAAGCTTACTTTTTTTTGATATTATCAAAGATAAAGAAACGGCAGCCAATACCATTGATGAGCAAGCTGAGTATTACTTGGGTAAGACCTTTTATAAGCTTAACCTTTTTCAAGCAAGCTTTGAGTTTTTTGTTCGTGTAGTCAAGTCGGGTAGACAGCACCGCTACTTTAAGGCGACTTGTAAGTGGCTATACTTTTTATCTCGTAAGATTCCGGGTGATGATGAGCTTCTCAAAAGAATCGCCTCTTATGAGCCACAAGATTGCCAAAAGCACAGTGATCAGATTTCATTTTTACGTGGACAATATCACTATAAGCTCAGCGAGCTAGAAGAAGCTTTACGCTATTTGTCGATGGTATCTCGCGATAACGTTTTCTTCCTCAAAGCCACCTTCCTAAGAGGTGTGACTTACAGTCGTATGGGTCAAATCAAAGATGCGATCACCGCTTTTGCTGAAATCTTACGTTATACCTTTGATAGCTATAATGGCATTAAAAGCGCTGCTGATGTGGCCTTTAGACGTATGAAAGCACGCCAAGGCGGACAAGCTACCCAAGATAAGATTAGTACCGGACGATTGATTGATAATGTGGCTCAAGGTGACTACAAAAACGACTTAAAATATTACAGTCAGCTTGCAGTCCTCAATATGGCGCGCTTGCTATATGAGCAAAATAAAAATCGCAAAGCTGTTCGCTATTATGACTACATTCCCATCAATGGCTACTTTTGGTTAGAGGCTCTTTTTGAGTCAAGTTGGGCTCTGTTTAGAATGGGCCCTAAGTTTCATGAAAAGGCCTTGGGTAATTTACATACCCTCAGTTCTCCCTTTTTCCGAGATGAGTACACACCTGAAGCACCCATCCTAAAAGCCGTAATCTTGTATTCAAGCTGTGATTACGACAAGGCATTAAGTGCGATTAATGAGTTCCGTGAGGTCTATGAGCCTTTATTGAATGAGCTTGATGGTTACGTCAAAGACTTTTCGGACCCCAAGCAACTTTATGATTTCCTACGCCGTATTCAAGCTGACCCTAGTAGCTCGGCTCGTGTGTCACAAATCCTTAATGCTCTCTTTGAAGATCAAGAGCTCAAACGTGTCAACTCGCATATTACCGAAATGGAACGAGAACTTAAGGTCATTCAACTTGCACAAAGTCGATGGGCAAACAGTGATTTGGCCAACTATGTGATCCAAACCATTATGTTCACCAAAGACATTGCCTTTGATAAAGCCGGACAAATGGCCAAGGCTCGCTTGGCTCGTGTTGTTGAAGAACTCCGTGATCTTCAAGGTAAGGTGGATGCCATTGATATTGAGATTTCCACCTCTGACCGTACCGACACAGAGCTCAGCTTAAATGGCGTTGAAATGCAACGTCGACTCGCCATTGAAAGCAAGAAGCGCACGCCGGATGCCGAGCATATTTATTGGCCCTTTGACGGCGAATATTGGAGAGATGAACTAGGGTACTACTTATATAGTATCAAAACCAAGTGCGGCCGTTAAGGCGACCCTATTTGATCACTTAACCCTCATTTCCCATTCTTTATTAAAGCCTTAGCCTCAAATATCTGATCGGTCAGTTATTTTAAGCTAGGGCCTTTTCATTCCAAGCCAATTCACCATACAAAAACTAAATTAAAAGAGTAAGTAATGAACTGGACTAAGCCTCAGCGAAGACTCAAGCAAGTCTCACCTCAAGCGACAGATCACCCATTACAGTCGATGCGCCACTTTAGACCAAGTCTAAAGCTTGGACTCGCAACAGCGACTGTGATGACTTTTATTTTTTGCCTACCCGCCTTGGCACAAGATACCAAAAAAGAGTATGCACCTGCCCTGATGAATAAAGGGCCTGAGCAAGGTAAGCGAAACATTAATTTGGGGCCCGCCGGTCCTAGAATTAACAGCACAGATGCGCTACGCCGACAAAAAGAGTCTCGTATGCGTCGTCAAAGTCAAAATGTAGAACAAAAGCTTATTAGACTGATCAAAAATACTCCGGATACAAACCGAAAAAAGCCACTGTATTTAGATCGCTTAGCTAGTTTCTATTGGAAGTTGGCAGGTGATGCGCAAAACGATGCCTATGTGGCTGAAGAAGAGTGCTTTAACAAGTCGGCTCGTACAGATACCGATGTAGATCGCTGTGCTGATATGCGCGTGGCTAATTTACGTAAGGCCGAAGAAATTCGCGAAAAGGCGATTGGTGTTTATAAGTATATTGTCACCAAGTTTGATCAGTTTGAGGAATTGGACCGAATTCTTTTTGCGCTAGGCTTTAACTATCAGCAAAAACAGCAAAATGAAGAAGCAAAAACGATTTATACCGAGCTTGTTCAACGCTATCCCGACTCAAAAATGCTGGCGGATGCCTTATTTAATCTTGCTGATATTTACTTTGCCTCCGGTGATGTGCCCGGAGCCTCACAGTTGTATAATCATGTGATTGAGCAATATAGTGATTCTCCGGTTTATCCCTATGCCATTTACAAGTTAGGGTGGTGCTACTACAACACCACAGATTATCAAGGCGCTTTAAACCAATTTATTCAAGTCATCGACTTACAAAATGCGCTCAGTGCTCGGCAAAAAAAGAAGAATCGCTTAAGTCTCAAAAAAGAGGCACAGCGCGACTTGATCAGAGTATATGTCAATATTACGCAAGCTACAGCTACCGGTGGTTTGAAATTACTCAAAAAGTACGCTCCGGGCCGCTTTGATGAGCTTGCTGAACGCTTGGCCGATCTTTACACCGGTACAGGTCAATTTAATAAATCAACGACTATTTTGCGTAAGCTGATTGCTAAAAATCCTAATAGTTATCGAGTGGTTGGTTATCAGATTCGTATTTCGGAGAATCTTGCCAACACCAATAATCCAGAAGAAGCGATTCGTTCGCTTAAGCGTTTGGTGACTTTGTGGAAGTCGGTTAAAAATGCTCCTGACGCCGAACCTAAGCGCGTTAAAGAGGATCATAAGGGGATTGAGCGTCAATTAAATGCTTTGGCTCGCCAATATCACAACCAAGCGCTTGAAACCAAGTCTGTTGCTGACTTTAACACCGCCTTAGAGTTGTATGAAACCTATGTAGATGCCTTTCCCAATGAAAGCACCTCGTATGAAATGGGCTTTTACTATGCCGAGCTTTTATTCCGCCTTGAAAAGTGGGAAACCGCCGCCCAAGCCTATGAAAAAGTCTTAGCTCAGGACCCACAAGGACAGTTCACCAAAGATGCAGCGCATGGTACCCTGCTTGCTTATAAGTCTTTGCTCAAAGATGATCTTGATAACGCCAGTATTGCCCAACTTAACAAAAGTGAAGAAGAGCTGAGGGCGGCCGAAGAAAAGAAGCGTAAAAAACGCAAGCGCAAGGGTAAAAAAGGCAAAAAGCCAAAGGATGAGGTCAAGAAGCCGCGCTTCCCCAAAGAGGATATTCCACAGGCATATACTAAATATCTAGAGGCGAGCGCGCTGTATCGTAAATATGTGCAAGCCAGTGAGTATTTGGTGGATATTCAATATGAGGAAGCTCGCGTTTATTATACCTTTAATCACTTTGATAAGGCGATTCCCCTGTTTAGAGATATTTCTGAACGCCATCCACAGCATCGAGTGGCTGTTTTTGCGGCAAACTTACTTTTGGAATGCTTTAACCGTGTCGGCGACTTTGATAGTTTAGCCGGACAAGTTAATACCTTTGTGGGTCTTTATCCGGCCTCTCGAGATGCCGAGTTTGCTCAGCGACTCAAGAACTTGAATAGCGAGCTTGACTTTAAAAAGTGTTCTTTGATTGAAAACCAAGGTGAAAATATTAAAGCGGCCCGTTGCTTTGAAAAATATGCCCGTCGCTTTAAGGACTCTCGCTTAGCGGACAAAGCTTATTTTAATGCTGCTTTGAGCTATGATCGTGAAAAACAAATGGAAAAGGCGATTAAAGCGCGCTTAGACTTAATTAATAATCTTCCCGACAGTGATTTACGTCCCAAGGCCTTTTATCAAATCGCTAAAAACTTGCAGTCTTTGGCCATTTACTCACAAGCTTCTAAAGCCTATGAGTCCTTTGCCGAAAACTATCCAAATCGTGAGGAAAGTACCGAAGCACTTCGCCTAGCCGCTCAGTTCCGCTTAGGACTCGGTGAGCTAGATATGGCGACTACAAATCTTAAAAAATATATTAAGCAGCTCGGCAAAAAAGAAAAGAAGCAGGCGATGGTAGCCTTTTTTGAATTAGGCAGTGTGTTACAAGAGCGTAAACAGTGGTCAAGAATGATCAAGCACTATCAATCATTCACCAAAAAGTTTAAGCGTGTTGATGCTGGGTATTTGATTCGTGCGTATACTCTTACCGGTAATGCCTATGTTAACCAGCCTAAAAAGTATCGTGATCATCGTCGGGCAAGAGGTGCTTACACACAGGCGGTTAAGGTTTATGAGTCTATTCCTAAGAAAACTCGTGGAGACTTACCACTTGCGGCGCGCTCGGCAGCGGCGGAAGCCTTATTTAAATTAGCCACTTATGACTTTGAAGAAGTCAAAAAGATTGAGTTTACCAAAGTACGCAAAACCAAAGATGTAAAGCGTCACATCAAAATGGTGCAAAAGAACGTTCAAAAGCTCAACAAGAAGATGGCACAAGTTAAAGCCAGCTATGAAGAAGTCCTATCTCTCAATGTTGAAAGCTGGGGTCTAGCGGCCTTATCTCAAATTGGACAAATGTTCTATTTCTTCTTTACTACGTTAGAGAAAACCCCTCCGCCTCGTATTTTTGACTATGAAATGCAAGAGTTCTTCCGTGCGGCGATGATTCAGCAGGCCGATCCTCTACGTCGTAAAGCGATTGAAGCATATAAGACCTGCTTGGATAAATCACTTAAGATTCAATGGTTTAACGAATGGACAGATCTTGCTGAACAGCAAATTGCTAAAATCAATCCAGAAGAATATCGCTACAGCGTGGAAGAAAGAGGTAGTCCCTTTAACTTCCATCAACCTAAGCTTCGTCGTCCATTAGTGACTAGCCTTCCAGAAGAGGAGGAGGAATAATGCGTCAATTACAGATGTTATCAAACTTGAGCTTGTGTATTCTCCTACTGCAACTGACTGCCTGTGGTGGTGGGCCGGGTGGTCATCCATCCCCTGATTCCACTCCCGATATGCGCCCGCAAAGCACATATAATCAAAATACAGCTAAAGACCCTGATGCACCGCCTCCCAAGCCTAAAATCAATCGAGATGCCAAGCAGCTCTTCATCTTAGCGGGCCAAGTCGCAAGTGGGGCTAACCCTGATTATGAGCGAGCGCTTAATCTTTATAATGAGGCCTATGAAAAGGATAAAAAACTTAATCTAGCCCTTTATAATGCGGGTCTTATTTCAGAGCTTAAGGGTGATGAAAATCAAGCCAAGCAATTTTATGAGGCAGCTGCCAATGCTGGTCTTGGTGATGGTTGGGTTAACATAGGTTTAATGGCTTTAGATAAGGGCGATCGTGGACAGGCAGAGTCCTTGTTTAACCGAGCCCTCAGTGTAGAGCCTCTCAATGGACGAGCTCACCTTAATTTGGCCATGTTTGCCAAAGAGCGCCGAGACTTTGAGTTTGCTATGAAAAGTGTACGTAATGCTCTAAAAGAGGACAGCACCAACGCCGATGCCTATGATGTACTCGCCCAAATCTACTATGATTTAGGTCGCTATAAATTGGCGTTGTTGGTGGCTGATGCCGGATTGAGCGAATTAGCTCCGGAGCATGCAAGTTTATGGACCACTCAAGGTTTGATTCAGCTAAAGATGGATGACGTAATTAAAGCGGTTCGTTCTTTTCAAAAAGCGGTTGATCTTGATTCCAATAACTTTGCAGCTCGCTTAAATCTTGGCTTGATCACCTTTGGATATCGTGATTATGAAAAAAGCTACCAGCTACTGTCAGAAGCCGTTAAATTACGTCCATCGCACATCGAAGCCGTATTATCTCATGCGGTGGCCGCTCGTACACTCAAGCGCTATGATGAGGCAAGACAAGGCTATAACAAGGTTTTAAAGCTTTCTCCCAATCACCCCGGTGCCATCTTTAATATCGCGGTCTTGGATCAAGACTATGTCGAGGTTGATCCCAATAATTATAGCCAACGCCTAGAAATTACCCGCAAGGCGATCGAGCAATATAACCAAGTCTTAGCAAGCGCCAAAGACGAAAAGCTTCGTAAAAAAGCCAAGTCACGTATCGAAGAAGCCAAAGTCATTATCGAGGCGATCGAGGCCGAAAAGGAAGCCGCTGCTGCCGAAGCTGAAGCTGCCGCTCAAGAAGCTCAGGAAAATACTGCGGGCGCCCAATAATTGCCCCAAGGGTCAATGGTCAATTATCCAAGTGACCTGCAAAGACGCAGGCCGATGATGCTGTCACGGTGATCGGGTAAGAACGCGCTTCTGCAAAAGACCTCACAAACATCCGCGTTATTGTCCCAACTCCCACCACGAGTAGCACGCAAAGACTCTCTGAGAGGATGTTGGTATGGGTCATTGTAGTCACCACACCATTCCCAAACATTCCCAGTCATATCATATAGGCCATATCCATTGGGCTTTAACTGAGCTATGGGCTGAGTTTGACGAGGAGTAACATTGCTGGTGCCATACCAAAGATCATACCAACCGACTTCTTTTAAGTGATCCGAACCCGCATACTTAAAGTTCTGCCCACCCAAAGTCGCAAACTCCCACTCTGCTTCAACGGGTAGTCTAAAGCCATTAACTCCGCTGATCAGTTC
>CAKZRU010000148.1 GCA_937146725.1 uncultured Myxococcales bacterium
AAAGCCCAAGCAACTTTGCTTGGGCTTTTTGCATTTTAAGCCTGATTTAGTTGGTATTGGTTTATCGGCTTGGTACTTAGAAATAACCTTATCTAAGCAGACTCATCTATTATTTCTTGGCTCACCTATTTGGATTAAACTGCCTTTAGGTGCTGGCTTAAGTTGATCACTAGGTCGACTTAGACCTGCACTTCGAGCAGCCCATTGCTTTTCGGCAAAGGTTGGTGCTTGATTGAAAAGCTGTAAAGCTTCAGGACTACCAGGCTTTGGTACTTCTGCGCCCTGCTCATTTAAACGCCCAATATGTTCAATCGCACTCATCGTAATGTGTGTTCGCTCACAGACATAGGCACTGCGTCTACCGGCATCACCTGTTTCTGCAAAAGAAATGCCCGGACAATAATTACACTGATGATGAAAGCTACATCCTTGACAGTCTTTTAAATAGCTCGCTCGGCGGATCTTTCTTTGCTTTTGAGCAGCCTCACTGTGTTTCCAAATATTTTCAAAGCGCTCTTCTCTAATACTCCCCATTGGATCACGCCAGTTGGTACAGGGGAAAATACGTCCATCTGGGCTCATAAAGCCACTCACTGTTCCTGCTGAGCAGGTACGACGTTCAGAAGGAGTCACCGGTAAATCTCTGATGTTGGGGGCAGACTTTCGATGAGGTACCATAGCTGCTAAAGTCGCTAAGACTCTTTCACTTGGTTCTAAACCCACATTACAGAGCGCAAAGTCACTTTCATCATCGGGGATTATGTTTCCATCAACTTCCCACGTTGCGCCTATCTCTTTTGCTAAAGCTTCAACTTTATGCCACCCCTGCCTGTTATGAACCATAACCGGAGTTTTGAAATTAACTTTTACACCACGCTTCACTAATCTTTTAGCCGCCGCAAGGCTTTTTTCAAGACTACCTGGGATCAAAGTGACTGCCTCATGTTCGGCAGGATCATCTGAATACACTGAAATATTAACTCGACTGATTTTGATCTCAGCCAATAAGTCGGCAAGTTCATCATCAATAAAATTACCATGTGTATTAATACGAATATCAAAACCTTTTTCACGAGCCATCTTAATGATTGCTGCTCCATCTGGTCGTAAAAAAGGATCTCCACCACTGATTAAAAGCATCATCACGCCGGCTTGGGCAAATTGGTCGAGCACTTGTTTGGCTTCTTCATAACTGAGTTCATCTTGACGCCGATCAGTGAGATAACAATGCACACATTTATGATCGCAACGCCAAGTTAAATCCCAATGCATAGAAAGAGGCATGGCTTGTTCAAAAACCTGTGCTAAAAGATCAGGAGCTTGCTGAGAGCTGTTCATGGATCAGAACTCTTTCTTTGATTGAATAGATAAAGAAACATACATATCACATATATGAGTATACAGAGGATTAAAGTATATAATGAAGAGTGTGCAGTTTATAAGCGCTTGTGTAAATATATTCTCATCAGGTCTTCATTTATGGTACTGCGGACCACGTATATAAAAACTTTAAGTCTTTACAGCCCAAAGTTGAGATACAATGAATCGTCATTTAGTTTGGAAATTTTTCATATTTGTGAGCTTGTGTATCCCCAGTATTGTACAAGCTACTCCAGTCGTCTTTGAGATACATGGTGTTGAAGTCTTACCAACTAAAATCAGTGGTGACACCTGGGATGTAGGCTTTGGAGATATGGTCAAGCCTGACCTACAAATCAGATTTTCTCAAAGCACAAAAGCAGTGTGGATGAGTCCCAAGATGATGAATACTCATAGCTACTTTGGGGTGTTTAGCAGTACACAGTTGGATTTAGATTTAGAACAGGCTTTAGTCATCGATGTTCTTGATCTTGATCTTCGGAACACTGATCTTGTAGAAAGCTTTCAGATCACATTATCAGAGCTACCAACAAGTGAGCATAAAACCATCGTATTAAGTGGTAAGTCAGTTTTAAGACTAAAGATCATGATTAAGGTATCTAAAGTAGACTCTAAGTCATTAAAGTAAGTTTTACTTACCCTAGATTAGCTTATGATAAAAGTGGTCAAAAAGTACCCTTTAAGTGACAAATCAAAATGGTGCATTTTTAGGGGTGCGTGGGAAGGGGATCACTTCTCTAATATTTTCACAGCCGGTGGCATACATTACAGCGCGCTCAAAGCCAAGTCCAAAGCCGGAGTGAGGAACAGTTCCATAACGACGTAAGTCACGGTACCACCAATAAGGTTCAGGCTCTAAGCCCATTTCTGCCATACGACGGTCAAGCACATCTAGTCTTTCTTCGCGTTGACTTCCACCGATAAGCTCACCAATGCCTGGGGCCAAAACATCCATAGCGGCTACCGTTTTATCATCATCATTAAGACGCATATAAAAGGCTTTAATGTCTTTAGGATAGTCTGTGACAATCACCGGACCTTTAACCACTGATTCTGTGAGATAGCGTTCATGCTCAGACTGCAAGTCAATGCCCCACTTCACCGGGAACTCAAACTTCACATTAGCATTTTCTAACTTATTGATCGCTTCGGTGTAGCTCATCTGTTCAAAGTTCGCATTGACAAGAGCTTCTAGTCGTTCGATCACTGTTTTATCAACACGCTTATTGAAGAAGGCTAGATCATCGGCACGCTCATCAAGGGTTGCTTTAAAAATATACTGTAGGTATTGACTTGCCAACTCTGCATTCTCTTGGAGGTTGGCAAAGGCAATTTCCGGTTCAATCATCCAAAACTCAGCAAGATGCCGGCGAGTGTATGAGTTCTCAGCTCTGAAAGTTGGACCAAAAGTGTAGACTTTGCTCAAAGCTAAGCAATAGGTTTCAACATTCAACTGACCAGAGACAGTTAAGTGGGCTTCACGGCCAAAGAAATCTTGGTTAAAGTCAACTTGCCCTTGGTCATTATGTGGAATATTGGCAAAGTCTAAGGTGGAGACTCTAAACATTTCTCCACCACCTTCACAGTCGCTTGTAGTGATGAGAGGTGTGTGAACCCAAGCAAAGCCTTGCTCAGCAAAAAAGCGATGCGTGGCCTGGGCCAAAGTATTACGGACACGCGCAACCGCTCCAATTAAATTGGTTCTTGGTCTAAGGTGAGCATTTTCCCTTAAAAACTCCATGCTATGGCGTTTGGGTTGCATAGGATAAGTCATAGGGTCTTCAACCCAGCCCACAACTTCAACAGCATGAGCTTGGATTTCGACGCTTTGGCCTTTGCCTTGTGAGGCAACAAGTTCACCATGACAGATCACAGAGCAACCGGTGGTTAGGCGTTGAATATCTTCATAATTACTAACGCCAGAATCTACCACAGCCTGGATAGGGTCAAAGCAAGAGCCATCATGGATGGCGATAAAGCTGAATCCGGCCTTAGAATGACGAGTGGTTCTAATCCAACCTCTGACAGTGACTGTAGTGCCTACAGAAACTTGATTGGCAAGTAGAGAGGTGATGTCACAGATTTGAGTCATGATACTTTCTCTTTGATCGACTGATGAGTGAGCTAGGGGAAGGGGAAATATTTAAGGTTCAGCTTGCAACTTCGCTTCTCGACGAAGACGCGAAGCAATCATAGAAAGAGCTTTAAGTCGCTTAGGACGCTCCTGTCGAGCCAGGCTAGTCCCATGGAAATCTAGGCGGATATATCCGTCTTCAGTTCGTCGAGTTAGGCCTAGGCGGTCGGTAGCATCAAAGATCGTCTCGAACTCAAAGGGATTTATGTTAAGTAAGTCTCTAAAGCTATCTTGCTTAACAACAAGTCCATCTAAACTCGTTAGAATTAAGTCTAAGCGCCTAATGGTGAATGGCGTTTCATTTGCCTTTGAAATATGTTGTAGAGGATCGATGTACTCAAGAGATTTTTTAAGTCTTTCAGCCCGCTTTTCCAATATCGTTTCTTCTTCACGACGCGTTTTTTGTCGAGTATGTGTTGCTTGGTGAGCTGAAGTTAAAACGGTAATTTGAAGCTCATTATGATCATTGAGAACAACTTGCTTTTTTAGTTGATACCAGCGACTTGTATTCAAGGTCACGTATTCTTCTTGACTAGAGAGCCAATCAGTTCGGCCAAGTTCATCGATTAACTCGTTACCCGTCAGAGTGAATAAGAGGCTTTGTTTAGGGTCTAAGTTCGCATTCACTTGCTCAAGAAGCTCTGATCTTAACAAAGGAGTATTATAAAACTCATGGATTGGTTGTGAATCATCAAGTATCGATTCATTTTCTTGCCCAATTTCACTTTCCAGCTCACTGCTGGTGTCCAACAAGGTTTTTAGCTGGGCTTGTAAGGTCTTTAAGTTAGAGTTCAAAACGACTTTAAATAGCTCTTGATGGAAGCTTTGGTACAGACCAAGCGATTTCCACTGTTGATGATCAAGTTTTAAAAGCCATTCAGTTCGCTCGATTTGTGCCTTCAAGGCTTGATCGCTCATGTTGTTTATCTCAGGGTTTTCCATCATTTGCTCTAGTCTATATTAATAATTTAAGCCCAAGCCGACTTAAGCAAGAAGAGATATCTATGCTTACTTAGAGACTTTGGTGAGCGGCAAAATGACAAATCAGCCGTAAAAACTCAAGTAGATGATTGTGAGAACTTTCGAGAATTGCTTAAAATGATCTTATGTGATTATAGTCTATGGACTAGTGATTGGGTTTTAACTCTAAGTATTTGTTGATAAATTTAAATTATTCTAGGCATTTAAATGCCGGATCGGGAATATGGACAATTCTAAACCCAAGATCTAAGGCACTTCGGTGAGAGGCAAGTAATGACCTTTGCCAAAGTGGTCGTCCTTCTTCATTTGCTGTTAAAAATGAACCACCACGAATCACGCCCTGTGATTCATAGGGCTCAATCGCAGTTGTCCATTCTCGAACACCACCAATTAAATCTGAAACACCATAAACCGATTGGTCTGTAGACATTAAACCCACTTCAGGCGGTAAATAATGATCCCAAATCTCGGGACCAGCGCTAAAACGAGCATCCCAAATATCACCCCATGGAAAAATTCGTCCATCAGGGCCACGGGCAGCCTTTTCCCATTCCGTTTCAGTAGGTAAGCGATAAGTTCTCCGGTCTTGATTACCTAACCACTGACAATAGCGATGAGCATCATCTAAACTGATCCCCACAATTGGCATGTCATCACTCCAGCCTGTTTCCTTTTTATAGCCCACTTGGCCTTGATCACTCCATGACCATAAAGCCTGTTGGTCCCCACTTCTTCTTGGTGTACGGCTATGGGCCTCTTCTAGATCATGCTGGGCGATGGCTTGTAAAAATCTTAGGTATTCACCACAGGTCACCGGATATTGGCTAATAAAGAAATCGGGCAGGGCTATTTCTGTGGAGCTAAATAAATGACCACGACGACTTCCACTCGTAAACGTACCGGATGGAATGTGCTTAAAGTGTGCCGGTGCTGCTTCAGGGTGATAAAGGGTAATCGATATTCGGGTTGTCACACTTGGGTAAACTCTAAGAGAGCTTTCAACTCGAGTTTGATGATCTGGATGGGATGCCGACAGAATATACTGTCCGGCCGGTACTCGTTCTAATAACAGAGGACTGCTTTTGAGTGTTTTAGGACGCACCTTTTTAAGGACGGCCCCATCTGATACACATTGCCAAAGTTGCACGTCCGCTCGTGCAGGCCGAATGTGAATATAAAGCGCACCCACTTCGCGCTGTAACTGTTCACGTTGCTGTGGATCAATATTTTCGAGCCAATATGTAAGCCGAGCTTGAGTTTCTAAATCACCGCTTAACACGGCATGTTCATAGAGACTTGAAAGCATGGATGAAACACGTTCAATGATTGAAAAATATTCTACGATTGAACCATGTTGACTATCATCATTATGAGTATTCTCCTGCTTTTCTCCCAATAAGGACTTAATCAGTTTGAGTTGACTGGTTTGGTCACAGATTTGGCTAATTAAGCTTTGGATTTCACGCTGATAAAATTCTACCCGTTCATGAGCGATCTGTTCTGATTGACTTGAACTTTGTTGTTGAACACCATCAAGTGCCGAAGCTAAATCTTCTTGTACTGACTGCAGATGAAATAAGCTTTCTGCAATATCGGCCTGTTTTTGCTCGGTCAATGCTTTCAGTGCAGAGTTATCCTGAGTATTTAGGGTAACTTGTGCTTGGTCAGTGTTTGCTTCTAAACCACGAGACAGAAGCTGCTTAATGGCATCAGCAAGCTCACTGGCATCTTGATATCTTTGGTCAGAGTCTCGATTGAGACATTTCAAGCAGATTTCTTCAAGGGCCTCTGTGATGCCTGCTTGTGGTGCTCTTTCTCTAGGTTTAATCAAGTCGGCATGTAATACTTTGCGAACGACTTCACGTTTGCTTTTTCCCGAGAAGGGTGGAGAGAGTGTCATAAAATGGTATAAAAGAGCGCCCAAACCATAGACATCGGTTGCAGGCGAAATCTGATCCACCATCCCCAAAGCTTGCTCAGGCGCCATATAGGCAGGTGTACCGATGATCTGGCCATGCATGGTTTGCCAACGCTCTGTTGATGAGCGACTTGAACGCACCTCTTTACCAATGATTTTACATAAGCCCCAGTCGAGTAAAACCACATCTCCAAAACCACCAATCATCACATTAGAAGGCTTGATATCACGATGAATTACACCCTTGTTGTGCGCATAAGCAACCGCTTGGCATAGTTGGTAAAAAAGCTGTAATTTATGACTAAGACTGTATTGATTTAAAAGATCTTGATCTCCTTTGCGAAGTTTATGAATCAGCTCTTTTAAACTCATTCCATCAACTCGGCGCATCACAAAGACCACATCACCTTTGATTTTACCTAACTCATAGACAGTAATAATGCTTGGATGCTGTAGCTGTCCGGTGACTTGGGCTTCTTCTAAAAACCTCATCCTTACAACATCTTTGGCCCTTTCGCTTTTTAACGTTTTAATCGCCACCGGGCGACCCAAGTGTCGATCCCACCCAGCGTCAATACGTCCCATCGCTCCATGTGCAATTTCATCAAAAATCTCAAAGCGATCAGTGATATCGAGCAAAACGGTTGTAAACTCATCTACAGGAGAAGGAGGAAGGTCTGCTTGGTTGGAAATAGGAGGTAAGGCACGATTGATAGAAGGCGCTGATCTTTTAGTCGCTGTCATACCTTGGTTCAAAGCTTGCTGTCTATTAATAGACATAGGGCCGGCGCCTCGAGTGACCCCAAGATTTAAAGGTGTGGATTGCAAATCGGAATTAAATACCGGATCCACCGAGCGAGTATGCTTACGTATGTTTGGTAACTGCTTATTTGGATGAATTGCAGAGACTTGCTGTGAAGGCGCTTGACTTGGCGCTTGACTTGACGCTTGACTTGACGCTTGACTTGACGCTTGACTTGGCGCTTGCTTAAAAACTTGGTTAGGACCCGATTGGCTCCCTAGTGGGATGGGCGTGTGATTAATCTGTCTCTGTTGATCTGGACTAAGGCCTAGCTCGCTTAATACGATATTTTGTGCTTCTCCCCAATCAAAGATACGTCTAATTGCAGCATCAATCTCAAAGGGCTGTAATTGACTAAAGCGTCTTAGCTGAGAACTTAAGTGCTGTCTTGGATTCATATCAGCCTCAGAGATAATAAAATATGTGCAACAATCGAGATGATAATGGATTGAGTACATTATCATTCAGTTGATTATCTTTGATGTCAATGATTGATCAAATCAAATACAAAAGTAAGACTTAAAAAATAATTTTTAACCCATAAATCTCTTGAATAAATGACTTTAAGGTTGAGTCTCCGAGTAAAGTAGGCAACATTTGGTAATAGACTAGAGGGTTTTTATGGGAGAGTAATTGTGTCTCAGCCAAGTTTAGAACTAACTGTAGAAGTTAATATTTTTGAATATCTTGAACAGATTACAGGACTCACTCTTGGTGAACTGACTCATTTGCGAGTACAAAGCCGTACTCAGCAAGTGAACTTACTCTTTTTAGCCTATCAAGAAGGTAAAATTAACCAGCAACAAGCGGAGCAGATGGCAAAAGACCTTGGTATTAATTCGCAGTTTGCGCCTTGGGAGATCAATAAGCGGGAGATCAATAAGCAAGAAACAGATAAACATAATCTCAACACTGGATATGACTATCACCGCATAAGCAATCAGCCAAAGAGCCATCAGCCAAAGAATAATCAGGAACTCTCACCCTCGACACATAACAGCTTATTGCACGCAAGCTATTCTAGTAGAAGAAAGTTTGGGGAACGAGCAAGTTTAACCGAAGCGATTCATCAAGCAAGTCAACAAGCAAGTCAACATGAGTCTGAACTGAATGAATCATCGATAAATGAAGCTAGAAAAGTTAAACGTCAATTTTCAGATGTTGAGCTAAAAACAACGATTGAAATTAATTTACCCAGTTTTATAGAAGAGTCACATACACCATTTAATGAGGAGAGATCTGCTCAATATAACTCTCAAAACCTAGAGAGTTCCACTAATGAATCACTGCATAGTTCATCAATGCACAGTTCAACGAGTTTAGGAACAAGCAAAAACACAGACCGTTGGACCCAATTGCAATATAAAGGGAGTGTGCAATGTTTTGAGCGAAGCATTCATCGATATGATGTATATGACATGTTGACCCAGTCACGATTTGAATTAAGCTCTCATACCCAAGTGAATGACTTGTATGCGCTAGAAGAAGTAAAATATTTTGAGGCAAATGAGCTACTAAAGATTTATCAGGCAGTGAATCAATGGATTCGCCCTTATTCGTTGGTAAACCTAAGCCGACTGAGCAATCAAGATTTAGTATATTGGCGGGTTGCACCTAAGGGCCATAGTCTTGATGTTTACTTTTCTAAAGTTGAAGTGGAAAATCGAGTAAACACAGCCATAAAACTCATTAAAGCCCTAGTAAAAAGTCTTATTAAAGCTCATGAACATGGTCTCATTCATAGGAAACTTGAGCCCCAATGTATTTATGTTGATGAGGTAACGAGTCAGACAGTGAGTCAAGCAATCGGTTGGACGGTCAATCAAACAATGCGTACAGAAGAAATAAGTTTACCGATCATTATGATTGAGCAATGGGAGCATGCTTTATACACAACACACTTAAACCATGACACAAAGCAGCCTGATGCTACACTGTCCACTCATATCTTGAGTAAACAAGACCGATCTTCTGCTTGGCGAGCACCGGAGATAGAAATCCAAGATATCTTGACCTTGGAACAATGGATACAAGCAGATATTTATGGGGTTTCAGCGCTTATGTATTGGGCACTGAGTGGATCTCAACCACTGACTAATCTAGCTCAATGCAATCAGCACTTAAGGCAGATCCTCTCACCCACTGAGTACACTTGGGGTGAGCTTTGTATAGCCGGCTTAAGTGCACAGCCTAATCAACGTCCAAGCTTGAAAGACTTTTACCAAAAGCTATAGAGCCAACTGAGCCGCTCAAGGCAGCTTTTCAATCTCAATCGTATCCTTAAAACGTGAGGTATCTACGGGATCACTAGGAGAAAGAGTGGGAAGTTCAGGCACTTTCTTTTTTACTTGCTGAGCCTTATGCTTAGACTCTTTTTTGCTTGAGCTTTGAGCTGTAGTCTTCTTGGTTTGATTTGACTTGGCAGTCTTATTAGGTGAATGAGTCTTATTAGATGAACGAGACTTGTTGAGTGCAGCAGACTTACGCTTTGATTTAGTTCGAGATTTTCGTCGCTTATGATTAGACTTTTTCTTGGGCTTAGCTCGTTTTTTGCTCGACTTATTATTACTAGGTGCCTTAGCTTTAACTTGAGCTTCAACTTTGCCCTTATCCTTATTCTTACTAGGCTTTGCCTTATTTATCCTTGTGGGATCTTCTGTTTGTGCTTCAGACGTTTGATCACTCGACTGGTCTGGAATATGTGCTTCAGGTTTATGTTCAATGGGCTTGAGTTGTAAGTGAAGCTCTCGAAGTTTTGGGTCATTAGATGAAATATTAAATGCCGCTAGGGATACAATTTGGCTTGTATATCCCTTGGCTCTGACTTCGAATAAAACTTTATTAAACTTAGGATCTGTTTTTTGCCAACTTAAGGGAGTTTCTCCAAGAAGCTGTCCACTTTTACGGTTATATACTTGACCTTTAGGTTTAGAACTCAAATGGTAGCTAAGCTCTAATTTTGAAGAACCAAGAGTGATCTTTTTGGCCGGAACAGTGGGTGAATTGAATGAACTTTTCAGTTTTTGCAGTAGGTGAGGATTTAGGGTAACAAAAACAATCAAGGCGATCGCACTCACCAATGCCAGCGATAAACCAACATTACGTTTGGGCTTAACCGGTGCAAAGACTCCAGTAGAGATCTGTTCTGAATCAAAGGTATCTTGGCTTACCAAGCTGGACTCTTTAGCATCTTTGATAAGTGCTGATGCTTGAAGCCCATAAAGAGGTAAGGTTTCTTTAAGATCACTTTGATCAATCTTTTGCAGTTCTTGCGTTTTGGAGTTTACTGACTGCTCTGAAACATAATCGAGATTTTCTACAGCATGGAATTCATCCGTATTTGAAATGCTTGTCTCAGATTCGACCGGAGTTTCTTGAGCATTAGATGAATCAACTACATCATCCGATTTCTGATCATGCTCGCTAATAGATGCAACGCTTACAGATATAGCACTGACAGCCGATTGCGATTCTTCCGATGGCTCAGCATGCAAAGATGAGTCATTGCTTTCATGATCATCCACAGAGGGATTGAGTTCAGCATTTACCTCATTAGAAAGCTTGCTAGCAGAGGCAGGCTTGCTGATTAAAATCGAATCTTTAGGCTGGTTTTTCTCTATCTCTTGTGAGTTCTTAAGTTGGCTTTTCGAAGCCTCATGGGAGAGCTCATCATTTGGTTCGAGAAACTCGAGTTCTTCTACTCCCATGGTTACAGCACTAGTGATCGAGGGTCCCTTGTTTACCTGCTCATCTGAATTTTTATCCGGATTTGAGTCACTCTTCTCAATGACTCCATGTAATTTTGGATTGAACTCTTGGGTTTCTTCTGTTGAAGGTCTTTTGTCTTTGGCCTCTTGCTCTAGCGCTTCATCTTCCGATGTTTCAAAAAAAATCGGTTTGTTAGCCTGTACCAGACGTTGAGGAGGGACATCTTTTTGCTTCTTAATTAAAGAGCTCACCAATCCAGCACTTTTGCTTGATGATTCCAAATGAGGTAAAGACTCATCTGTTTCATTAGACTTTTGAGCAAAACCTTGACTTGGGATAAAAGGGCGTTCCTCAGTATCAAGATCTTTTCCGCTTGCTGAAGTTAAGCGACTGGTCACCTGAGGGGTACCTAGGTCCGTATCAGGCTCTGCATTAAGTTCTTCTTCTCGTTGTAAAGTAAAGCGTAATTCTAATAAACGCTGAGTTAGAGCATCGCTTGACTTTACTCTGTCTTGAGGATCTTTTTCTAGGCAGTCATAAATGAGCTGAGCTGCTGCAGGATGAATATCTAAATGAGGAACTCGATCTTCAAAGCGTGGTATAGGCTCAGTAAGATGAGCCATCATTGTACCTTGTGGAGTTTGCTCTGAGAAAGGCACAAAACCACTTAGCATCTGATAAAAGATGACACCAATAGCGTACAAGTCGGTCCGTTGGTCTAAAGAACGGCCTCTGACCTGTTCAGGACTCATGTATTGCGGTGTACCAAAAACAGCCCCCTGTAAAGTAAGGTTCTGCTTTGTATCCATAGAAGAAAGCGTATTATCATTGACAAGCTTAGCAATACTAAAGTCGAGAAGCTTAACAAAATCAGGATGCCCATCTCGAGGATCGATTTGTATGTTTTCGGGCTTTAAATCACGGTGGATCACACCACAGCGATGCACTTCAGTAACCGCACCACAGACTTGGTCGATGATTTTTAGAGCTCGGTCTAATGATAGAGGACCCTCTTTTTCAAGCAAAGAGAGCAGGCTTTGCCCCTTTAAAAGCTCCATAATGATATATAGGTCACCATTAGTCGTTTCACCATAATCATAGATCATGACCGTATTTGGATGTCGAAATTGCGACGCTGTTAATGCTTCTCGTTTGAATCTTGCGACTAACTTAGGATCTTTGGCCCAATGTGAGTGCAATACTTTTACTGCGACCAAACGATCAACTCGCTTTTGACGAGCCTCGTAAACTTTACCCATGCCACCTTCGCCAATCACACGCAGGAGCTCATAACGACCATGGTCAATAGATTGGCCGATCAAAGGATCTTTAGTCTCAGGTGAGCTTTGGGTCATAGAAGGCACTTAAACTGTGATGGGTAGAAATAAAGAATAATGAGCCGGATGATGCATGACAGCAAATATGTATGCACTATTAGACTACTCTAGTACATCAATAAACATCTTTATCATCAGATAATAAAGAAAAATGAAACTTTAAGATGACAGATTTGGCAGTTTTCCTCTTACATATTGATCAAAGAAGAAAGCCGAGCTTAAGGTAATGAGTCCAAAGGGCGGTGGTAAAAGCAACAGTTCAAAGCCACAAAAAGCATAGATAACCCATCTTAATTGATCTCCTCTTATATTAAGAAAAGAAAGCTGATGAGGTCCAATATAATAGCCCCAAGCAAGAATAAATCCTCGGGTCAGTGGGTGCATACCATGCATTGGTTCTTGGCCACCAAATAAAAATAAATATATAGATCCAAGGCAGTAAGCCATACTTAAACTTGCTAGAGTTAACTTCAAAAAAGTGGAGCGTCCCCAACGTCGTTCAAGATCGCGTGCAAACCAAATCAGACTCAGCCCCTCAGTAAGGAGTGACCAAAGTAAACCATTAGGTAATATGCTACTGATCATACTGAGAATAATAAAGATGACCGCCGCATAACCAAAATATCGTGGACGTTTGATTTGGCCATTACCATCTAGTAGGCCACTTTTATAGGCAGCAATAAATCCTAAAACAATGAGAGTGAATAAAGGGGATGTAGGCTGCAGTACCCAGGCACTCGTTAATGGGGTCCATAAATGACCATGATTTAGGGCTGTTTCACTGAGTACAAGATTGAGTTTAGGACTTGAGCTGAGCCAAGTCATTAAAGCGCTAAACCCGAGGATTTTCCAAATCAAAGAACGTTTGTGGGGGGTCCATTGCTTCCACATTGAATATATTTCTCTTTGCCACTGCTTTGGATTCCACTTAAAACTCATTGAAGATGTATTTTTCGCTCGAGATGTATTTCGCTTCATCAATTGACCCTTTTTAGATAATCAATGCTTAATAAAGAGTTGATCGACCACCAGTATAAGATTTAGGTTGAGAAGTAGTCGACTCTTTTTGTAGAGCTTGATATAGACAGGGGCGAATAGAGTCAACAAAGGCAAGCATTGTTTGCAGTTTTTGACTTATCCAATTTGACTTAATTCAAAACTCTCTTATTCAAAGATCAGCTTTAAAGGTACAAGTGATTTACTTTATCTTAACGTTAAAGCTTTTAAAACGGAGGTCATAGTTCGTGAGAGCTTCAAGACTTTATGCCCCTACCTTAAAAGAAACACCTAGTGATGCTGAGGTTGTCAGCCATCAATTATTAACTCGAGGCGGTTATATCCGTAAGCTGACGGCCGGTGTTTATGATTACTTACCTCTAGCACATCGAGTGCTTCGCAATATCGAAGAAATCATTCGTCAAGAGCTGAATCGTGCGGGTGCCCAAGAGCTATTAATGCCAACGGTACAACCGGCTGAAATTTGGGAAGAGTCTGGTCGATGGCAAAAGTATGGGCCAGAATTATTGCGCTTAAAAGATCGTAAAGGAAGCGACTTTTGCTTAGGGCCAACTCATGAAGAAGTGATTGTAGATCTGGTACGACGAGATGTACGTTCATGGCGTCAACTCCCCATAAACTTGTATCAAATTCAAGGTAAGTTTCGTGATGAAATTCGCCCAAGAGCAGGCTTGATGCGTGGTCGTGAGTTTATCATGAAAGATGCATATTCTTTTGATGTCAACGAAGAAGGTGCATTGCAAAGTTATGATGCAATGTACAAAGCATATCAACGTATCTTTACTCGCTGTGGGCTCGACTTCAGACCGGTAGAGGCGGATACAGGTTCAATCGGTGGTTCACGTTCACATGAGTTCCAAGTGCTTGCTGAAAGCGGTGAAGATGCCATTGTGAGTTGTGATAGCTGCGAGTTTGCGGCCAATGTAGAACAAGCTGAATTAGTCATACGTGGTGAGAGTCTTTCATCTTCTCCAGAGATGAAGGTATTAACGAAGGTGCACACACCTAACCAAAAAAGTATTGAGGCGATTAGCTCTGCCTTAGATGTTGATAAAAAATCCTGTGTCAAAACCTTAGTGATGATTGCTGATGATCAAGCCGTTATGGTTTTAGTACGGGGCGATCATGAAGTGAATGACATTAAGGTCAAGAAGCTACTTGATGCACAAGAAATCAGAATGGCCACAGAAGAAGAAATCAAAGAACTTGGTTTAGTCTCTGGTTTTATTGGTCCTTACCAAGCGTCAAATCAAGCACAAAAGGCGACTTGGCTTGTTGATCAAGCCTTAAAGGGTAAAGTCAACTTAGTTGTAGGTGCTAATGAATTGGACTATCACTTTAGTGGAGTGAGTCTTGAGCGAGATTGTCCACAATTAGATCGCTATGCTGATGTAAGATTAGCTGAAGCCGGTGATGCTTGCCCAAGATGTAGGGGGGAACTCAGAGCCTTTAAGGGCATTGAGGTCGGTCATGTCTTTTATCTGGGTACCAAATATACCAAAGCAATGAAGTGTAACATCTTAGATGAAAATGGCCAAGAAACACCGATTGTGATGGGATGCTATGGCATTGGTGTCACCCGTGTAATGGCGGCAGCGATTGAGCAAAATCATGATCAAGATGGGATTGTTTGGCCGGTGTCACTAGCGCCCTTTAAACTACATATCCTTACTTTACAGTCAAATAAAGAAGATGTGGTTTCTTGTGCAGAAGGCTTTTACAATGAAGCTTTAGATATGGGCATTGATGTGCTTTACGATGATCGTGATCTAAGAGCAGGTGGTAAGTTTAAGGATGCTGATCTGATTGGGATTCCTTTTAGAATCGCCATCGGTGGTCGTGGGCTCAAAGAGGGAGTCGTTGAGGTAAAGAAGCGTTCTGAAAAAACAGTATATAAAGTGCCTACCACCCAAGTTATGCAGGTGATCGCGCAAGAGCTTGCTGGTCAAAATGCCCTGAATAGCTTTACAGAATAATCTCATATAAAGTCTATAGATTGGAATAAAGATGAGTCCAAAAAATCATCAAGATGAGACTATTTTATTTGGTGTGAATGCAATCGCTGTATTGCTCGATCACGCACCGCAACGTATTAAGCGCATTCTTTACTTGAACAAGGGGAAGAATGGGGCTCGGGAGCAACTGATACAAGACGCAATCAGCCGAGATGTGGAAGTGGCCGAGGTTAAGGAACGACAAATTAATCATTATTTGCCTGATACACAGCATCAAGGCATTATGGCTTTTGTGGTCCCTAGACCGCTATTGGCGTGGAAAGACTTGCTTAAACCTGATGAAAAACCGCTTTTAATGGCGGCTGATCAGGTGACTGACCCAAGAAACTTTGGAGCGATTTTGCGATCGGCCGAAGCCTTTGGCGTACATGGCGTGTTAATTACAAGTAATCGCTGTGCAAGACCTGGACCCACTGTGGCCAGAACGTCTGCGGGGGCAAGTGAGTTGATCCCGGTTGCCATGGAAACAAACTTAAGTGCTTGTATAGAAGAAGCCCAAGCAAGCGGCTATCAAGTCATTGGTGCAGCGATGGATGGGCGTCCATTGTCACAAATTGACTGGGATAGACCCACTGTTGTTGTCATTGGGGCCGAAGGAAAAGGATTAAGAGCCAAAACAATGTCACGCTGTGATGAGATTGTTTCAATCCCAATGGCAGGACAAATAGAAAGTTTAAACGCTTCTGTGGCAGCAAGTATTTTATTTTATGAGGCGACTCGCACTCAACATGCAAAAACTAAGTAGAGGAATTAGTTTATGATATTTAATGCTTTAGCTTTGTAATAGAAATGATTGCAAAAAAAATAAAATAATCCTTTGACAGTCGCTTTAGACTCGGCTATATCCTTTATCGCTTTAGTGCTTCATTCGCTGGTGTAGCTCAATTGGCAGAGCAGCTGATTTGTAATCAGCAGGTTAAGGGTTCGAGTCCCTTCACCAGCTCATTTGAGGGAGTGCCCTCAAAGCAAAGCGAGTTTAACTCGATTCTTTGTAAAATGCTGAATCATCATATGGAGGGATGGCCGAGTGGTTAAAGGCGACGGGCTGTAAACCCGTTCTCTTTTGAGTACACAGGTTCAAATCCTGTTCCCTCCATTCTCAAGGCATGATTCAGCCTTGTGCGGGAGTAGCTCAGTTGGTAGAGCGTCAGCCTTCCAAGCTGAATGTCGCGAGTTCGAACCTCGTCTCCCGCTCTTAACGCCCCTGTTTATCAGGGGCGTGCTTGTTTTAAGCCTATTGAAAAATGAATGGGTTTAAGTAACAGGCAAATAAAGATTACTTTTTTTTAAATTAATCTTGACTCTACATTTAGACAGTGTTAGAGCCACAACAGTTATTGCTGGCATAGCTCAGTAGGTAGAGCGCGTCCTTGGTAAGGACGAGGTCACCGGTTCAATCCCGGTTGTCAGCTATCACCCCCCTTTCAACTCACTGAGTCCTTCCAAAGTACCTCTTCAACAAATAGCATCTTTAGTTAACGATGTTATGGTAGGTAGGGCTCAAGTCCATGTCCAATACGGAGAATCTCAAATGGCAAAAGAAAAGTTTGAGCGGACTAAGCCCCACGTGAACGTTGGTACCATCGGTCACGTGGATCACGGTAAAACCACACTTACAGCAGCTATCACAAAAGTCCTCGCTGAGGCTAAAGGTGATGGTATTGTAATGAACTTTGAGGATATCGACAACGCTCCTGAAGAGCGTGAGCGCGGTATTACCATTGCTACAGCACACGTTGAGTACGAGACAGAGACTCGTCACTATGCTCACGTTGACTGCCCAGGCCACGCTGACTATGTTAAAAACATGATCACAGGTGCGGCTCAAATGGACGGTGCTATCCTTGTTTGTTCAGCAGCTGACGGCCCTATGCCTCAGACTAAAGAGCACATTCTTTTGGCTCGCCAGGTTGGTGTTCCTGCAATCGTTGTTTTCCTTAACAAGGCTGACATCGCTGATCCAGACCTAATCGAACTCGTTGAGATGGAGCTTGAGGAAGAGCTTGAGAAGCATGGCTTTGAAGGTTGCCCAATGATCCAAGGTTCAGCGCTTAAAGCTCTTCAAGGTGATGCTGACGGTATTGCACAAATCATGGAGCTTATGGCCTCAGTTGACTCACACATCCCATTACCAGAGCGTGACGTAGATCGTCCTTTCCTCATGCCTGTTGAGGACGTATTCTCAATCCAAGGTCGTGGTACAGTTGCTACTGGTCGTGTTGAGCGTGGTATCGTTAAGCCAGGCGACGAAGTTGAAATCGTTGGTATCCGTGAGCTAAGCAAGACCACCATCACTGGTGTTGAAATGTTCCGTAAGCTTCTTGAAGAAGGCCGTGCCGGTGAGAACGTTGGTTGCTTACTACGTGGTACTAAGCGCGACGAGATCGAGCGTGGCCAAGTTCTTGCTAAGCCTGGTACAATCAAGCCTCACAGCAAGTTCAAGGCTTCTATCTACGTTCTTGGAAAAGACGAGGGTGGTCGTCACAAGCCTTTCTTCAACGGTTATCGTCCACAGTTCTACTTCCGTACAACTGACGTAACTGGTGTAATCAACATCGACGGTGGCAAAGAGATGTGCATGCCTGGTGATAACGCAGAGATCAGCGTAGAGCTTATCAGCGAAATCGCTATGGATCAAGGTCTTCGCTTTGCGATCCGTGAAGGTGGCCGTACTGTAGGTGCTGGTCAGGTGACAAGCATCGAGTAGTCTACTCTAGATGCACGCTACATATAACGTAGCAGAGTCAGAGGCCGATGGAGGCCAAGCCTTAAAAGCGTGTGCACCCAGTGTATGCGCTTTTTTAGCAAATAAGAGTTCGAATCTCTTACTGACTCCTCAACAACTTTAAAGAAGGATTTCTATTATGGCTTCAAGTGTTTCATCACGACGCCCACAATTGAGTTCAAGAATTGTTCTCGCATTCTTCATGGTTTCAACAGTATTGATCGCTATTCTTTATACTAAGATCATGGCGGGCATGTTTACCGTTCTAGGAATTAAAGATCCGGCTGTTCTTGGCCGTGACTTTACCAACAGCACCATGATTGCTTTAGCCATGACTGTGGCCACTTTGTTTTACACACTTAGAGCAACTGCAGCTCATGGTTTTGTAAAGCAAGTCGCCGAGGAACTTGTCAAAGTAACCTGGCCCACTTTTGATGAATCAAAGCAAAATACCAGTAGCACTGTTTGGGTGACCGGTGTCATTGCACTGATCCTTTTTATATTTGATTGGGTGTTTGGAAATCTAACCGACTTCCTTTTAATGCTATAAGTATTTGCTAAAAACAAAAAGCTGTCTCATAACGAATATGCTTTTTGCGATTTATTTACACCTTCAAGCCTATTGAAGTAACCTATATTCTTCACAAATTTGAGAGTTCTTATGCCAACTGCTCCCCGTACTCCTCATCGTTCATCAAAAAACAAAGAGAATCTCTTTGCCTCAAAGTGGTATGTGATACAGGCAGAGCCAGGGGCAGAGCTAGAGCTTGCCCGTTTGATTCAAGGTCAGTTCAAGGCGGCAGGCTTAGCTAAACCTGAACTTGTACCTTCTCCACAGCAAAAACGTTCTCGTCGACACGCTAATATTCCTTATCGAGGTTTAGTGTTTTTGTGTGGCGAAGGCTTAGAGGATGAAACTCTCAAAGCAAAAGGCTTGATTTCAGCCTTAGAAGAACAAGATATCTGTCGCGGATTCGTGTATGAGCCCGAAACTCTTTTGGTAGAGTTTGAAGGTTTGCAAGCCACTGATGGTTCAGGTTCAGTTAATGAGGCCATTAGTACCATCAATCGTATGTCCAAAAAATTACATTTCTCTGGTCAAGCAGCGCCTTTATTGAGCGAAGCAAAAAGCTACACTCCCGGAGAAAAAGGTCGCAATGTAATCGATCAATTCTACCTAGATACCGAGGGCATTGGCTTTCCGGAGCAAAGTGACTTTATCGAGATCAAGATGTACTTTAGCCAATACCATCGACAACTGATTAACGAAACAGTTGGTATTGTTGATTTTGTTGGAGGAGAAGCACCTTTATCTAAAAAGGGAGCCGCCATTAAGCCGGCTGAAATGAATCTATTAACGGTTAAGGGGGCGGTTGTAGAACGCTTTGCTCAGCATCGTTATGAGTTATATGTGGTTCAAACCAAATCACAAGGTGAAGCCGCCGTTTTAGAAACTCTCAATGCACATAGAGCCTCTGAAGAAGAAGCCTTATTTAAAGGTGACTCGGTAAATATGTTCATCAACCATGCTCGTTTTGTAGCACCAAGCGATGATATTAATGGTGTGGTTAAAAAGAAACTTACCGGTTATCTTTATGTATCTGCTCATTTGAATACAACAAGCTGGCACTTGATCAAAGACACCTCTAAAGTCTCTGGCTTTGTTGGTGGAAAGACCATTGAGGATATTCGTCCCCTCAGCGCTCGTGAGTCGCAAATGCTCTTTGGTGATACCAAGAAGCGCGTTGAACGTGAGTATGTACCAGTGGTTCAAAGTGATTTTGAACTTGGAGAAATGGTTCAAATCAATGATGGCCCATTTGCAATGTATATTGGTCAAATCCAAGAGGTGAGCTTGGACCAAGAACGTCTTAAAGTTCAAATTGAGCACAAGGTTGGTAGCGGAACTGGTGCAAACCGTGCTCGCTTTGCGATTTCAAAGTCGATTGTGACCGACGTGATGTTCTCTCAGGTAGAGAAAATCGATTAAAATCCCTAGGCTCAAGCAATATAGTCATCAGTGAAACTCAGAAAGATCACTTTTTGATAAAATAAAACTTGACCTAGGGCTCATTAACTCTTATTGAGCTTGACCTATGTGTATTCTCTCTGTTGAGAATGAATCACAAATAAGTTCTATGACTTGAATTACGTGACCACACGTAATTCTTTCAAATCACCCTTCAACGTATGTGAATCTCAATCTGAATGGTTCACATACCATCGCTTGATAGAGGATCCCCATGGCAAAAGAGATCACCGGATATATCAAGCTGCAGATCCCAGCAGGTGCTGCTAATCCATCACCACCTGTCGGTCCCGCTCTTGGTCAAAAGGGCGTAAACATCATGCAGTTCGTAAAAGAGTTTAATGCTCGTACAGCAGAACAAAAGGGAATGATTATCCCTGTTGTGATTAGCGTGTACAAAGATCGCTCTTTCACATTTATCACCAAAAGCCCACCCGCAGCAGTTCTTCTTATGAAGGCTGCTGGTATCCAAAAGGGATCGGGAGAGCCTAATAAGAATAAAGTTGGGTCAGTCACTGAAGCTCAGGTTCGTGAGATCGCTGAGATTAAGATCAAAGACCTAAATACTGATAGCATTGACAACGCGTGTAATTCTATTCGCGGTACAGCTCGCTCAATGGGCTTGCTTGTTCAAGGTTAATATACTTATAAACCATCGCCTAAATGGCTTGACCCTGGGAGCGTCTAACGCGAGGACCAGGGATATGGAGAATAATCATGGCAAAAAGAGGTAAGCAACATCGCAATATGGTCGCTCAGATCGATCGTACTAATGCTTACGGTGCCGTAGAAGCAATCGAGCTTTTACAAAAAGTTCGATACGGTAAGTTTAACGAAACTGTTGAGGTATCTATTAACTTAGGTGTTAATCCTCGTCACGCAGATCAAATGGTTCGCGGTGCAGTCGTTCTTCCACATGGTCTTGGAAAAGAAGTTAAGGTTCTTGTCTTCGCGAAGGGTGAGAAAGAGACCGAAGCTCGTGAGGCCGGTGCTGACTTTGTTGGTGGCATGGAATTTGTTACCAAGATTCAAGAAGGATGGCTCGACTTTGATAAGGCGATTGCCACCCCTGATATGATGGGTGTTGTTGGTCGTATCGCGCGTATTCTTGGACCTCGTGGCATGATGCCAAACCCAAAAGTAGGCACAGTAACCTTTGATGTAGCTAACGCTGTAAAAGAGAATAAAGCCGGTCGTGCTGAGTTCCGCGTTGATAAAGCAGGTATCCTACATGTGCCCATTGGTAAGGCTTCATTTACTGCAGAGCAACTTTCTGAGAATTTGCTTGCATTAATGGAGACAGTTATGAGATTAAAGCCCGCGACTTCAAAAGGCGTCTATGTTAAACATATTACCCTGTCTTCTACTATGGGACCTGGAATTACTCTTGACAGCAACGCTTTAATCAGTCAATTAGCTTAATCGCTGCGATTCGACATCTTGTAGAAACCAGCACTTAAAACATCTTTTATTTATTACCCAGACCAACCGATGACAGTGGGCGCTATGCTTAAAGAACTGAGTTTTTCAGTTTACCCACCGAGGAAGGCCAACTGAGCTTACTCAGTAATGCCATCTCTTCGTCGTCACTTCCGTTCTGGGAGTCACACAGAAGGAAAACCACCTTGAACCGCGAAGAAAAGACTGAACTGATCAGCCGACTCAGCGCCTCTCTTGAGACCGCGCCATCTGTAGTCGTAGCCGGTTTCAGCGGCTTGACGGTCGAGGCTACCGACTCTTTACGCAGTAAAATGCGTGAAGCAGAAGTTAGCTATGAGGTTGTTAAAAACACCCTCGTCAAGCGTGCTGTTATGGGCACCACCAAGGAGAATCTAGCTCCTCTCTTCAAGGGCACAACGGCAATCGCCTTCCACCAAGAAGACCCTGCGCTTCCTGCAAAGATCCTTAAGGACTTTGTTAAAGGAAATAAAGCGTTGAGTATTAAAGGTGGTTGGGTTGATGGTGTTTTGCTTGATGAAGCAGGCGTAGAAACCCTTTCTAAACTTCCTGGACGTGATGAACTTCGTAGTTCATTACTCAGCGTATTTAACGGCGCCGCTACTAAGTTCGTTCGCGTTCTTAATGCTGCTCCAACCGACTTTGTACAAGTTCTCCGCGCTCGTGGAGAGAGTCTCTAAGTCGACTACAGCTGAAGAGTCTTTTGAAACTTCAGTGTCTAAACTACTTACTTTTTTCCCTTTGGGATTTATTTTCAAAAAAACAACCGAGAGTGTCAGTTTAATTCTTTATTCTAACCTGCTGGCCTCTCAAACACTCGCGTGTTTCTTAAGGAGATTATCATGAGCGAGCTTACTAAAGATCAAGTCGTCGAATTCCTCAGCAACCTTACTGTTATTGAGCTTTCTAATCTTGTTTCAGAGCTAGAGGAGAAGTGGGGCGTAAGCGCTGCTGCTGCTGTTGCTGTTGCTGCTGGTCCTGCTGCTGGTGGTGGAGAGGCTGCTGAAGAGAAGACTGAGTTTGACATCATCCTCAAAGATGCTGGTGCTAAGAAGATCAACGTTATCAAGGCTGTACGTGGCATCACCGGTCTTGGCCTTAAAGAGGCAAAAGAGTTGGTTGAAGGCGCTCCAAGTGCAATCAAAGAGGGTGTATCTAAGGCTGAGTGCGAAGATATCAAGAAGCAAATCGAAGAAGCTGGCGGATCTGTTGAGATCAAGTAATTTGATGCTTTCTTTACGAGATACTTTTCTCATTCGAGAAGAGTGTGCTCCCCTCACTATTTAATAGTGAGCTTCCGTGAGGCGATCCACTTGGGTCGCCTATCGGTCATTTTATTGAGTAGGCTCACTTGAGCCCTCTCTTTTATCTATACAGGCGTCGTAATACGATGCTCCCTGTTTATTGATTCTCACCTCGTTACCAAGAAGAGGAACGCTTATGTCAACGGTCGTACAGAGAAACTTCAGGATCCGTCACAGCTATGGTCAAATTGAGCGGAAGGCAGAGATCCCTAACCTCATCGACCTACAAAAAAAGAGTTATGATCGCTTTTTGCAAATGAATGTTCCAGAGGATGAGCGTGAGGACATCGGTTTGCAAGCTGCTTTCAAAAGCATCTTTCCGATTACTGACTTTCAAGGTGGTAGTAGTCTAGAATTTGAGGGCTATCGCTTTGACCCGCCGGAGTATACTGTAGCAGAATGCTTACAGCGTGCATCATCATATCAGGCCAAACTCAAGGTTAAGATTCGTAAGATCGACCGAGACTTGGAAACCGGTGAAATCAAAGAAATTAAATATGCCTCTGGCAATAATGATAGCAATGATGATGCTGCTTATATTCATATGGGCGAAATTCCCTTGCAAACAGATAAGGGAACCTTTGTGATCAACGGAACAGAGCGTGTCGTTGTAACACAATTACATCGTTCTCCGGGTGTAGTCTTCTCTCATGACAGCGGTAAGGCACAGACTTCAAAGCTTTTATATTCAGCGCGTGTCATTGCTTATCGTGGTTCTTGGCTTGATTTTGAATATGATGCCAAGGATCTTCTCCATGTTCGTATTGATCGCCGTCGTAAGATGCATGCCACCTTGCTGCTTAGAGCGATGGGATATACCACTAAGGAGATCATGGAACTCTACTACCCAGTAGAGGAAATTGAAATCCTAGAGGATAATCCTCAAATCTGTAAAAGGCACTTCTATCATGCTGATTATTTAAAGGGTGCTAGTGTTCTCGAGACCAAAGCGCTTGATATCTCAGAGTATAGTGAAGAATTAAAGGCACAATCGATGTCTTTAAAGCTCACCAAAACTATGATGAAAGCACTTGAAAAAGCGAGCATGCGCACTCTTTCTCTCGAGAAAATCAAAGAAATTAAGAATAAACGTGGTAAGGGAGAAAACCACTATAATCAGTTCTTGATGGATGTCTTGGGTGATAAGGATGTGGATTGGCGTTATGCTGAGCATAAACTCAATGCCGAGGGTGATTATATTGCCGAACTGAATCAATCGATTGATTTTGAAAGTCTGATTGATTTGGAGAATAACGGCGAAGAATCAGTCACAGTCTTTAATCCTGATTCTGAGATGGTTCGTGACTCACTTGTGGATCTTTTTAGAACTCAACTTAAAGTTAATGATGGATCATTGTGGAGACTTAGCGAAGCGGTTATCTACAAGGGTGAGTTAATTGCGCCTACACTCAGTAATGTAGATACTCAGTTGCTATTGACTCTTCGTGATACTGGCGTAAGTGAAATCAAAGTACACAGTGTAGATGGTGCCGCAGGCGAAGATATTGCTCGTAGGTTATTTAAAGCAAAGCTTCGCTCAGATGAAAGCGTCAAGTGGTACATCAATACGAACTTGCTTGAAAGCAAACATGGTCCAATCATTCATGCTAATGAGCGCCTTTCTCCATCTAGCTTGGTTGCGATGGCAGTTAATGATGTCACTGAGACAAGCGTATACCGTTCAGTCACTTTTGGTGCGGCTCGCGTCATGGAACGTAAGCATGGCATCAAAATTTCTGATGGATATGTGCTCATGCGTACATCTGAACTCAAAAATTGGGTTCTTGCTAATGATGTATTCAGCAGTGAAGGAGAGTTCCTACTTGGCTTTAATGAGCGCCTAAGCTCTGAAGAAGAAGATGTCGACATTATTGGTAATCTGATTTCCAATGGTGTCCGCAACTTTAAGGTCTTCTTCATCGATGATAACCATTTCAGCTTCTCTCTACGCAACACACTAAAGGTTGATCAAGGTAAGCAACAAGAAAATCTAGAATCAGCGACTGCAGCTCACCCTCTTGTGCGCGAGATGCTTGATTTTATTGAAGATGCAAATGAACTTGATGAACTCAATGGTAATAATGAAGCTAATGCTTTTGGCTATCGTTCTGACCTGCCAGAAGCTGAGCTCGCTCAAATGGCCAATGCTCTTAGAATTATTTATTCCAAGATTCGTCCCGGCGATCCAGCAAAGGTGCCTAACGCCTATAAGCTTTTACGCCAACAGTTCTTTGGTTCAGAGCGTTATGATCTAAGTGAGGTTGGTCGTGTTAAACTTAACCATAAGTTTAAGCTTGATGTGCCCTTAAGTGTCACAACCTTAACCGTTGAAGACATTGTAGAGATGATTCGCTATATTACTGCTTTACGCGATGACAATACCGAAATCTATCGCTCAAAATGGGTTGAGGGTGCCGAAGGTGAACTGACTCGTGAATACACTAAGCTTGACATTCGCGTTGATGATATTGATCACCTTGGTAATCGTCGTGTTCGTGCTGTAGGTGAGCTACTTGAGAACCAGTTCCGTAATGGTCTGACCCGTATGGAGCGCACAATCAAAGATCGCATGACTCCTCGCGATGATGAAAATCGTAAAGAGCTTCGTAAGCTGATCAATCCTAAACCTGTGATTGCAGTTGTGAAGGAGTACTTTGGTTCTAGTCAGCTCTCGCAGTTTATGGACCAAACTAATCCTTTAAGTGAAGTGACTCACAAGCGTCGTCTGTCAGCGCTTGGACCAGGTGGTCTAAGTCGTGATCGTGCGGGCTTTGAAGTACGTGACGTTCATATGACTCACTATGGTCGTATTTGTCCAATCGAAACGCCTGAAGGACCAAACATCGGTTTGATTTCTTCACTGTCTACCTTTGCTCAGATTAACTCATATGGTTTTATTGAAACACCATATCGCAAGGTCAAGCATTTTGACGCTGATGGTAAACCATTTGAAAAGGGTGTTTCAAGCGGGCCGGTTCGCTCAAAAGTAATGATTGAAGAGCCGATCGAGTACTACAATGCACTCGATGAGGAATATCGTGAAGACCTGTGGGACACAAGTCCACACAAGTACAATGGATTCCAGCATGTAGCGCAGGCCAAAGTGAGCACAGATGAAGAGGGTTGGTTACTCGATCCACAAATCAGTGTTCGCGCTTCTGGTGATTTCCTTATGGTACCACCTGAGGACTTAAACTTGGTTGATGTGAGCCCAAATCAGCTGGTATCGGTGGCGGCATCGTTAATTCCTTTCCTAGAGAATGACGATGCAAACCGTGCTTTAATGGGATCAAACATGCAACGTCAGGCTGTGCCTTTACTTGTCGCTCGCTCTCCATTGGTGGGTACAGGAATCGAATACACAGTAGGTCGTGACTCCGGTGTGACCATCGTTGCTCAATGCAATGGTGTTGTACATTCTGTTGATGCAGACCGTATCGTGATTATTCCTGACCAAGATGACCAAGGAGTAGTGGTAGAGCCTGAGATTCATCATCTGGTCAAGTTTAGACGATCAAACCAAAATACTTGTATTAACCAACGACCAATCGTTGAGTGTGGCGATCGCGTTAAAAAAGGTGATGTGATTGCAGATGGCCCAAGTACCGAGCAAGGTGAACTTGCTTTGGGTCAAAATGTGGTGGTTGCCTTTATGCCTTGGGGTGGTTACAACTTTGAGGACTCTATCCTGATTTCAGAACGTCTTGTTCAAGAGGATGTATACACTTCAATCCATATTGAAGAGTTTGAATGCTCAGCTCGTGACTTTAGTCGCCTTGGACCGGAGCAAATTACTCGAGATATTTCTACTGTTAGCCCTGAAGCCCGCAAAAACCTTGATGAGTCAGGTATTGTTCGCGTAGGTTCAGAAGTCACTGCTGGTGATATCTTGGTGGGTAAGACTACGCCTAAGGGTGAAACTCAACCAGAGCCAGCTGAAAAGCTTTTGATGCAAGTTCTAGGTAGTCCTGCTCGCGACGTACGTGATACTTCATTACGTGTTCGTACGGGCGTAGTTGGTACCGTGATTGATGTCAAAGTCTTTGGTAAGCATGAGCGTGACATGGATCGCGATCAGCGTTTAGCACGTACCGAGCTTGCGGAAGAAACTCGCATTCACCGTGAAGCTGAGGATATGCTCAGCATTATCCGTAGTACAGTTTACAGTAAGCTTCGTGAGCTTTATGTCGGACTCAAGGCAAGTTCTGTACTTCGTGATGCAAATCGTAAAGTCATTTTCAAGCGTAATGAAACCATTACAGCTGAGAAGATTGCCGAGCTTTCTGACGAGCAGCTCATTGAACTACGCTTAAGTGGTGATGATCGCATTAAGTCAGTCAAAGAGCTTTTGAAGGCCAAGGAAGAAGAAATTGCGACTCTCCGCAAAGAGAAGCTTGAAAAACTTCAACATGGCGATGATCTACCCACCGGTGTACAAAAGATGGTCAAGGTTTATGTTGCCATCAAGCGTAAGCTTCAAGTCGGTGATAAAATGGCTGGTCGTCACGGTAATAAGGGGGTTATCTCACGCGTTCTTCCTCTTGAGGATATGCCATTCCTTGAGGATGGTACACCCGTAGAGATGGTTCTTAACCCACTTGGTGTACCTTCTCGTATGAACATCGGACAGATTCTTGAAACGCACCTTGGTTGGGCTGCTCGTGGTCTTGGTAAAAAGATCAGCCGTATGGCAAGCGATGGGGCTTTAGCCGAAGTATTACGTGATGAGTTCAAGCGCTACTACAGTTCTAAAGAGCACCATGCAATGATCGATGCGATGAGCTTTGATGATCTCAAAAACTTCGCCAAGAGTGTCCATGCTGGTATTCACGTGGCAAGCCCTGTTTTTGATGGTGCCCCAGAAGAGAAGCTTCGTGATGCGCTTAAGCTTGCTGAGCTTCGTGAAGATGCTCGTAGTACCCTGTTTAATGGGCGTACCGGTGAAGCCTTTGATAATGCAGTCACCGTTGGTGTGATGTATGTTCTTAAGCTACACCACCTTGTCGATGAAAAGATCCACGCTCGTTCAACCGGACCATACAGTCTTGTGACCCAACAACCTCTTGGTGGTAAAGCACAATTTGGTGGTCAGCGTTTGGGTGAGATGGAAGTTTGGGCGATGGAGGCCTATGGTGCCGCCTATACCCTTAAAGAATTCCTTACTGTTAAGTCCGATGACCTTAAGGGTCGTACTCAGATGTATGAGTCGATTGTTAAGGGCGAATATGAACTACGCAGTGGTCTTCCAGAGTCATTCCGCGTCTTGATTAAGGAGCTTCAGAGTCTTGCACTCGATATTGAGCTTCTCAAGACAGATGACCAATAATTGTTAACTTAAATCTTGTGGTGAATGCGCTTAAAATGGCAAGTGGGTGTGATAAACTTGCATTTTAATCTAAATTCTTGCGTTTTGGGACTTGACGACTTGATCTTCTCCCATATAATGCACCACCGCTTATGTATGGAATGAACTCTGGCGACTCCGCTTGTTGATCATTCTAATTCAGAGCAAAAAATCCTTAATCTAACTTGATTACGTAAAACCATAAGTGAGCGAACACCTAAGCTCACCTCGATATAGTGAGAACCTGATGCCAACAATCAGCCAACTTGTCCGCAAAGGTCGCCAGGCGAAGTCTAAGAAGACCTCGACTCCTGCCCTAAAGGCTTGCCCACAGCGCCGTGGTGTATGTGTTCGTGTTTACACAGCTACACCTAAGAAGCCTAACTCAGCGATGCGCAAAGTCGCTCGTGTACGTCTAACCTCAGGCATTGAGGTTACCAGTTACATTCCGGGTGAAAAGCACAACCTCCAAGAGCACTCTGTTGTGCTTGTACGTGGTGGTCGTGTTAAAGATCTTCCCGGTGTTCGTTATCACATCGTTCGTGGTACACTTGATACCACTGGTGTTGACAACGGTCGTAACCAAGGTCGTTCTAAGTACGGCGTTAAACGCCCTAAGAAATAATCCCTCTGCGCCATTTGGCGCGTTGAGCTAACCAATAAAAAGGAGGCACCCATGCCACGTCGCAGAGAAGTCCCCAAACGAAAAATCCTTCCTGAGTCAAAATACGGTGATGAAACTCTTGCCAAGTTCATGAATAATCTCATGATGCGCGGTAAGAAGTCAGTTGCTGAGCGTATCGTTTATGATGCACTCGACCTACTCAAGGCCAAAAGCAATGAAGAAGACGCTCTTGCTGTTTTCAAAAAGGCCATCGAAAATGTAAAGCCAATGGTCGAGGTAAAGAGTCGCCGTGTCGGTGGTTCAACTTACCAGGTACCTGTAGAGATTCGTGGCTCACGTCGCACCGCTCTTGGCATGCGTTGGATCATTAACTTCTCACGTAATCGTGGTGAGCGTACCATGGCTGAGAAACTTGCTGCAGAGCTTTATGATGCATCACAAGGTCGTGGTAACTCAGTAAAGAAGCGCGAAGATACTCACCGTATGGCTGAGGCTAACAAAGCTTTCGCTCACTATCGTTGGTAAGCACTCGAGCTTATTTAAACGACTAAGGCAAAAGCCAGATTTTTGTGTGAGGTAGACATTCTACCAACATACATTGAAGATAAGCGTGAGGGCTACCCTCGCGCTTATTTAGTTTTTAGCATATCAAACTTTAGTTTTTACGACTTTCATCTAAACCATTAACAGTAAAAGAGTAGCTCATGAGTCGCAAACAACCCCTACAACGCGTTCGTAATATTGGAATTATGGCCCACATTGATGCTGGTAAGACCACCACCACTGAACGTATCTTGTTTTATACAGGTAAGAGCCACAAATTAGGTGAAGTACACGAGGGTACTGCGGTCATGGACTACATGGCCCAAGAGCAGGAGCGTGGTATTACCATTACCTCTGCAGCCACCACCTGTGAATGGGCAGAGCATACAATCAATATCATAGATACACCAGGTCACGTCGACTTCACTGTAGAAGTTGAACGCAGTCTTCGTGTTCTTGATGGTGCAATTGCTGTTTTAGATGGAGTTGCCGGAGTAGAGCCACAAACAGAAACCGTTTGGGAACAGGCGAATCGTTACAATGTGCCTCGAATTGTCTTTGTTAATAAACTTGATCGAGTCGGTGCTGAAATTGATGCCAACATTGATGCCTTAATCGATCGTCTCGATGTCACCCCATTACAGATTCAACACCCGATTGGTTCTGAGTCTGACTTTAAGGGGATTGTGGATTTAGTTGAGTTAGAATGTATTGTTTGGAACGATGATACTTTGGGAGCTGATTACGAGCGCTCTGCCTTGGCCGATTATGGAGACGAAGAACTGATTGAGGAATGTGAACTACGCCGAGAGCTTATGCTTGATAGCTTGTCCGATCTAGATGAGGAGTTTGCGAATCAGTTGATCGAAGGCGATCCTAGCCCACAAGAGATTAGAGCAGCATTACGTAGGGTCACTCTAAGCTTACAAGGTACACTTATCCTTTGTGGTTCAGCGTTCAAGAACAAGGGTGTACAAACCCTGCTTGATGCTGTTATTCAATATTTGCCTTCACCCCTTGATGTGCCAGATGTAGAAGGACTAGAAATCAGAGGGAAGCAACTCACCGATAAGCCTACAACTCGTCCTGCCTCTGACGAAGCACCTTTATCAGCACTTGTTTTTAAGATCGTTAGCGATACCTATGGCCTACTTTCATTTGTCCGTATATATTCAGGTCAATTAGAAGCTGGTAAGGCCTTTTTTAATGCCAATAAGGGTAAGCGAGAGCGCATTAATAAACTTTTGCGCATGCATGCGAACCAACGCGAAGAAATCAATGTGGCTTATGCAGGTGATATTGTGGCTGTCGTCGGTTTTAAAGAGGCGGTCACTGGTGATACTCTTTGTGATGATAAGCAAAGACTCTTGCTTGAAAATATTGAGTTCCCAGTACCCGTAATGCGTGTTGCCATTGAACCCAAAACTACCGCCGATCAAGATAAGCTGAGCAATGCGTTAGGGCGCTTAGCACTTGAGGATCCATCATTTCAAGTTTTAACCGATCCGGAGACCGGACAGACTCTTATTGCCGGTATGGGCGAGTTGCACTTAGAAGTATTGGTACGACGCTTAGCCGATGATTACAATGTTGTGGCCAATGTTGGGAAAATGAGAGTGGCCTATCGAGAGACTGTGAGTGCTGAAGGTCGAGCCGAAGGTTTATTTGAAAGACCGGCAACCACAGGTAAGGGACAATATGGTCAGTGCGTAATTTCTGTGGCACCGGGTGAACACGGTAGTGGATTAACTTTTAGCAACCAAGAAACAGCTGAGGTTATGGCCCAATATATTGAGGTGATGAAGCAAAGCATTGAGTCTGTATATCAGTCAGGATGCTTTGCTGGCTATCCCATGGTTGATATACAAGCAACCTTAGTTTCAGCACAGCATCATGAAAGTGATTCAAGTGAAGCAGGATATCAAATCGCCGCTGTCCAAGCGTTTAGAGATGCCTGTAATGCAGCAAGCCCAATTTTACTCGAGCCCTTTATGCGCCTTGAAGTGACTTTACCTGAAGACGAGGATATGGGCTCGGTGATCGGTGACCTCAATGCTAGACGAGGTGAAATCTCAGGTTTTACGCCTCGTCCCAAGAGTCAAGTTGTAAGTGCCTTAGTGCCGTTAGAGGAAATGATGGGGTATGCCACTCGCTTACGTACCATTACTCACGGTCGTGGACGATATACCATGAGCTTTGAGCGTTATGCTCCCGCCGGACCAGAGGTAGTGAAGAATGTTTTAGGATACTAAGCTAATTGCTTGAGTTATGCAAAAACTAGGTTCAAAATAGCTATAAGAAAATTAAAGGAAGAACCAAAGTGAGTCATGACCAACCCGATTATACAGAAAAAGGGATTCGCTTTGGTTGTGGAGGGCTATTTGGTTTATTTGTCGCTCTGATGCATTCTGTGGATATTGCTTTCATAAAGTCCGATGGTTTCATGATTCTCCATTTAATCGCCTGCTTTATATTCTTTGGAACTTTAGCAGTGAAGCTTGGAAATTACTTTTGGGATAACCTAAGACAGTTTCTTGGGGATGACTGATATTTGATCTCGAGTTTTGGGAAGAATTTCTAAAAAGGATGAAAAATCCAAAGAAAATGTCTCTTCCATCTTGACCATTGTCTTGAAAAGCTGTATTACGGGTGGCCTTTTGCTGAGATCTATAGCAAGAGGGAGCTGTGCTATACACCATTCAGGGTATAGATCACGTTCAGAACACCATTGAAGGAGACGACACCTATGTCACCTCAGAATAACAAGATTCGTATCCGTTTGAAGGCTTACGATCATAAGCTTCTCGATGTCTCTACTTCAGACATCGTGGGGCTCGCCCAGAAGACGGGCGCCAAGGTCGCTGGCCCGATTCCTTTGCCGACGAGCATTAGCCGTTATACGGTGCTCCGCGGTCCACACGTCAACAAGAAGAGTCGTGAACAGTTCGAGATTCGAACCCATAAGCGCCTTCTCGATATCCTCGAGCCAACTCGAGAGACCATCGACGCTTTGACTAAGCTTGAGCTCTCCTCTGGGGTGAGCGTTGAGCTTAAGAGCTAAGAAGGTCAAGGAGAAGCATTATGACACAACTCAAAGTTGTAAACATTCAAGGCGCCGAGGTAGGCGAGATCGAAGTCAATGACGCGATCTTTAATACCGAGGTTAAAGAGTACCTCTTTTATGAGGTTGTTAAATGGCAACTAGCACGTCGTCGTGCCGGTACTGCCTGTACCAAGGGACGCAGTGAAGTTTCTGGTGGTGGCGCTAAGCCTTTCCGCCAAAAAGGAACTGGCCGCGCTCGCCAAGGTTCTCGTGTTGCGCCTAATCACGTTGGTGGTGGTACCGTTCACGGTCCTAAGCCTCGCAGTTATGCGTACAGTATCAATAAGAAGCTTCGTCGTGCAGCATTACGCTGTGCACTCAGCAAGCGTGCCCAAGAGGGTCGTCTTGTGGTCGTTCGCGATCTCGGCATGGACGAGATTAAGACCAAGAGTGCCGCAAGCATCTTCAACACCCTAGCTGCTGATCCTAGCACAAGCAAGCGCCGAAGCGAGAGCGGTCACGCTCTTATTCTTGGTCCTCGTGCAGAATCTGATGAGAAGCTCTTAAATCTTAAGCGCTCGGTTCAGAATCTTCAGCGTGTAAACTACCTCGCGGTAGATGGTCTCAACCTCTACGATGTGTTGAACCACCGCTTCCTCATCATCCGCGAACCTGAGGTTAATCACCTCCAGGAGGTCCTCGGTTAATCATGAGTAATAAAAGCATTTTCAACATTATCCGTCGTCCGATCATCAGCGAAAAGAGCATTGCTCTTCGCGAAGCGCTCAATCAAGTTACCTTTGAGGTAGACATGAACGCTAACAAGATCGAGATCCGTAAAGCTGTAGAGCAATTGCTTGAGGCAAAAGTTTCTTCTGTGAACACATTAATCGTTCGTGGTAAGAGCAAGCGCATCGGCCGTTATACTGGTAAGCGTCCTAACTGGAAAAAAGCAGTCGTGTCTCTGATTGAGGGCGAAAGCATTGAGGCTCTTGACCTCATGGACCAGTTCGATGACTTCGAGCAAGAGGGAGAGGAGTAAGTCATGGGTGTAAAGAAGTTTAAGCCGACCTCTCCAGGTCGCCGCGGAATGAGCAGCAGCGATTTCGCTGAAATTACCGCGTCAAGCCCACTAAAGTCACTAACTCGTGCCCTTCGCAAGAAGGCTGGACGTAACGTTTATGGCCGTATCACTATGCGTCGTCGTGGTGGTGGTCACAAGCGTCGTTACCGTGTGATCGACTTCCGTCGTGATAAATTCGGTATCCCAGCAAAGGTCACTACAATCGAGTATGATCCAAACCGTAGTGCACGTATCGCTCTTTTGACCTATGCAGATGGTGAGAAGCGTTACATCCTTGCACCACAAGGTGTAGAGGTTGGCCAAACCCTAGTGAGCGCTCGCAATGCTGACGTTCGCCCTGGAAACAGCCTTCCATTACGTAACATTCCATTAGGAACTCTCGTACACGCAGTAGAGCTCAAGATCGGTGCTGGCGCTAAGATGTGTCGTGCTGCCGGTGTTGCTGCTCAGCTTCTCGCTAAAGATGGAGACTGGAGCCAGCTTCGTTTGCCATCTGGTGAAGTTCGTATGGTTCACCTCAATTGTCGCGCAACCATTGGCCAAGTCGGTAACTCTGAGCACGGTAACATCAAGATCGGTAAAGCCGGTCGTAGCCGTTGGCTCGGTAACCGTCCTAAGGTTCGTGGTGTAGCCATGAACCCTGTTGATCACCCACATGGTGGTGGTGAGGGTCGTACTTCTGGTGGTCGTCACCCAGTGACACCATGGGGTGTACCGACTAAGGGTAAGAAGACTCGTAAGAACAAGCGATCTGATCGCTTCATTGTTCGTCGTCGTAACAGCAAGTAATAAAGGAACTACTGATGCCACGTTCACTTCGTAAGGGTCCATTTGTAGACCCATCACTTTGGAAGAAGGTGCAGAAGGCTAAGGCTGACGGCGGACATACCGTTATCAAGACTTGGTCAAGAAGCTCTGTTATCATGCCTGACTTTGTAGGCATGCACTTTGCCGTACACAACGGTAAAAAGTTTATCACTGTCTCTGTATCAGTTGACATGATCGGCCACAAGCTCGGTGAGTTCTCACCAACTCGTAATTTCCGAAGCCATGTTGCTGACAAGAAGGGGAAGAAGAAGTAATGAAAGCTACACTTCGTTTCCTACGTATTTCAGCTCGTAAAACTCGTCTTGTCACCGACCTAGTCCGCGGTAAAGGTGTTGAGGATGCAATCTTCACTCTTTCTGTGACTCGTCGCGCTGCAAGTGAGCCAATCAGCAAGCTTATTGCCAGTGCAAAAGCAAACGCTGAGAACGCTAATGACGAGATCAGTGCTGATCAACTTTACATTAAAGAGATCTATGTAAATGAGGGACCAACCCTCAAGCGTTTCCGCCCTCGTGCAATGGGACGCGCTACTCGTATCAACAAGCGCACTAGCCACGTTACTTGCGTGCTCGGCGTGAAGGCTTAAGGAGGACATCATGGGACAGAAGACTCATCCGATTGGTTTTCGACTTGGCGTCATCCGTACCTGGAGCTCCAAGTGGTTTGAAGAAAAACAATATGCGACTTGGCTCCACGAGGACATCAAGATCCGCAATCACATTAAAAAGAAGCTCTATAAGACCGGTATCTCTCGCGTAGAGATCGAGCGTCTTCGCAGTGAGAGCGTTGGTAAGTCTGATATGGTAAAGATCACCATTTTCAGCCCTCGCCCTGGACAAATCATCGGTGCCGATGGTAAGTCACACCGTGAGCTTAAGACCGAGCTAAGCAAGCTTTCTAAGAGTGAGGTTTTCCTCAGCATCGAAGAAGTTCGCAAGGTTGATCTTGATGCAACTCTAGTTGCAGAGAGCGTTGCCCTTCAGCTCGAGAACCGCGTTGCATTCCGTCGTGCTCTTAAGCGCACCATGCAAAACTGCATGAGCGCTGGCGCAAAAGGTATCCGTGTTTCAGCTTCTGGTCGCCTAGGCGGCGCAGAAATGGGACGCTACGAGTGGTATCTTGATGGTCGTGTGCCCTTGCACACACTTCGCGCAGATATTGACTACGGCACTGCTCTTGCTCATACCACTTACGGTGTGATTGGGATCAAGTGCTGGATCTTCAAAGGTGAGGTGCTCGACACCTCCGCAGGCAAGACAGTACGCTGAGGTAGGTTGACAGATGTTATCTCCAAAGAAGACCAAATTTCGTAAGCAACAAAAGGGTCGCATCCGCGGTGTAGCTAAAGGTGGTAGTGATATCAACTTTGGTGACTTCGGTTTACAAGCGACAAGCAGTGGGTTACTTACAGCGCGCCAAATTGAGGCTGCTCGTATTGCAATGACTCGCTACACTAAGCGTCAAGGTAAAATCTGGATTCGGGTTTTCCCTGACAAACCAATCACCAAGCGCCCTGCAGAAACCCGTATGGGTAAGGGTAAAGGTTCTGTAGAATTGTGGGCTTGCCCAGTTAGCCGCGGTCGCGTTCTCTATGAGATGGAAGGCGTATCCGAGGAAATCGCTCGCGAGGCTTTCCGCTTAGCAGCGCACAAGCTCCCTCTGCAGACCCGCTTCCTAAAGCGAGGACAGTAATATGAAGCCGCTTAACACTAAAGATTTAAGAAATATGGGAACAGATGAGCTCGAGCAGCTTAATCAAGAGCGTCGCCGTCAGGCTTTCGATCTACGTTTCCAGCATTACACTGGGCAACTTCACGATAGTGCAGCGCTTCGCGTAAACCGTCGTGACATTGCTCGCATCGAGACCATTTTGCGTGAGCGTCAGCTCGCCTCTAAGGAAGCCTGAGGTATACGATGAGCGAAGCTACCCAAACTGAAAAGAAAATTAGACAGCGTAAAAGCCGTCAAGGGATTGTGGTCAGTGACCGCATGGAAAAAACCATCGTTGTTCAAATCGACGAAAAGGTTATGCACCCTGTTTATAAGAAGTACGTACGTAAACGCGTAAAGTACAAAGCTCATGATGAGAGTAATAACGCCCGTCGTGGTGATACCGTTCTTATCGAAGAGTGTCGTCCGCTCAGTCGCGAGAAGCGCTGGCGCCTTAAGAACATCATTGAGCGCGCTCCAGTGCTCTAAGCCTGCCCTAAGCAGAGGTGAATTATGATTCAAATGCAATCTACGCTGTCCGCAGCAGATAACTCAGGCGCCAAAAAGCTTATGTGCATCAAGGTTCTTGGTGGCTCTAAGCGTAAGTATGCTTCAGTCGGTGATATCATCGTTGTGAGTGTACGTGAAGCGCTCCCTAGTTCTCGTGTTAAGAAGGGCTCTGTACGTCGTGCAGTTGTTGTTCGTACCGCAAAAGAGATTCGTCGTCCGGACGGCTCTTACATCAAGTTTGATGTTAATTCTGCAGTATTGATCAATGATGCTAACGAGCCTGTTGGCACCCGCGTCTTTGGACCTGTCGCTCGCGAGCTTCGCGGTGCTGGGTTTATGAAGATCGTTTCTCTAGCACCAGAGGTTCTTTAAGCTTTAAAGAATCACGGTGGATAGATCAGCTTCACAAAAGTTTTTTAACTTTGTGCGAAGTTTTTTAAGCTTTCACTTGCAAGTGAGAGCTTAGAGTTGTATCAAGCGGTTCGGATTCGTCGAATCGATTGATTAATCATCGTCGAAAACAGATTCAGTCCGCATGAGCGGACTCGAGAAAAGCACCACCCGGTGTTAATCTCTTTGAATAAACTGATAGGACACATACCATGGACATCAAGACAGGAGACCTCGTAGAGGTCATCGCCGGAAAAGACAAGAATAAGACCGGCCGTGTCATCCGCGTCGATCGTGAGCGCTCTCGCGTTTATGTTGACGGCGTGAATCAGGTGGTACGCAATCAAAAACCTTCTCAAACTAATGAGGGGGGCCGTATCACTAAATCAGCCCCGATCCATGTCTCAAACGTTCGCCTCTACTCAGAGGAAGACGGTCGCGGTTACCGCGTGGGACATCGTTTCGTAGGCTCAGATGAAGCGCTTTATACAAGCAAAGAAGCTGCTAAAGCTACTTTTGCTGAAGCGCCCGGTCGTATCTCAAAGGTACGAGTTTTCCTCAAGAAGGGTGGCGAAATTACTCGCGTACCTGAGCCACAGAGAGGTGAGAGCGCATGACACCACGTCTCAAAACAAAGTATAATGACGAGATCACCAGCACACTGAAAAGTGAGTTTGGCTATAAGAACGATCACCAGATCCCTAAGATCACCAAGGTTGTTCTCAATATGGGTCTCGGTGAAGCTACACAAAACCCAAAGATCATTGAAGATGCTCAGAACGAGTTGACCATGATCGCGGGCCAGCATGCGGTTATTACCCGTGCTAAGCGCTCAATTGCGACTTTTAAGCTACGTGAAGGAATGCCAATTGGTACTTCAGTCACTTTGCGTCGTGAGCGTATGTGGGAATTTTTAGATCGCTTAATTAGCATCTCTCTTCCCCGTGTACGTGACTTCCGTGGGGTAAGCCCCAAGGGATTTGATGGTCGAGGAAACTTCTCAATGGGTATCCAAGAGCACATCATCTTCCAAGAGATCGATTACGATAAGATCAATAAGATCAAGGGATTGAATATCTCTATCGTAACTACTGCTAAGACCGATGAGGAAGCGCGTTCATTGCTTACTCACATCGGCATGCCTTTCCGTAAATCTGGCAAGCGTTAATTTATACGCTGCATCTGAGACAGTCTGGCACTCGATGAGTGACAGGCAATGTCCCTACATCTAATAGAGGAACTCAATTATGGGAATGACCGACCCCATCTCCGATCTACTCACGCGTATGCGTAATGCGATCGCGATGAGCAAAGACACCGTTCTCGTCCCAGCTTCTAATATGAAGTTGCGCATCGTTTACCTCCTCAAAGAGGAAGGTTTCATTAAGAACTTCAAGTTTGTTAATGACGATAAGCAAGGGATGATTTGCATCTATCTCAAGTATGATGATAGTAACCGTAAATCAGCGATCACACAACTCCAACGCATTTCACGCCCAGGCCGTCGCACTTATGTTAAGTCCGACGCTCTACCTCGCGTAAGAAATGGCCTTGGTGTTGCCATCATCTCCACCTCTCAAGGTGTGATGACCGACTTCCAAGCAGGTAAAGCAGGCATCGGCGGCGAGCACGTCTGCTCTGTCTGGTAAGCTTTCTGTTCTAGAGAATATCTCAGTAAGGAAAATCCATATGTCACGTATTGGTAAGCTCCCAGTTGTCGTCCCCAAAGGGGTCACCGTTGAGCTATCAGAGGGTGTTGTCAGCGCCAAAGGTCCTAAGGGAACTTTAAGCTGTGATTTACCACCTCTCGTCAGCGTCACTCAAGAGGAGGGTAACATCCTCGTCAATCGTAATAGTGACGATCAGAGCGCTCGTGCAATGCACGGTCTTGCTCGAACTCTCGTTTCTAACCTTGTCACCGGTGTCTCAGCAGGTTTTTCACGTGCAATCGAGATCAATGGTGTTGGTTACACAGTTGAGACTAAAGGCAAATATGCTGTCTTTAATCTTGGCTATAGCCATCCAATCTACTATGAGCTACCCGAAGGCGTTGAAATCAAAATCGACGGTAAAACTAAGCTCACTGTATCCGGTGCTGACAAGCAAGCTGTTGGCAGCTCTGCGGCAAAGATTCGTTCTTTCCGTCCCCCCGAGCCTTATAAGGGCAAGGGCGTGAAGTATGCTGACGAAATCATCCGTCGTAAAGATGGTAAGTCTGGCGGACGTTAATCCGCACGAGGAAGATAGGAGAGAATTATGGCAGCAGATAGAAAAAGAAACGCCACCCGTATTCGTCGCAAATACTCTATTCGTAAGCGTATTAGCGGCACTCAAGCTCGTCCTCGCCTTAGCGTGTTTCGTTCGAGCAAGCATATTTACGCCCAGGTGATTGATGATACTACCGGTGAGACACTTGTTTCAGCCTCAACCCAAAGTCCTGAGATCCGTGAGGATCTTGGTGGTAAGGGTAAGACTGAGCGTGCGTCACTTGTTGGTAAGCTCATCGCTCAAAAAAGCGTTGCTAAAGAAATCACTTCAGTGGTTTTTGACCGCAATGGCTTTATTTACCACGGTCGTGTAAAAGCAGTCGCTGAGGCTGCTCGTGAAGGTGGACTTGTCTTCTAAGACATTTCCCTTTCAATTCAACTTTAAACAGTATTGACAGAGAACCCAATCTTGGGTTAATAACCACGCTCCTAACTCATCAGTTGATGAGTGAGCGCGGATTGCCAAACCCAAATGGAGAGTAACATTGGCTTACCAAAAACAGAAAGAGACCGATTTGGTCGACAAGATCGTCGCGATTAATCGCGTAGCGAAAGTTGTTAAGGGTGGTCGTCGTTTTAGCTTCAGCGCACTCGTCGTCGTCGGTGACCAAAAGGGTCGCGTAGGCGTTGGCCTGGGCAAAGCAAACGAAGTCCCTGAGGCAATTCGTAAGGGCAACGAGCGCGCTAAAGCCTCGATGTTCAAAGTACCCTTGCAAGACGGTACCATTCCTCACACTATCCAAGGTATTCATGGCGCTGGTAATGTTTTACTACGTCCTGCTAGCCAAGGTACAGGAGTTATCGCAGGTGGCGCAGTTCGTGCCATCCTCGAAGCTGCTGGTGTGAATAACGTCCTCACTAAGTGCATCGGTAGCAACAACGCTCATAACGTTGTATACGCAACCATCGATGGACTTAAGAACCTAGTATCTCCCGAAGATATGGCTGCTGTACGCGGCAAATCTGCAGAGGAGATGGGATACAGCATCCCATAAGCATTAGGAGAACCTGATGAAGATCAAGGTAAAACAACGCAAAAGCGCCATTGGGCGTCCACAGCGTCAAAGAGACACATTGCGCGGCTTAGGACTTAATAAGTTAAACAAAGAGCGCATTTTAGACGATACCCCTGCAATCCGTGGTATGATCAATAAGGTCAGCCACTTGGTTGAGTGGTCGGTAGTCGAGAACGGATAAGACGATGAGTGAGCTAAGTAATTTACGTCCCCAAGAGGGATCAGTTCGTAAAAAGAAGCGAGTCGGTCGTGGTGAATCATCAGGTTTGGGTAAAACCGCTGGTGTGGGCCACAAAGGTCAAAAAGCACGTCAAGGCATGGGAAAGCCCAAGCGTGGTTTTGAAGGTGGCCAAATGCCACTTTACCGGCGCCTCCCCAAACGTGGGTTCATCAGTCGTAATCGTGTTGAATATGCGATCATTAATGTTGGTCAGCTTGCTGAGATCGAAGCGAACACTGAAGTAGATATTAACTACCTACGTGAGCGTGGTATGATCAAAAAAGGTCCAAGCCTTCTTAAGGTTCTTGGTAATGGTGAGCTCGGCACTCCTCTCGTTGTCTATGCTGATAAGTTTAGTGCGAAAGCTGCTGAACTCATCACATCGGCTGGTGGTCAAGCAAAGAATCCTGCTGAGCAGGACGCTTAAGTCTTTACCCTTTTCGAACTGATGGTGTGTACTAAAATCTTGATAGACCCTAGCTTCACCCATCGAATTAGAGAGAATGATTCGACTCGTCGTCGACATATCATCATAGGAGAGCATCTTGGCTAACAACCAGTCAAAATCTATCCTCGCCCGAGTATTCAGTATTCCGGAGCTTAAAAAGCGTATTATCTTTACGCTAACTATGCTCGCGGTATACCGTATCGGTGTATTTGTAACTCTGCCTGGTGTAGATCGGTCAGCCATGGCTGATTTCTTTACCGGTGGAGAAGCAGCGGGGTTCCTCGGTTTATTTAATACCTTTAGTGGTAATGCAATCAAGCAATTAAGCGTGTTTGCTTTGGGCATTATGCCTTACATTTCTGCTTCGATTATCTTCCAGTTGTTGACAGTAGTGATTCCTGCTCTTGACAAACTGAATAAAGAAGGTGAAGCAGGGCGTAAGAAGATCAATCAATGGACGCGTTATGCAACCATTGGTCTTGCGGTCTTCCAAGGTTACTTCATTGCTACCTATCTAGAAAGTCTTGGAAACAACATTGTACAAAATCCTGGTATGGGATTCCGTATGATGTCTGTTCTTACTTTAACAACCGGTACCGCCTTCATTATGTGGCTTGGTGAACAAATCACAGAGCGAGGGATTGGTAATGGAATGAGCTTAATCATTTTCGCCGGTATTGTTTCGGGCCTTCCGGGTGCAATCACTGAACTTGGTAATATAGAGCAATCTGGGTTGATCCTATTGATCGCTTTGGTATTGATGGTGATTATGTTCATCGTCTTTATCGAACGCGCTCAATATCGAATTCCCATTCAATATGCAAAGCGTATGGTTGGTAACAGTGTGAGCCAAGCTCAGACTTCTCACTTGCCATTGCGTATTAATATGGCTGGTGTGATTCCACCCATCTTTGCATCATCATTATTGATGTTCCCTTCTACCTTAGGTTCTTGGGTTAATACTGGCTTCTTTAATGCCATTAATGACGCACTTGTTCCCGGTAGTTGGCTTTATATTCTCGTGTTCTCAGCGCTTAACATTTTCTTTTGTTACTTCTACACAGCGGTTATGTTTAATCCAGTAGATGTTGCTGAAAATCTAAGACGACAAGGTGGTAATGTACCGGGGATTCGCCCTGGTAAGATGACCGCTGAGTACATCGACCGTGTGCTTACTCGACTTACCTTTGCTGGTGGTCTTTATGTCGCAGCGGTATGTATTGTACCGATGTTTGTCCAAGAGCAGTTTAAAGTAAGTTTCTACTTTGGTGGTACTTCACTTTTGATTGTAGTCTCTGTAGCTCTCGATACGCTTTTGCAAATCGAAAGTTACCTCTATGAGGCTAATTACACTGAGCTTAACGCAGAGCGGACACGAAAGATTCGTGAAAGTGAAGCGATTTAACTTGACCTTTCGAGGTCTTTCCTCTCCTAAGAGATACAAACATTCATGTCTTCAATCTCCTCTTCTTAGAGGCGATTCTTTTGAAGATTAAATATTCCTACCTTAGTAGGAAGAATAGTGAGTAAAATTATGAAAGTACGCGCTTCGGTAAAAAAGATTTGCCCTAAGTGCAAAGTCATTCGCAGACACGGCAAAGTGCGCGTGATCTGTGAGGATCCTAGACACAAGCAACGGCAAGGATAAGGAGAGCCTTATGGCACGCATTGCAGGGGTAGATTTAGACCCTAAAAAGCGCTTGGTGATCGCCCTGACCTATATCTATGGGATCGGCAAGACCACTTCAGGCAAAATTATTGAAAGTTTAGGGCTTGACCCTAGTCGCCGTGTTCGTGATCTCACTGATAGTGAAGTTCGCGAAATCCGTGATCATATTGAGCGGAATTACAAGGTGATGGGTGAGCTCAGTAGTGAAGTTAAATCTAACATCAAACGTCTAATGGACCTTGGTTGCTACCGTGGACTTCGTCACCGACGTAGTTTGCCAGTACGTGGCCAACGTACTCGCACTAATGCTCGTACTCGTAAGGGTCCCCGTAAGATCGTTCCTAAGAAGAAGAAGTAGTAAGAGATGTCCAAGTATTCAGGTTCAAAGACCAAAAAGAAGGTCCGCAAGAATATCCAATCTGGTCTTGCGCACATCCAGTCAACTTTCAACAACACCATCATCACTATCAGTGACTTGCAAGGTAATGTCGTCTCTTGGTCCTCTTCAGGATCTAAGGGCTTCAAGGGCAGTCGTAAAAGTACTCCTTTTGCGGCTCAGCTTGCTGCTGAGGATGCAGGTCGTCGTGCCATGGAACATGGTATGAGTACCCTTAAGGTATTCGTCAAAGGTCCTGGCGCTGGCCGTGAAGCTGCTCTTCGTGCACTTTCACAGGTCGGTTTACGCGTCACCCTTATCCGTGATGTGACCCCAGTACCTCACAACGGCTGTCGCCCTCCAAAGCGTCGTCGCGTCTGAGGCTATTTGGTGCCCATTGCATTGATCTCCTATTTGGTGGTCAAACTTAGTTCTTGACGTCCGAGACGTCTAGTGATCGCCCGCAAGGGCGTGAACTGTTAATAGAGTATCTACAAGAGACTTTATCCCCCTTACTTAGGTCTAAAACGAGGAGTCCTCATGGAGACCCAGTCCGTTATCGACAGCACTTGGAGTAAATTGATCTTCCCCAAAGAAGTTCAAACCATTCAAGAAACAGCTAAAACTGGTATTTTTGCGATTGAACCACTCGCTCCTGGCTTTGGTGTTTTTGTCGGCAACTCACTCAGACGAGTTCTATTGTCCTCATTACATGGTGCTGCGATCGTTATGATTCGTATTCCTGATGTAAAGCATGAGTTCAGTACTGTACCCAATGTGATTGAAGATGTAACAATGATCATCCTCAACCTCAAAAAGGTACGAGTTCGATATCAAAAAGATGAGCCGATTTTACTTTCGATCAATGTTTCTTCGGAGCAATCAAAGGCCTGTGACGGTGACAACTACAATGTGACCGCCGCTGATATTGATACCTCAATGGCTGTTGATGAAGATGGTGAACCTATTGTCACAATCCTTAATCCTGAACATCGAATTGCGACCTTGAGTAAGGGTGCATCCTTTAAGATGGAATTATGGATCGATTCTGATTTTGGGTATACCCCAACTGAAGAACAAAAGGTGAAGTTCCCAGAAGTAGAGCCAGATCGTCAAACCGGTAAAGATAAGTCAGTCAAGGGTCTTGATGGCACTAAGATAGGCTTGCCTCAATTGGTTGTTCCAAGTACATCTAGTCCGGGCATGATTCCAATTGATTCGATTTATCGTCCGATCGATCGGGTTAATTTCCGAGTAGCTTCGGCTCGAGTTGGTGATCGTACTGACTTTGATCGTTTAGAGCTTGAAATCGACGGTGATGGCAGTGTTTCTCCTCGTGATGCTTTGGCGCTTGGTGCTAAAATCCTTAAAGAACAAATGGGTATCTTTGCTCAGTTCCAAGAGGAAGTTGAAGAGTATGTTGAGAGCTCAAGTGATGAACCAGAAGAAAGTACTCGTCATTATCTCGATCAAGAGGTTGATGAGCTTGAACTTTCAGTTCGTTCTTCTAACTGTCTCAAGTCGGCCAGTATCACCTATATTGGTGAGTTGGTTCAACGCACTGAGCAAGATATGCTTAAGACCAAGAATTTTGGTCGTAAGTCGCTTCGTGAGTTGAAGGAAATCCTTGACACCAAGGGCCTTTCTTTAGGTATGAAGGTGGATTGGAATCCCCCAAAAGAGAGCTAAGTTCTCATTTGATAAAAAGAGTTGGTTTTCAAGACTAGACTCTTGGGCTTTCTTGATGTAAAAGCCCCTTAGATTATCCAAGATTTAAAATTAACATATGGATGGACAAAGTGTAGATTTCCTGTATTAGGAAGACTGTTACTTTTAGGCCTTAGTGCTAAACATCCTTAAACCCCTCGGCCTAATCTAGGTCGAAAGAGAAGAGAAGACAGATGCGTCACCGTAAATCAGGAAGAAAACTCGGCCGCAACCCTTCACATCGTAAGGCGATGTTCCGTAACTTAGTCACCTCGATGATTGAGCAAGAGCAGATCGTAACTACGGTTGCTAAGGCTAAAGAAATGCGTCCAATGGTTGAGAAGCTTGTTACCCTTGCAAAGAATAACCTAGAAGGTAAAGTTGATGCTGCAGATCGTGTAGCAGCGATTCGCCAAGCAGGTAAATTCGTGCGAGGCCGCGATGCTCTTTACAAGTTGTTCAATGACCTAGGTGGTCGTTTTGAGGAGCGTCCAGGTGGTTATACTCGTATCATGCGTATGGGTACCCGTCTTGGCGACAATGCTCAAATGGCAGTGATTCAATTTGTAGATTATGTAGCAGATGTTGCAGAAGACATGGATCTAGAAGTTGCTGAGACTGAAGTTGTAGAAGAAGCAGCTGAGGCCTAAGGTTTCCAAACCTAAGTTTCTAAGCTTAGAGCGATCTAAGCTCATTGATCAATGAGAGGGCGCTGGCCATCTCAAAGCCTCGCTCGGTCAACACCTATCGAGGTTTTTATGTCAAAGCCAGTTCCAAACTCAGAATCAAGCAGATCAGAACTTCAAGACCTACCAAGTGATTGGCTATCTTGGAGTGCTGAACGGCTCGAGAATGAACTTCTTGAGCACAATAAACGCTATTGGGATGAGCATAATGCAATCATTAGTGACTATGACTATGATCGTCTTTTAGAGCGTCTTCGTGAGGTCGCACCCAAATCCAAAGTACTGGATGAACTCGGTCCACAAAGTATTGGTGAGGTGGGTGAAGCGGTTTTACATGCCGCCCCCATGCTGAGCCTTGAAAAATGTTATAACGAGCCGGATTTACTCAAATGGAGTACCAAGTTTGAAGGGCCGGTCATTATGAGCCCTAAAATAGATGGTCTAGCTTGTAGTCTTCGCTATAACGCCGAGGGACATTTATATTTGGCTGCTACCCGTGGTGACGGGGCTCAGGGTGAGTCGATTACACCAAATGTTGCTCCGATGGATTCAATTCCGCAAAGCATACCAGCGCAAGGTGTTGAGATTGAAGTTCGAGGCGAGGTTTATATGCCTTTATCAGCGTTTGCCACGCAAACTGAGCGTTTTTCTAATCCACGAAATGCGGCGGCCGGTACCTTAAAGCGTAAGACGGAGCGTAATGCTGCCGAAGTTGGTCTGAAGTTCTTTGCATATGATGTTTTTGGCGTAGATCGACCTCATGCATCAGAACGACTCGATTTAACTAAGGAATGGGGCTTTGAGCCCGTACCATATGAGGTGATGGACCGAGAACAAATGCAAGCTGGATATGAGTCCTATGTCGCTCAACGTGATCAGTTAGACTATGAGATCGACGGAGTAGTGTATCGCGCCGAGCGTTCGGCCGAATATGATCGCTTAGGTGCAACCTCACACCATCCACGAGGTGCAATTGCTTACAAGCTTCAAGGTGATAGCGCCAAAACGACATTGATCGATGTAGAATGGGGCGTAAGTCGTAATGGTATTTTAACGCCGGTTGGAATTACCGAGCCGGTTAAGTTGAGCGGTGCCATGGTGAGTCGTATTACCCTGCACCATTGGGGGATGGTACAAGCGAAAAACCTAAGCTTGGGTGCCGAGGTCATCGCGATGCGACGTGGTGGAGTCATTCCTCACTTAGAAACGGTCGTTACCCCTGGGCCAGAACCGATTTGTGCGCCAAAAACTTGTCCACAATGCCCTAAACTCAATGCGCCTACCCGTATTGAGGGTGATGTGCTTTACTGCGATTATCAGGGAACTTGTGAGCCACAAGCAGCTGCTATATTAAGACATTGGGTATCTGTCACCAAGATCGAAGGCTTTGGTTCAGTTTGGTTAGAAACCTTAACCAACAAGGGGATTTTAAATACGCCCATTGATCTTTATACGCTCGCTGTGGACGATGTCATTGAATTAGACGGAGTTGGTCAGGGCAGAGCTCAAAACTGGCTAGACAGCATCAATCAAGCTCGTTCTTTGCCTCTAGCAACCTTCCTTTGCGCCTTGGGCGTGCAAGATCTTGGAAAATCAGCCTCCACAGCCATTGCTCAACGCTTTGTAAGTTTGCAAGGAGTACGAGAGGCGCAAGCTACTGAAATTGCCGAAATTGATAACTTTGGTGCACTGACCGCCGAACATATTACAAGTGGTCTGAAAGCACGTAGCCAACTGATTGATGACTTACTCAAGTATATTACTGTTGCGGATGCCGAATTACCACAAGTGCTTTCCGATGATGCACCTTTCAAAGACCAAAGTTTTGTGTTTACTGGTACCCTAGTCGCCATGAAGCGCAGTGAGGCTCAAAGTAGAGTCAAGGCTTTGGGCGCAGATACACCAAGTGGAGTGAGTGCAAAGCTTAGTTACTTAGTGATCGGAGACTCGGGCAAGGCCGGTAGTAAAAAGACCAAGGCTGAAAAACTTGGGGTCAACATCCTAAGTGAAACGGAGTTTTTGGACTTACTTGCCAATGCAGAAAATCAAAGTGCTGTTCAAGAGTCTAGTGAGCCCATACAAGAGTCTGAACAAGAACCAAGATCAGAACCGGTAGAAGAGCACAAAACTTCTAATATAGAAGAGTCTAAGCAAGATGATCAAGGACAGCTAAAACTGTTTAAATAGCTTAGTGCTATTCAGATCTATTCATCTATAGAGACTCAATGGTTAACTTGTTAAGATCACTAAGTATCTTTGACTTGCAGATTTGAATAATAAGTATGCAAGAGATAAGAATATTACTTGTTGTTTTATTTTTCTTATGTTAGCTGAAACCTGTTTTACTTATAGATCATAAATCATGGACATTTTGTCCCCAATTTTTCCCTTACCTCGCTGGCAATATCATTCATGAGATGGCTCATACTGCGCGCTTCCCGATGAGTAAACTTCGCAAACACAATTGCCAAGGCAAGTTTAAAAACAATTGTCCCCGTGACGATGCTACGCATCAAATCGGCCGCGTCGCCGATTATCTCTACATGAACCAGGCGACGCAAAAAGTTGCGCTCCGCTCAGTCCATACTAAGCGAGGTCAAGTACTTCCTTGCTTTGGCCATTAATGCCCTGAGTTTGCCTCTTACGCTTGATGACTTAATCTTACAAATTCATTGTCAATCTTAGCTAGTTACTCTAATCTAGCTGAGATTAACCAAGCAACGTCAATAAGTTTTGAGAAGGAACAAGCTATGTCACAAGATGTGTCTATGCCCTCAAGATATCATATTCTTCCTCAAATTAGCTGGAGGATTTATGATGAATGGATACTCGAAAATATCTATCCGACAATCCAAAGAGGAGAATTTCATGGTCAGCTTCTTTTAAATGTAGACCTTGATACCTACTCTGCTCGCCATTTAGCTTCCTACTTATTGCAAACAGTGCCCAATCAATGTCGCGACCAGTTTTTCTTCATTTGGTTGGTGCGCTCCCAAGCTCTTCAAAGAGAGCTCCTCTCACACTTGAGTGAGTGTATAGAGGAGATGAGCATCCAACAAAAGTCATACATTCTCATCGCGGTCGCCAATCAACTCAAATCAGCACGTGGTCAGGAAGCGAGTGACTTAACTCAAGCCATTGACTTATTAGTTCAATCCATGACCAAAAAGAGCGATTTGTCTTGTGCATGTGTGGCATTCCAAAACGCTGTGAAGCCTCTCGAGTGGGTATCATTTGTCCGCGCTCATCTCGCCTCTCATGGAGTGCATCTAGTCACATTTAGTTTCTTTGATATCTCAATATACACAACATTCGATCAAAAACGGACGGTATCAAAGCCTCCAAACTTTTATCCAGAAGTACTT
>CAKZRU010000149.1 GCA_937146725.1 uncultured Myxococcales bacterium
GTTGAACCAACTTGTTATACGTGTTGTTGGTTCTCATAATCACGTTTGCTGTGCTTATATATTATGTTCAAACTGATTTTCAAAGACTTGATTACTTATTTAACAAGCAATCTAATTTTCAATTTACTCTTAAATCTAAACAAAAGAGTTTTGGAAGCAACCTCGCTAGGCCGCTTGGTTTGTGTCTTCGTGACTGAAGACCTAGAGAACATAATCGCTCTTCATTTACTCTGCAAGCTTTTTTTTAAACTTTTTTACCATTCAACCTTAGAATATTCGCTAACTATCTATTTTTCAGCAATTTACGCAGCGAAAAAAAACTTTTCCTAGCACGTACTTTTAACTCATTTTGCTGTTCTTTAAAGCAAGCTGCTTCCTTTAAGGGCCAATAAAGCTCTTTTTCAGAGCTAGGTAAGCTTTCTTTATCTAATGTCGATCCCAATGGGTATTGACATATTTCTCTACTTAGCTTGGCGACATTAAGATCATGTATAAGAAAGCATTCATTCTTATACTTTTGACTCTTGTGATATGTCGCCTCCGGTTTCCTATCAATTTTAGCCTTCAGGCTGATCAATTTCTCATACTCATTGATTAAAGCGCCTAAAGCTTTTTGCTTGGTCGCCTCACAACTAGAAACTACATACCTTATATATAAGGCCCTTAAGTTTAAATCACTAATCACTTGCTCTGAGCTCAGCTCTGTTAAGAATGTTTGCGCTCTTTGTGCATCGACTTCTTTATATTGTCTAAAAAAGCTATACATATCTTTTGTTGGAAGCCAAGTCGGGGCTGAAAGAGCAGATTTAGAACTAAACACATCTTTAAATATACGGTCACGAAGCTCTGGGAACTCTAATAACAGTCTTCGATAATTCAAACTAGCCATTTGCTCAAAACCAAGTTGCTGATGAAGCCTTGCTTCCATAAGAAGAGGTGAAAACCACCGAGGTGCCAATCTTTTGCTCCTCTTGACCCAGAGTAATCGTTCTTCAAATGATAATTCAGCAGAATTAGCAATACGGACTGAAAGATGTGCACTTAAAGGGTGTGAGTCAGTCTGTTCGATTAAGAGCTTAATTTCAGAACTCTGATCATAAGTTTTAGTCAGTTTGCGTAGCGGAGATGATTGAATCCATCCACCAAGTACACCTGACCCAATGAGAATACTAAGTAACAAGCTTTGTTTGAATGACTTTGACCATGCACTTGGGCGCTTTTTTGTCTTATATCCAGCTTCTTTTTTAAGATTTATATGTTTAACTCTTAGGTTGGGTTGATAGCTCCACATCAATCCCCATGCACAGCCCAAAGGAATAAGCACTCCTAAACTTTCGCTCCCAAAATCAAAACTTTGATGCAAGGCGATGGCGGTGACCCCTAAGCCTAAACTCATGGCTAATGGATGCTGTGAGATTGTTGGCAAGCGCCACCATTTCCACCATGAAAATACGTAAAAACAAATCGATAGAACACCAAAGATTCCCGCTTCACTTAGATTACAAATCACTATATTTTCAGGATGCGAAATCCAATTCACAGTTTTGAGGCTCTGATACTGAGTAAAGACCTCTCCAAAGGCTTCCCGACCGATTCCCCATGGAAAGTAGTTATATATTATAAGCCAGCTATCTAACCATGATTGTGCTTTAACGATTTCTTGAGCCTGCCACCATTGTAAGTGAGCTAAGGCCATCATAAGAGCAGGTAGAAAAACACTTACACCAAGCACAATAAACAACAAGACTTGTCGAAAACATACCCAAGACAAGCGCTTTCTCACGAACCATAAAGTAAGCATCATTATGTAAATGATAACCGCGGCCCTTGAAGAAGTAAAAACTACCCCTAAGCTAGAAATGATCAAACTTAGTCTACATAATATAAAAAGCTTAGTACTCTTTGCAGAACCTGAAGCTTCTTGCATTAAGCCAAGAGCAAGAAAAGCACTCAGCATTAATAAAGAAGCCGCATGATTGGGATTAATTAAAGCAGTAATAAATCCACTAAGCAGGGCTCGGTCTGAACTTTGAATATAAAAATATAATAAGCCCGTCTGGCCTAAAGCATGAATGGCTGCCGTGATTGTAAGCAAAGGTCCAATACATACCAAAGCGACTAATAAAAGACGTCGAAAACCTCTGGTCAGACCTGATAAATACACTAAAGCGATCCAAGCGAATTGGAAACTAAGCCAGTGCCAAGACTGAGCGGGACTTAGGCTTAAAGTATAATGGCTCGAAGGCTCCAACTTTGCCAAATACATGATAGGCTTAGCCGCCTGCTCAAACTCCTCCCAATGATGTGCTACTTTAGGAGCAAATAAGGAGATTATTTCCAAAGGAAACGGGATTAGGCTGAGTGCAACACCAAATATACTTACCCATGCGCCCCAAAGAGCAGGAGACCACAACGAGTCAAAGGGAAGTTGACCTCTACGTGCCTGTGAACCTTGAACTAAGGTACGATGGGTATAAATATTCCAAGTTGTACTTATGATAGAAAAAGTAATCACCAAAAGAATGGCGAATTCGCTCCAAGAGCCTTGTGGAGTATAACTCATGGGGGCTAGCAAGCACAGTCCCCCCAACACTATGCTTAAAAACAACTTTGCGGACATTTTTAAAGAGCCTTCTTACAGAATCTTAGCGCCCAAAGCTTCATCATGGTATTTACTTGTCCATTAGCCAATCTTCATCGATAGGACACCAATAGTCGGCATGATATGTCAGCTCATTTGAAACACAACCATCAAAGGCATAAATCTCTGTTCGCAAACCATTGTGGCTCAAGTAGTCAACAAGATCAATAAAGGCTCCATCACCACTCACCAAAGCAATGCAATCTACTTTGTGGGCGAGTTGAGCCGCATGAAGCGCGATGCCAACATCCCAATCACCACCCTTGGTTTTTAAGTCCGGTGTTCGTCGTAATGTTTTAATTCGAGTTTCAAAGCCGACGCCCCTTAATGCATCAAGAAATGGCGTGATCTCAACGTCTTCGCTTCGCTCAACAAAAGCGATCGCTCTGACTAGCTTACGTTCACGAACGATTAGATCCATTAACTTTTTATAGTCGACTCGCCCTTGATAACGAATCTTAGCACTATGATATACATTCGCTGTATCAACTAAGATTGCAATCCGCTGACCTTCAAAATAAGCATCCATAATCAGACCACTTAGTTCACTTGAAATTGCTCAGCAAGTTTAACTAAGGTCAAAACACCAAAGCCAGTCCCACCTGCAGAAATTGAACCAACGGCTTTGTCGGCAAGAGTAGGCCCAGCAATATCAAGGTGTCCCCAAGTACAATCTCCTTTGAAATGCTTTAAAAATAGAGCTGCAGTAATCGCACCACCATAAGGTCCACCAAGATTTTTAATATCCGCTCGTTTGCTCTTTAGTGTCTCGGCAAGGCTCTCATCAAGAGGTAAGCGCCATGCTTTTTCTCCAGCATTTTTGGCGGCAGCCTCTAATTGTGAAGCCCAAGCATCATCATCACTAAATAAACCACAATAGTGATTACCTAAGCCAACCATACAAGCGCCGGTAAGAGTGGCAAGGTTGACCATAGCATCTGGCTTTAGTTGGGTTGCATAATGCAGTGCATCAGCTAAAACCAAACGACCTTCAGCATCGGTGTTAAGAACTTCTACAGTACTTTTGTTGTACATAGTGAGGACATCGCTAGGACGATAGCTATTGCCATCTGGCATATTTTCACAAGATCCTACAATCCCATGAACTTCAACATCTGGTTTAAGGGCACAGATCGCATTCATCGCACCCAATACAGCGGCAGCACCACCCATATCAATATGCATAAACTCTTGAGACTTAGGTGGCTTCAAGCTGAGTCCACCACTATCAAAGGTTAAGCCCTTACCAATGAGTGCAAGAGAGCCACGAGATTCGCCTTGCGGACGATAGTGAATATGAATAAATCTTGGATCTTCGCTTGCCCCACGGCTTACGGCAATCAAGCCCCCCATCTCTCGGGCATAGATTTCATCTTTTTCAAAAACAGTCACTTCCACTTGTTCAGAGGCCATTGATAAAGCGAGTTCTGCTAAACGAGTTGGTGTACACACATTAGGTGGCTCATTCACTAAGGTACGGGCCAAGTTCACTGAGTCCGCCAAAGCAATAGCACGTTTAAGCTCATCTTCTCCTAATATTGCACCAACAAACAGTTGGCTTACCTCATGCTTAGGTGCATCTTTTTTGGGAGTCTGTAAAGCATCATAACGATACAGGCCCAATTCAAAACCAAGTACCAATTCTGTGGCCGCTGTTGCATCTAAGTCATCAGCAAGCATCAGAGCAACCGAAGCTGATCGAGAACTCAAAGCCTCTCTGGCCATTTCAGCAGCGCGATCGCGAATCGCTTTGCCCACAAACTCTTCTTGCTTACCTAAACCAATTAATACAACTCGATCAGCCTTGATCTGACCAACAGTATCCAAAGCCACAGTCTGTCCGGCTTTCCCCTTAAATAAATGCCGTTCTGTTCTTCGGCTTAAAGCACCATTTAAAGCTTGATCAATTGCTGCTTCCTGAGCTGAAGCAGTTTGATCTTGAAAGCGACCAACAACCAATAAATCTCCCTCAAAACCAAGAAGTTCACCACTAAATACTGAGATATCCATTCATAGTCCTTATTAAATAAAAAAAGCCATCAAGTCATATTTGTATAAATTATGCGTATCAGAGCACACTATCTACGACTTGGTTAATCACAATAAAAGGCTATCATAAGTTTTTTACTCGGATCATCAAGTTTTATTAGAGTACCGAGTCTTAAGAACTTAAGTTTATAAGTGATAATCGCTTAGGATTCTGTTTTGCGTCCTCGCCAAATCAGCAAGCAACCCAAACCAAATAAAACACCAGCAACCGGACCTGCAATATCAAGACCAATATCGAGTTTGTCAGGGTTATCAACCCAAGTACTTGTTTCAACGACATCGCCAAAGTCATCTGTGGTTTTAGTGATCTTCTCAATTTGCTGTGGAGTCGCTAAATGCATGCCTTTAGACAGCCATAAACCGATTACCGAAAAAGAAACTAAAAAGCAGACCAAAGCGAGTTTGATAAGGGTATTCATGGATTATTTACCCTTGAGATTGAGCATAATCTCAATTGACTTACCTACCTTTTCACCAACAACCCCTTTTTTACCAGCAACATTATAATCAGCCAAAGCCACCTTAAACTGACTGCCAACCTTGCTCATATTTCCTTTGCGCTTAATAATTACCTTAGCAAGCATTGGTTGAGCCACGCAGTTAATAGTCATCACACCTTCGACATCAGCCTTGATGGTGGTGATTCCCTTATCATCTTTGGCTTTAAAGTCAGTCACCTTACCTTTTTTAGCTTCAAAAGTAATTTTGGGACATTTCTTGGCATTCAACCATTCATCACCACGTAAGTGATCATCACGCATATCATTGCCGGTTTTCATTTTAGCAACCGGTACCTCAAACATACCCGTAATTACTTTTGGTTTAGTGAAGTCGACTTCGAACTGACCGCTTACCGGAGCTGTACCAACAATTTTTTCAAGAGGAGCAGTGCTTGTAAATCGAGCTTGGCCCTTGGTCACCACCTTGCTGATTTCAGCAAAAGCGGTCGAACAAAGCATTGTGCATAATAGAATAAGAAGGGAAGACAAAATTGATTTAGACATGAGAACCTCATTCATAAATGTGAAAAGTTGCTTAGTCGAAGCGGGTTAAAAATGACTAGCGTGTATAACTAAGCTTTCGACAGCTTATTCAAGAAATTTGCATTCTACAAGTAGAACAAGACAATTGGACATACTAAAATGCTAAAATGATTCTATATTATGATCATTCAGTCATTCATTGGTTAAAGAAATAAGTGAGGGAAATCATGTAGAAAGTCTGTTGGAATTTCAGCAATAAGTTTTGGAGCATGAGTATATGTATCAATAGGATTTGATAAAATCTCAAGAGAGTAAGCATGCAAATACAAGCGCTTAGACTTTTCTTCAATTTTACCATACCAAGGATCACCAACAATAGGTGCATTTAAAGCCTGTGTATGCACTCTAATTTGGTGGGTTCTTCCTGTATGTAACTGTGCCTCAAGATAGACATATTGGTCTGAAAGACTGAATATACGAAAGTCTGTTCGCGAATACAAACCATTCGTTTTCACAACTTGCCAAAGCTTTTTACCCTTTATCTTACCGTATTCATTGTCTGGAAGATCATGACTTGAACGCTTATTTTGACTTGAGCTGTTAGACTTTGAGTTTTTAGACTTATCCTTTGCTTGCATATAAGCTTCAAAGCTAAAAACGGACTCTGCATTAGCTACAGAAGTTTGTTTCTTAATGAACTCAAACAATGGCCCCGACTTGGGTCGATGACAAATTAAATGATAGCGCTTATCAATCTGACGTTTCTCAAAAACATATGCTAAGTCTTTACTCGCTTGCGGCGTCAAAGAACATATAACCAAGCCTGAAGTTGCCTTATCCAAGCGATGAATATTTCTTAAATAAGGCATCTCTTGAGTAGCGATTGGTCCTTGCTTCCTTTGTAATTGGCTAAGATAAGCCAAAATATAATGAAATAATGTTAAACGTTTGGGATCAATTGTTGGTGCAGTGGGCAAATCAGATATTTTGTTAACCACCAAGATTTGCTCATCCATGTAGATAAGCTCAAATGGCATCGCTGACGGACTTTGCCCACTTCTACTGCTTTGTCCACTTCTATTGCTTTGTGCATAGGCTAATGAGCTAGCCCAAACTTGTGTCCAATACTCTTTATTTTTTCTATGTTGAGCATGGATCATAGTTGTTTGATTGAACTCTATTTGCCGATGATCAATCATAGCTTTCGTTTTTTGCTGCATCGGCGTCGAGCTGATGATCTGTAATTGACTCAACTCACAGTCATAAACCTCATTCACCTGAGCTTTATAACTGGCTTTAAACATGGGTTGACCACAATGAGTAACCCCCCCAGCTTCAATCAGCTTTTTGATTTGCTTAACAGAAATCTGTCCAAAAGTAGCGGCTTTAGGATCTATTGATAAACACAGACTCTGTTGTATCGCTTTATCAAGACGTAAACCACTACACTCTTCTGCGATCTTAATTTGTACGCGCTGAGGGTTCATGTGGTTGACCGGTTAAGCGAGTTAATTTAGTTGAGAGTATGAGAATAAGCCACTATCAACAATACTAGCAACTATTCTAGCAAACGATTGATCACATCGGTTGCAGTATCTGGACCAGGTGCTCCATCTGCGTAAAGATAAGTACCGGTCCCCCCCTCAATTACAGCTTGCCAAGGTAGGCCGAAGCTTCCATCATCACCAAAGTAAGCCCAAAGGTTTTCAAAGGTGGTATTCAGACTTGCATCTACATAAAAATGCTCTGCGCTATCCGCATATCGAGCCGCATAAGAACGACAGAAAGCTAGGGTTGCTGGCTCTGCTTGATCATCCTCAGAAACCACAATCATGGGGCGGATTGTTTCTGGAGTAAAGGTTGGGAAAACCTCTGCAAATAAATAAGTCAAGGTTTGACGACAGGCTGGACACCAACCGGCGGTTGCAAAATACCAAATCCCTTGGGCATTTGTACCAAACTCTTTCACATTGACCATCTCTCCGGTTTCACAGTTTTGTAGGGCAAAGTTATCTGGTACAGAATCTCCGACCTCAGTAGGTCTCATGGCACGGAACTCTTGGTTTGATAAGCAGACTTGTGTACTGCTATCCAACATGCCGGTATCTCGGTTAACTCGAGATAGCAACAAACCACTGATATCAAAAGCAAGTTCTTGTCCAGATGCACCAAGCTCGCTAAAGGTGATTTCTCCACCGCTGGCAAAGTAAACTTCTGCACAGCCTTCTTCTCTACATTCGACACCAATAAAAACACCTACAGTGTAATTGCTTGGTGTTTGCCCTTCGAGGGTATATGCTTGGCCTTGTACAGGCTCAACCGTAAACTCAACCTGCAAAATGTTATTGAAGTTAAAGCGATCATCAATGCCTAAATAGGTAAAGTTAGGGCTAGGGCGAACACTAGCAGTTTGCACTTGTAGAATGTCTTGGGCGCATACAAATGCTTCTTCTTGCATATCTGTAGCGCCTGCCATTTCACCAGCAACCATTTCACCGGCAACCATTTCACCGGCAGCTGTCTCACCGGCAGTTGTCTCACCGGCAGTTGTCTCACCGGCCGTCGTCTCACCAGCAGCAGTCTCACCGGCAACAGTCTCACCGGCAGTCGTTTCACCTGCCATTGATTCTTCGGTGATTTCATCATCACCACCACAGGCAAGTAGATTAAAAGATAAAAGAACAGTTAAAACGAACTGTGCTTTGTTGAATTGTAGGAATTGTTTCATTGAGAAACCTCGAATTGTCAGTCTTAACAAGCGTTAAGTAAATTGAATAAGATGATTATCAGTGTGCTTTAAACACTCTTTCTGAGCCTAAGGCGTAAAAGAGTGATGCCAAATAGGGCACAAAGCAAAATAAATAAGGGTTGTTTACTATTTAAGTTTTGACATGCTGCACCTGTACCATTAGCACCAACAACGACCTCAAATACGTTGTCTCTAGTCTTGGATGAGCCATTAGGGTTTAAGATCGTCACTTTTCTTGGCCCTAAAGGTGCAAAGCGATTGACCTTAATTCTTAATTGAAAAAAGCGCAATGCAGGATCTGAAGTATCTTGATAAACAGGAGTATCGCCGATCACTTCAATCCCACCACCATATAAGATGAAGGATGCACGGCAAGCAAGTCCTCGGGCATAGATTCGTAAATCTGTTTCTTGACCAACAGCTACAACGCCCGGATTAGCGGCTACAATCTCTGAAATATTTTGCTCAAAGTCGTCGCCTTCACAAGCATCTCCACCACTTCCACCGGGGATGGGTGTAGCGCCTTCAACGCTTGCTGGAGGAATAATTTCAAATAGATCAACACCGGTTTGAGTTGTTGAATTGGGGTTGGTCACGGTCACCGATACAGGACCCGGAGCGGCGGTGGGTGGAATCTGTAAATAATTACGAATCCCATCATAGCCCGGTGCATTTTGAGCCTCAATCACGACTTCTGATGGTCTAACGGATTGTACAGAGGGATTACTGAACTGAATACTTGAGTCAATATTAAAGCCCTGTCCCAATACCCATAGGGCCACATTTCGTCCGGCTCTGACCGCAAGAGGTGAGGCGCTACTTACCTGTTCAATATCTTCGGCACCGCTATTATCAAAAACTAAGCCTTGACCTTGTTCCACAATTTCAAAAAGACCTTCTTCTGTTTTGCGTGCACCTGTTGATGGTGAGCTCAGCGTAATACTTACCGGACCTAGTGGTGCATCACCCGAAATGCGTGCATAGTATAAAATACCGTCTAACTCACCACCTGTATCAGTTGTATTTCTAAAGACTTGCTGTGGAATGACCATAGAATCTGTATTGAGGGCAGGCTCGATTGCAGTTGTATTAAACTTAACCTCAACATCGGGTGGAAACTCACGGCCTTCGATCCATAAGTTAACCTGTCCACCGACCTCTCCCTTAGGTGGGCTTGCTCGAGTAATCACATTGATTGAGCCCGCCTCTCTAGGAGGCAGACTTTCATATAAACCACCGTTGCCACTTGAATTCGGAGCAGGATCATCATTTGGGTCAGTATTCATGCCCCCCATGTTCATACCACCATTATTCATGCCACCAGTATTGCCTCCCGAACCAGCTCTGACCATTAAGGCCGAAAACTTAGTGCGGGTGTCATTGGCATTACTCACCACTAGATTACGACCTCCAACTGGTGCTGTTGCCGTAGCTGATGCTGTAAAAACTAGACGGTCACCTCGACCATCATCGGCTTCGGCTGCTGTCACCAACATAGGCTGCCCTTGCACAGTAACGCCCACTTCAGTGTCTGGTGCAGCTTCAAAGCTCACATTGATCATATCGCCGAAACCTCCTCCATATAGAGTAAGCTCGATACTTTGACCTTGTTCAATGGTATTTGGTTCTAGGGTGCTTAAAGAAAGCTGTGCCCAAACATTGGAACTTACTAAAAGGACAAAAATACCTAGGGTATATTGACTGAGCGTTAGCATTGAAGTCTTAAGTCTAGGCTTTAAATAAATCATTATATATACTCCCCACCTGTTTATATTGCTTGAATAGATTTACATCTTAGTTTAACTGCCACATGTATCGCAAAATATAAACACCATTAGATGGTCAAAATAATTATTGGCCATGATCACCTGAGAGAAACTATGACTCAAGAATCGGAATATAGTCCTATATTTAACGCTGAAACCCCCGAAGGCTTTCGCTGCGGTTTTATTACTTTAATCGGTGCGCCCAATGTAGGCAAGTCAACTTTGCTTAATGCTATGATTGGGGAGCATCTTGCCATCACTTCACGTCGCCCTCAAACCACACGTAATCGTATTCCTGGTGTACTCAGCCGAGAAGATGCCCAGCTTATCTTTATTGATACGCCCGGTCTACACCATGGTAAAAGTGCTCTAAATCGCTACATGGATCACATTGCCCATGATGCCTTAAGCGATACAGATGTTGTTGCTTTATTGATCGAAGCTGGCATTGGCCCAGAAATGCAGGTGGGCGTATCTACTGTGGCTCGTCAAGTTCTTGAAGCTTTGCGCTCAAGACAGCAACGAGTCTTTTTGATCATTAACAAGATGGATCGCATCCAAAGAGATCATCTACTCCCCATCATTGAAGCCTATCGCGATATTTATCCCTTTGAGCAAATTATCCCAATCAGTGCTCTAAAGCGTGATAATGTTGATCAATTGGTCGATCTTTTTGTGGACGCTTTACCCGAAGGACCTGCACTTTATCCAACTGATCTGCTGACCGATTTACCGGAACGATTCTTTGCGGCTGAAATCATTCGTGAAAAACTCTTTAGACGCCTTGATCAAGAAGTGCCCTATTCTACCGCTGTAACGATTGACTCTTGGAGAGATCAAGGTGAACGCGGGGTCTTTATTGACGCCACCATTCACGTGGAAAGAGACTCACAAAAAGGGATTGTGATTGGAAAGGGTGGCTCACAACTCAAAGAAATTGGTACACAGGCTCGAGGGCGCTTAGAAAAACTCTTAAACAGCCGCGTACATCTTAAGCTTTTTGTCCGAGTAGAACCTCGTTGGACTCGCTCTGATAAGTCAATACGAAAGTTTGGCTATCAGCGCCAAGATTAATAGAAAAAGAGGTAAATATGAGAGCTTTAGTTGCAATAGTAGGACGCCCAAATGTCGGCAAGTCCACACTATTTAATCGTTTGGTAGGTGCGAAAAAAGCCATTGTCCTTGATACGCCCGGCGTGACTCGAGACCGACATTATGGTGAAGCAAAATGGGCCGGCCCTCCCTTTGATCTCATCGATACCGGTGGTTTTGAAATGGTTGATAGCTCTAGTATTATTAAGCAAATGCGTGAACAAGCCATGGCGGCCATCGAAGAATCCGATTTGGTGATCTTTGTTGTTGATGGGCGTACCGGGGTAACCCCAGATGATATTGAAGTCGCTCGCTTGCTCAGAAACTCAGGTAAAGCTTGTATTTGCGCAGTAAACAAGATTGATGGCCAAAAGCAAGATGCCTTAATTTATGAGTTTTATTCGCTAGGCTTAGATCAGATCATGCCGATTTCTGCCGAGCATAGCCGAGGTGTCAGCCAATTATTAGAGGCGGTTGATGACACTCTAAATCTTAGTGCTTTCTTTGCTGATCTTGATGGTGAGCGTGAAGATGAAACACGCATCGCCTTATTAGGTCGTCCTAATGTTGGCAAGTCAACTTTGACCAATCGCCTACTTGGTGAAGACCGAATGATCGTTGACTCTACTGCGGGTACAACACGAGATTCTATTGATGCCCCAATGATTATCGATGGTGAGCGCTTTTTACTGATTGATACCGCTGGACTAAGACGCAAAAGCAATATCAAGCGTTGGAGTAGCGAGGGGTTTAGCGTTATGCGAACCATTCGTGCTGTTGAGCGTTGCCATGTAGCAGTGGTCTTGATTGATGCGGAAGAAGGCATCACTGATCAAGATGCCAAAATCATTGGCTTAACTCATGAAAAAGGTCGGGCCTTGATCATTTTGGTCAATAAGTGGGATGCGGTTGAAAAAGATCATAAAACCGTTGAGGTTTACAAAGAGCAAATCAATCGTAAATTACCCTTTGCCGGCTATGCCCCTATTCTGTTTATCTCAGGACTCACCGGTCAACGTGTTCACAAACTGATTGGCTTAGTTAAACAAGTCCGTGAGAATCACCTATTTAGATCATCAACCGGTCCGCTAAACCGTTGGCTTGAGGAAGTGATACAGAAGCACCACCCACCAACACATAAAAATCGTCGTCTTCGACTTTATTATGTCACGCAAGCGCGCAATGCACCGCCTACACTTATTTTCCATTGTAACCACCCCGAAGCTGTTCACTTTAGTTACCAGCGCTATCTTACCAATCAGTTTAGGGAAAAGTTTGGTTTAGAGGGGACCCCAATCCGCTTGGTGTTTAGAGGTAAGGATAATCCTTTTGATCCTGATGAGCTCTAACCGACTAAATACTTTATAAGTCACCTAACAAGGTGATTAGTGCCTCAAGTTGCTCAATATGCACCCAATGCCCTGAATTTTTAAGCAGTGGAGTGGCAATATGAGGAAAGCTTTGACTGATTCTTTGCTCATCTTCAGCTGTCCAACGCAAACCGCGCTCGGCTCTTAAAAGATGTACTTGGATGCTTGGTTGAATCTTGGCTAGCAATGACCAGCCATCGACTTTCCAATAGTCAGCAATCAATGCCTTAATGCCTGCCAAGTCAAACTTCCAGGTAAATCCTTCGTCACCTAAATGATCCTCAGTGCGTATTCTTCGTAGGTTTGTCGTCATCCATTGGGCAATCCCCAAAGCAAAACCTTGATCGGTAAAGTACGTACTGACCGCTTGTCTTGAAACTTGTGGTAAAGACATTTGGCCACAGGCATCAATCACTCGCGCCACCTCTCCATGTCCCGGACGTAAATCGGCCGCAAGTGGACTATCCAAAGTCCACACTCGCTCTAGTCCTAATCTTTGTTGGAAAGTTGATACTTTTGCCGCATATTGCAAGGCGACTTTCCCTCCAAAAGAATGGCCAATTAATACCTGTGGTGCTCCTATTTTTTGAGCTAAATCGATTAGGTCTTCAACACAGGCTTCAATCGTATGCGGTGCATCTACATGCTCGGTTTCACCATGACAGCGGAGGTCTACGGTAGTAATACTCAGTTGAGGGTGACTTTGACTTAAGCGTCTAGCAAAACGAGACCAGTTTTGTCGCGAACCCATAATCCCATGTAAAATCCAAACCCTTCTTCCCTGTTCTGCACCACTTTGGGTGTAGCCAAGCTCTGCTCTCACACTATTTGAATTGACAATCACTGTCATAAGAGGCCTCCTAACTATATATACCCACGATTTGATCATCAGCATGATCTTTATCTAGTGAGTCTTAAAAGCAAGTTTTAAAGTAAATGATAAAGCAGGCTATGACATATCCGTGTCTTTTTGTCACCTATGCAAAGAGTACTGCTTAAGCTTTAAGTATGACTTCAGATTAAGCACACCAGCACTGTAATATGTGAACGACTCTTCACATTGGAAGCTAACTGTGAATATCCGTTCACTATATTGATAACTAATCTACTAATTTAATTGACTTATTTAAGAGTAACCCCTCATATTTATACCGTCTGGAATTTTGGAACAAGTATTGCTTAGTTTAACACATCATATTTTTAAATCATTGATCCATTCTAAAAGGTGACCAAACTCATGCATTTTCACACTTTGCCTCGCTTATCCCAAGTTTTACTACTTGCTTTAAGCTTTAACCTTCTTAACCCAATGTCAGCCTTGGCTTGTGGTGGTTTTTTCTGTAATGCGACCCAACCGGTTAATCAAGCCGCTGAACGTATTTTGTTTTCGGTACAAAATCGCCAAACCGATATGCATGTACAGATTCAATACCAAGGTCCCCCCACCGGTTTTGGTTGGATCTTACCAGTCGCACCTGGCGTAGAAACAACCGTATCAAGTGAGGCTTTGTTTATTGCCCTTGATCGCATCTATGGACCAAGCTTTTTTCTAAACTATGAGTATGATGAAAGCTGTGATGACCCCAATCGCTATGACTACGATGATGAGCTATTTGCCTCGGCAGACGGTGCAGCAGATGCTAGTTTACCATCGGAGTCAGAGCCCACAGTTCAGGTGATTTCTCGAGAGCCCGTTGGCCCTTATGACCGAGCCATTTTACAAGCTGACAATGTTGAAGTTCTACGAGATTGGTTAAATGAGAATGAATACCAAATCCCCAATAGCATCGACGAAAAGCTAGGCCCATATATTGAGGGGGGTGCGGTTTTTGTGGTGATTAAGCTTCTTGCTGATAGTGATGTGGGTGACTTAGTGCCCCTTAAGTTGAGTTTTCCTGGCACTGCCCCAAGTATTCCCATTTTACCAACCTCGGTTTCAGCTGAGCCGGATATGGGTATGATTGTCCATGTATTGGGTGCCTATCGAGCAATTCCTACTAATTACCAACACGTTATTATCAATGAAGCCGCCATTGATTGGGAAAGCCGAGGCAGTAATTATACCGATGTCGTGAGTCAAGCGGCAGATGAGGCTGATGGCAAAGCCTTTACCACCGACTATTCGGGTGAGGTTGGTGAGCAAATTCAGAGTATCATCCGTCCATATAGCGATCAAATACTCGCTGATATCGCGGCCGCAACTACTTTTGGTGATATTCAAAGTGCAATTCCTGATCGTACCAACCCTGATTATCAACGAATCTTCACCAGTATCTTTGGTGATCAAGATCAGCAATGGGACCAACCGGCCGATGGCTTAGTTTTATCAGAGGCACTGATTGAGCAGTTTAATCCTGTATATGAAGACCTCAACCAACTCTTTGTGACTTCAGCAAACATGACTCGTCTTTATACAACAATGAGCGCCTCTGAAATGGACAGTGACCCGATGTTTGACTTTAATGCTGACTTAGAGTCAGTAAGCAATGTCCGTACTGCAACCATGTATGTCACCTGTGATGCTGATTACCAGCCTTTGGAGCAAGTCATTGAATTGAGTGATGGACGACGATATCCAATAGAAACAGTGACTCCAATTTCTCGTCAAAATGGTGAAACCGTACGCGGTGAAGACCAAGTAGCTGCTGTACGAATCGAGCGTATGTTTACTTCAGGACAGCCCGAGGTGATTAGAGAGCTACCCGCCGAGATGACTACACCTAATGAGGGCTCACTGATGAATATGAATGATGGCCAAGGTCCCTCTGAGCAACTTTGTAATCTCTTACCAATCGCTTGTGAAAACAATAATACAACAAGTACACCTACAGTAGATGGCGGTGAGGGTAATAGCGGTGGGAGTGGTAAGTCTAGTGGTTGTGAGCAAGCAAATCAGCAAAGTCCTACCATGCTTTTGGCTTTATTAATGTGTCTTGGTTTTGCTTATCGCCGACGTGAGACGCACTAACCTTAAGGATTGTAACTCTTATTGATCAATCACCTCAGCATCAACATCAATAATGACTTGCTGAGTTTGTGCTTGCTTGGGTTCTGCATTACGACGACGTCTTTTGGTGCCTGGCTTTTGAGTTGGGTGTACACCTTCTCTTGAAGCGCTTGCCGGTGCAGACTCTTGGTCTTGAATATCAATGGTCTCGGTTTCTGTTTGGCTTGCTTGCCCGCCAAAGGGATTTTGCTCGCCAAAGGGATTTTGCTCGCCAAAGGGATTTTGCCCGCCAAAGGGATGTTGCCCACCAAAGGGATTTTGCCCACCAAAGGGATTTTGCCCGCCAAAACCGCCTTGAGCATTGTTTAAGACAGCATGAAGTCCACCCTTAAATAACTTGGATAAAATAAGTTGGCCAAGGGTTGGATGTAAGAGTGCTAAGCCAAAAAGATCGGTTAAAGGGCCTGGGATCACCAACATAATCCCACTTAATAAAGTAACTAAAGGCCTCATCATCATACTAGGATCACTGATTTCTCCCCGCATCATTTGCTGCTGAAGCTTATGATTCATTTGTCGCTGTTCACTGATTAAGCGCCAACCAATAAAGGCGGTCGCTATCATCAGAAGCCACATATTACTTGTCCCAAATTGATCGGCAATCACAGACAAGAGTTGAACTTCCAAAATTGTGGCAAGAAGCATGAATAAGGAAATAATGAGACACATAGGTTAAGCCTTGAAGCCTAAAGGTTAATACATTGTTGGTTTAAGCATAAACACCAAACTAGTTAAGTCCAAATATCTTCTAAGATACACATGAGAATTACACATAAGACTACTTGGTGTTTTAAGCTCGCTTAGCTTGTATGTGATCAAAGTTGGCAACGCAATCATCTATGTGAGTATTTCGTAATTTAATCACAGAACAATCTTTATGATCGGTGGATAAACATAACTCATAGCTCCTGCATCACAAAGGAATAAGCATGTGGAGCTATGGGTAAGCATTTCAAAAAGTAAGTTCGTACAATGACTTTGAGCTTGATACCAACTTGCTTTTTGATTTTTTGTACAAGCAAAGCTTTGCTTGCACAGAAGCGATAAAGACTCTTAGCGCTTGCTGAACTGGAAGCGACGACGAGCACCAGGCTGACCGTACTTCTTACGTTCCACACGACGAGCATCACGAGTGACAAAGCCAGCAGCCTTGAGAACCGGACGATGTGCTTCATCAAGTGCGATTAGGGCACGAGTTATACCGTGACGTACTGCACCAGCTTGACCGGTTAAACCACCACCTTTAACATTTACGAAAACGTCAAATTGGCCTTCGGTTTCAGTCAAAGCAAAAGGGCTTTCCATGTCCATGCGTGAAGTTGCACGAGGGAAGTACTCCTCAAAGCTACGACCATTGATGGTGACTTTTCCAGTACCATGACGGAAGTAAACACGTGCTGTAGCAGCCTTACGACGGCCTGTACCACGAGCAATAGGGTGATTATCACCCGGAAGAGTTCCGGTTGCTGTCTCTGTTGTGTTTTCAGTGTTCTCTGACATTGATTAACATCTCCAAAAAGGGGGTCAGTGCGCTCGACTTGATTAAGATCAGAGGTCTGTTTTGTGCTCTTAGGGCAGTACCCGATTAAAAATCATGAGCGTTTGTAAAATAAAAGCAGCGCAGTGACAGAAGTTTAAGTTTAATTCAAAGGTTTGAACGTTTTTAAGCGCCCAAGGTCATTGGCTCAGGAGTCTGAGCGCTGTGAGGATGCTCTGCACCAGCGTAGATCTTAAGATTACGAAGTTGTGCACGGCCCAAAGGACCACGAGGAAGCATACCCTTTACGGCAAGACGAATTAGGTCTTCTGGGTGACGATTACGAACTTCAGTTGCAGTTGCACTCTTTAGACCACCAACATAACCGGTGTGACGATAGTACATTTTGTCGTCCCACTTTTTACCGGTGAGAGCAACTTTGTCCGCATTAATCACGATGACATAATCGCCATCATTGATGTGAGGAGTAAAGGTAGGTTTGTGCTTGCCACGAAGGACATGAGCAATTTTTGAAGCGGCACGACCGAGAACTTGACCATCTAGATCAACGACCCACCACTTACGATTCTCAATCGCTTCAGCGACTGGAGTAGAACGAGTACGCATGGTAAACCTCTGAAATGTTTTTAGAAATAACGAAAGTTTGACTTATAAAATGCTGACTAATAGAAAGCGCTAAGCCAAGAAATATAAAAATTGTTGGCTCTTATAGTTGATTTATCTTGAAACATCAAGCCTATCTCGCTTGTCTAATGGGAATAGAAATCATTTTTTTAGCATTGAGCTTAGTTTATGTACCCCCTTAAGGTTTCATGTGCTCATCGTGTTAACTTTGTATAGAGTTTGTGATTTCTTGCGCGCCATGCATCTTGGTGCTAATGGTATGAACCTTAGATAATGATTTACATACTATGCTTTTTGTAACAGATCCTAGATAAGAGGAGACCCATGCGTCATCCATTTAAGACCAACATATTTTGGTTTATACTGATCATTACTTTTTTTCTCGCTTACCGGCTTGTCGATTCTCAAGAGAGCCAACTTGGCCAATTAGGCTGGGGTGAGTTTATCTCATATACCGAAAATGGTTTGGTTGATGAACTCAGCATCAATGGCGAACAAATTGAAGCCAAACTCAATGAGGCCGGCCGTGAACACTTGGGTGAAAAGCTCAAAGAAAAAGGAGACCTTAAGGTAGGTAAAATCGAAATTCCTACTAAAATCACTGCTGTTGGGCCTCGTCAGGGAATTCCCGATGAACGCCTAAAATATTTTGAAGCCCAAGACCAAAAAGGAGAACTTAAGTTTAGCTTTGTGGCTGAAGAAAAAGAAACCTTCATGCAAGCTTTCTTATTGTCATGGCTACCTATGCTTTTCCTACTTGGTATCTTCTTTATGTTTATGCGACAAATGCAGGGGAACAGTGGCAGAGCCATGTCCTTTGGCAAAAGTCGTGCGCGTATGCTTAATGAAAACAGCAAAAAAGTAACCTTTGCTGATGTTGCTGGCGTAGAAGAAGCAAAAGAAGAACTCAAAGAGGTTGTTGATTTTCTGAAGAATCCCCAAAAGTTTACCAAGCTTGGTGGTCGAATCCCCAAAGGTGTACTTTTAATGGGCCCTCCCGGTACTGGTAAAACCTTGCTTGCTAAAAGTGTTGCCGGTGAAGCAGATGTACCCTTCTTTAGTATTTCCGGCTCAGACTTTGTTGAAATGTTTGTGGGTGTGGGTGCAAGCCGTGTTCGTGACTTATTTGAACAGGCTAAAAAACACTCTCCTTGTATTATCTTTATTGATGAGATCGATGCTGTTGGTCGTCAACGTGGTGCTGGCTTAGGCGGTGGTCATGATGAGCGTGAGCAAACTTTGAATCAACTTTTGGTTGAAATGGATGGCTTTGAGCACAATGAGGGTGTGATTTTAGTCGCCGCCACCAACCGGCCTGATGTTTTGGATCCTGCTTTACTTAGACCTGGACGTTTTGACCGTAGAGTCACCGTTAATCGCCCCGATGTTAAGGGTCGAGAAATGATTCTTCGTGTGCACACTCGCAAAGTTCCTCTCGATGAGAGTTGTGATTTAGACACGATTGCCAAGGGAACACCCGGCTTTAGTGGTGCCGATCTTGAAAACTTGGTCAATGAAGCTGCTCTTGAAGCAGCTCGTCACGATCAAAACCTTGTGTTTATGCGTGATTTCGAGTTCGCTAAAGATAAAGTCATTATGGGCGCAGAACGTCGTTCTATGATCATTTCTGACCATGAGAAAAAGACCACAGCTTACCATGAGGCCGGACACGCTCTAGTGGCGATTTTACTACCGGGTACCGACCCTGTTCACAAGGTAACAATCATTCCTCGTGGTCGTGCTTTGGGTGTGACTCAACAGTTACCAAGTGAAGATCGTCTATCAATGACCAAGGATTATGCCGAAAAGCGCATTGCCATTCTAATGGGTGGTCGTATTGCTGAGGAGATCATCTTTGATCAACTGACTACGGGTGCTGGCCAAGATATTGTTATGGCCACCGACACTGCGCGCAGTATGGTATGTGAGTGGGGTATGAGCCTTAAGCTAGGCCCATTGGCTTATGGCAAAAAGAATGAGCAAGTCTTTTTAGGTCGTGGTTCAAGTGGTGGAAGCAAAGACTATTCTGAGCAAACCGCCCGAGAAATCGACAATGAAATCCATCGGATTGTGACCGAGGGCTATGATCGAGCGCGTAAACTCATTGAAGACAATATGGATGCTCTTGAGGGGATTGCCCAAGGCTTACTCGAGTTTGAAACTCTTGATGCTTTCGATGTCAAGATGTTAGCTGACGGCTCTACTCTTGATGACTTAAGAGACAAAAAAGACTCCACAAATAAGCGTGAAAAAGAGGCTGATGAGCGTCAGAAAAAAATCAATAGCAAGCGTGAGGCTCAACAAGAAGAACTTAATCAACTCATTGAAGCAGGTAGCAAAGCCATAGAACAAGCTACCGATCAACTGAAGCTGTCCGAAGATGCGGCTAAGCTTATTCAAACGATAAGTTCTACCGAATCTCAAGAGGACAAGTTAGATGCTGTGTCTAGCCTTGAGCAAACTCCCGCAAAAAGCTCTGACTCTGATCGTTCAGAAACAGATCATTCTGACTCTGATGACGATCTACCGCCTTCTCTTTTAGGACCTCGCAAGTAGAGTAAAACTCAATGCCTAAACTTAATCATTTGGCTAAGCCAGCCCCTCATACAAGGGTTCAAGTGCCAAATCGAGAAAGTTTGACGCCTAAACCACAAAACCAAGCTAAGCAGCCGGCTCTATGGACTTGGCCTGAATTGGCTTGGGGCCGAAAGAGCTTAATGGCCGTACTTAATGTGACGCCTGACTCTTTTTATGATGGTGGAAAGCACCACTTGGTGGAACAAGCCTGTCAGCAAGCGTTAAACTGTCTTGAACAAGGTGCATTATACATAGATATTGGTGGAGAGTCATCACGTCCTGGCTCCGATCAAGTATCAACTCAAGAAGAATTGGATCGAGTGCTTCCGGTTGTGGAAGCCTTAATGGCAATTAAGCCCGATATCATCATCTCGATTGATACTGTTAAGGCAAAAGTTGCAGATTATTGTCTTAAAGCGGGCGCTAAGATCGTTAATGATATTAGAGGGCTTCGTGATCCTGACATGAGAGCAGTTGTTGCTAAGTATAAAGCGGGTGCTGTGATCATGCATATGAGGGGTACACCTAAAACAATGCAAACCGGTGATTTATCTTCTGATGATATCACCATTGATACCTACCATTGGCTTCAGCAACGTTTGAACGAATGCTTAAGTGATGGAATTTCTCTAGAGCAGATTGCTTTAGATATTGGCATTGGTTTTGGTAAAACTCTTGCACAAAACCTCAAACTCATTAAGGATCTAGATCATTTTTCAAGTTTAGCCTGTCCTTTGCTTGTTGGTGCATCTAGAAAATCTTTTATTGGCGCAATCGATGGTTCTTCAACCACAGATCGTCTTCCGGGTTCTTTAAGTACAATCGTGGAAGCTTCTCGTCGAGGCGGGAATATATTCCGAGTTCATGATGTTGCCGAAAGTAGACAGGCGTTATGGGTCGCTGAATCCATAGCACTTGGCGATCATGCGCTTCCCCCTTTAAACCTCACTGATTATCTATATCGAGGTCAATAAACGTGCTGTTAATAGCTACGCTAATCATTTGTTTTGTATTACTTTTTGGGATTGTTTATCAAGAAACCCAAGGAACAAGCTCGCAAAGTGCATTGATTGGTTGGCTATGCCTCGCTTTAATCATTTTATTAGTGAGCGCTCAGGATGATTATTGGGGACAGCAACTCACTTCTGTATCTGCTTGGTTGCTTCTTTCTTTTATTCTACTCTTCTCTTACGAGATCAAAAGAGCTCTTGCCTTGGTAGACTTAAGACCCAAATGGCAAAACAAGCTCAATCCTGAACAGAAAGATCAGCAAGCAGACCTTCGTCGAGAGCTGGCTCAAGCTGCATTGTCACTTTCTAAGCGCAAAGAAGGCGCCTTGATGGTGATTGAGCAAAGGGCTGAACTAGGTGAGTTTATTTCTGGAGGAATAGACATTGATGCACAGGTCAAAGCGAGTTTAATTCATGCAATTTTTTGTCATAACGGCAATGACTTCCATGATGGTGCAATCGTCATTCGGGATGGACGAATATGGCAAGCCAAAGCCTTTTTACCCATGCCCCATTCCATTAAATTAAGCCAAAAATACGGAACTCGACATTTAGCAGCAGTCGGCATTACCGATCATACGGATGCACTTGTCATCGTAGTCAGTGAAGAACGTGGTACAATTTCCATTGCCTATGCTGGTCAGCTTACCGAGTATCAAACTCAAGCTGAGCTTGAACAAGCATTGCTTGATCATATTATTTGATTCATGATCTAAACTCACTTTATACAGAGTTATAGATGCAATTTAACTAAAGTATTAGTACGCTTAACCCGAAAAGCGTATACGCTTAACCCGTCGATTACTAAGACGGCTTGTCATATGCTGTACACCATATGGATAAAATATATGAATACTCATCAATCATCAATCTCTAAAGCTTTCGTTACTCAATTAAGCTTAAACTTAGTTTTTATCGGTCTATTCTTTGCCTGTGGGGATCCTACTTTAAGTGCTCTTGATGCTGAAGTCAGCGATAATGATGCAATGGTAAACACAGATGATGCCTGCGAAGAAGATAGCATTAGAGAGTGTACCTGCGATAATGGCGAAGTAGGACAAGAGCGCTGTGAACTAGGTCGTTATGGTTTTTGTGATTGTGGCTCAGAACTGGTTCGCTGTGGGGATGGGATTGTTCAAGCAGACGAAGAATGCGATGATGGGAATCTGTTTGCAGGCGATACCTGCACAAATAGCTGTCAATTAGCTCGCTGTGGTGATGGCGTTATCCAAGAGGGAGTTGAGCTCTGTGATGACGGAAATTCAGTAAATGAGGATGCCTGTACAAATGCGTGTGAACCCGCAGAATGTGGGGATGGCATACTTTGGGAAGCTGAAGAAGAATGCGATGATGGCAACTTAGAAAATGGTGATGAATGCTCTATGCGTTGTACCTTTGCTTGGTGTGGTGATGGTGTGATCCAAGACGGCGAAGGCTGCGATGATGGAAACAATGATGACGGTGATACCTGCACTAATTTTTGCCAAGTTGCTCGCTGTGGCGATGGTTCGCTTGAGCGAGGCGTCGAAGCCTGTGACGATGGCAACCTGTTTCCTTTCGACCGCTGTACCGATCAATGCGAAGTTGCCCGCTGTGGAGATGGCATTACCAGAGAAGGTGCTGAAGAATGTGATGATGGAAACTTTATCGATAGCGATGAGTGCTCCAATGCCTGCTTACTCAATCGCTGTGGTGATGGTGTTTTATTAGAGGGTGTTGAAGAATGTGATGATGGCAATCTAGATAATAATGATGATTGTAGTGCGGCCTGTACCTTTCCACTTTGTGGTGATGGCATCATTCAAATTGGTGTAGAATCCTGTGATGATGGCAATGACAACAATGGTGATGAATGTACAAATGATTGCCAAATTGCTGGTTGCGGGGATGGGATTGTTTGGCAGGGGATTGAGGAATGTGATGATGGAAACCTTAATCCCTCTGATGCCTGTACTCAAACCTGTACTCTCGCTCGCTGTGGCGATGGCGTGGTCCGAGCGCGGGTTGAAGAGTGTGATGATGGCAATGATTCGGAAAATGACAGTTGTACCAGTGGTTGTGAACAGGCTCGCTGCGGTGATGGTATACTTTGGGAAGGTGTAGAAAGCTGTGATGACGGCAATCAAATCGATAGTGATGGCTGTACCAGTGATTGTGCACCTTTGACTTGTGGAGATGGAGAAGTGCAGGGCATTGAGGCTTGTGATGATGGAAATCGACTCAGTAGTGATGCCTGCACAAATCGTTGTCAGCCCGCTCGCTGTGGTGATGGCATCATCTACGAAGGCGTAGAAGAATGTGATGATGGAAATCGAGATCCCTTCGATCGCTGTACTGCCCTTTGTACCCTAGCCCGCTGTGGTGATGGGATTGTTTGGAATGGCGTTGAAGAATGCGATGATGGCAATGATAATGACAATGATGCTTGCACCAATCAATGTACCTTTGCCCGCTGTGGTGATGGGATGACACAAAGTGATATTGAAGAATGCGATGATGGTGATTTAGATAATACCAATGGCTGTACCAATGAATGCCTTTTTGCCTTTTGTGGTGATGGCTTTACTGAAATCAATCAAGAAGCCTGTGATGACGGTAATGACATTATGACCGATGAATGTGTTGAAGGCTGTCGCCAAGCTCGTTGTGGTGATGGTTTCCTTTGGGAAGGTGTGGAAGAATGTGATGATGGGAATGCTGACTCTGAAGATGGATGCACCACTCGCTGTACAGTAGCTCGCTGCGGTGATGGTGTACTGCAAAGAGGCGTAGAAGAATGTGATGATGGTGATTTGATCGATCATAATGGCTGTAGCAATCAATGCAGCCTACCCCGCTGTGGTGATGGGATTACTCAAAGTGCCTTTGGTGAAGAATGTGATGATCAAAATCAAATCGCCGGCGACGGTTGCAGTACGGACTGTCGTTTAGAAAGTTGTGGTGATAATATTGTGCAACCAAGCGAAGCCTGTGATGATGGTAATCAAAATAATAACGATGGTTGTACAAACCAGTGTCGCTTTGCAACCTGTGGTGATCAAATCGTACAAACCGGTGTAGAAGATTGTGATGATGGTGATGATAGTTCTGAAAATGGCTGTACAACAAATTGCCGTTTTAATATTTGCGGTGATGGCTTTACCTTCCAAGGCGTTGAACAGTGTGATGATGGTAATCAAGATGAAACCGATCAATGCTCAAGCGATTGTAATCTGACTTACTGTGGTGATGGGTATCTACAAGCTGGTGAAGCCTGTGATGACGGCAACCAAAGTGATGATGACTTTTGCCTAAATAATTGTCAGTTATCTGATCGCTGTGACGATGCTCTAGTTTGGAATGGGGTTGATAGTGCCCTATGGACAACACTTGATCTTGGAGCTTCTGGACGCTTTGAAACATGGCTCTATCTAAGCGCATATCCTAATGCGGGTTCAGAGGCGACTTTAATGGCATATAGTGACCCACAAAGTACTCGACAACTCTCAATCAGCGTAACAGAAGATGGCCTTGTTCTTTTAAAAACACGCTCTCCACGAGGAAGTTATCAAGCGCTTTCAATCAGCCGAACTTTGCCTTTACAACAATGGATTCATCTCTCCTTGGATAGTTATGGTGAAGACTTTAGTGGTGACTCTAACATTAGCCTAAAGATTGATGGGTTACCTCAAAACCTTGCCGGCTATTTCCTAGGCTCTTGGGGACGAAGTGCTGGCTTAAGCCGTCCGCAAACTTTGTATTTAGGCGCTCGTCCCTTACCTGCAACAGAAGGTGGAGGATTGGGAGATTATCTACATGGGGCGATGAAGCATATTTCGATTTGGAGTCGTGAGGAAGGTGTTGAACCTCGGGCTGAACTAAGTAACGAAGAACAGGCTCGAGCCTTAAGTCCAACTCCTGGAAGTCTAGGCTTAATTGTAAACTGGCCGGCCGAAGGCGACACCGTTGCGGATGCGAGTACTGAAAGTGGAGGCCGAGCGGTGGCAAGTAACCAACTGAGCACTCAGGCCCTTGGTTGTTTACCTAGAGGCTTCCAATGCGATAATGGCTTGTCTGGACAAGGGATTTGTGCCCAAAACGCTCAAAATCAACCTCTTGATGATGATGATCGCGATGGACTAGTGAATGTTGCCGAAGCCATTTGCGGTCTCTCAAGTGATCTTGATGATACCGATCTAGATCGTAATCACAATCAAGAGTCTGATCATATTGCCTGCTTATCTCAAAGCCCAATTCTACCAATGTTTACACTTAGAAAGAGTGCAACTGAGGACTATGCTGTTGAAATCTGGCTCGATCAAGCTGTGGATGCTCTTTCTCCAAGTCTTATCGAGCTTTACATCGATTTTGACGAAGATGTACTAGGATATATCAGTGAATCAACCGGACCAGCGGCCACTGCCTCACAGAGTTCCGTTTTAGCTGCTTTGACCGAACCCGAGCGTGATCGCTTACGAGTGACCGTTCTGGGTCTCACTGGGCAAGCCTTAGCGAATGGCCATTTGGGTACCGTTTACTTTGCACCGCTAACAAGCGAGCCTGAAAACTCAAATATCTTCTTTGATATTAGTCAATTCCAAGTCGCTCCAGCGTATATTTATAACTATGTTAGCTTTGGAACAGGACATCCGGAAGAAGCCTTAAGCCTGCCATAAGCATCATGATTAATAAGTGTAATTTAAATCAGAATAAGGAGTGTCTTAGCTTATGAGCGAGGGTAAACCACAGGGAACTGACCTGATTAAATATTGGTGGTATAGAGCCCTTGGCTACAGTGATACTCAAGCTAAATGGCAACTCCGAGACAAAAAAGAGACAGCACAGCCACAAAGAAAGTTACGACATAAGCACTGTGAAAACTGTCGTCATCTGATGTTGGTTGATGATCAACAATGCTCACGTTGTGGACACTCTGATAAAGTCCCCACATGGCTTAGGGCTTTAAGCCACCGTTGGCATGTTCCAGCTGAGTCTTTAATCCCATTTCTGGCAGCTCTGTGCTTGTTTGGTTATTTAGTGCAAATCAAGCTAGGTGCAGATTTCTTTGGGGGCATCGGTGAAAGTCGAGAAGTCAATCGTCGTATATTGATTTTGGGAGCGGCTCTTCCTTTTTCTTTTATGGAATATCTCGATCCCAAAAATACTTGGCGCTTATTTAGCTATACTTGCCTGCACGGTAATTTAATGCATATTGGCTTTAATTTGGTCGCCTTGGTGCAAATCGGGCCATTAGTCGCCCGAACCTTTGGCTTTAGTCGCAGCCTGTTTATTTGGGTATTCTCTGGGATCACAGCAATTTTACTACCTGCACTCTTATTTACAGTCTATCCAACCATTGGTGCTTCGGGCTCTGTTTTTGGTTTTATTGGAGCTGCCATGGCCTTTGGCCACCGTATAGGCACCCCTCAAGGGCTCATGATCCGTAATAAAATGATTGAATGGACTGTTTTTTGTACCTTATTTGGTATGGCCATGGGTGGTGTCGCTCACAGTGCTCACTTTGGTGGACTTTTTGGTGGAGCTTTCCTCAGCTTTGTGATCAGTCCCCCAATGACAGCACCTGCTAAACTTCGCTCAAGTTTTTTTGTACTAACTTCGCTTACTTTTATCCTTTGGAGCTTTTGGAAAACTTGGGAAGTTTTTAAACTAATCTCGATGTATTAGCTCAAAGATGTAATCCACATATTTAGTGGCATAAGATGATCACTAGACTTGTGAAACGCTTATGAAATGTTTATGTATCTCTAAATCTATATCTGTCTGTGTTTAAGTACAGAGATCTCACCATATGGAGTAAAAATGGGACTTTTCTCAAATAGTAAAGTAGACCAACTAATCGGCAAGATAAAAGAACTTAAAGCCGCCCTAGAACAATCTCATGGAGAGCTGACTGAAGCCAAAGCTCAAGTACGCTCAGCTAAAGATAAGGCTCAGCAAGCAAGAGCAGAGCTAACTCAACTGCGTGATACTCAGCGTGACGCCTTAAAGCGTGAGCAAGATAAGGTTAGAAGTATTAAAGACTCTAAACTTCATCTTGAAACGCGCAATAACGAGTTAGAGGCCGAACTTAATGAACTAAAAACAAAGCATGAAAAAACTCGTTTAGACCTAGCACAAGCAGAAGATGAAATTGTTGCTTTAAAAGGCGCTCGAGAAGCATTAGAAGCAAAAACTGAAGAAGCTAAGGCCTTAGCCGAGCAACTTAAGGATGCCGAGTTTGCTCTACAGCGAGAACCTGATGAGATTGAACTTCATAATAAAGTAAATCTTCTTTCTGAGGCTAAAGAGCGCTTACAGCAAAAATCAAATCAGCTTAAAGCTCGAGTTAAAAAGCTTGAATCAGAGCGTTATGAAGCCCGTCGTGAAAGTGCGATGAAAGCAGCAATTAACGAAAGAAAGATGAGAGAACTAACTTACCGTATCGAGCTTGATGGCAAGGCATATGCGATTCAACAACTTGAGCTAGAGTCAGCGATTAGCCGAGCGAAGGGTGCTGAACAGCGTTTTGAAATCAAAACCCAAGAGGCGCTCAAAACCGCTAAGACAGAAGCGCTTAGCCTTGTTGATCAAGAGCTCAAGAACGCACTTGCCGCGGCTCAAGTTGAAATCGAAGCACTAAACAAAACCCTTCGAGAAGAACGCCGAGCAGCTGAACTCAAGGTTGAAGTAGTTGCTGAAGTTGTGGAAGCATCTCCTGTTGCTTTTACACCATCATCAATGACTGAAGAAGACTGGAAAAAGGTAGAAGAAGCACCGGTTGCTGAAGAAGCACCGGTTGCTGAGGAAGCACCGGTTGCTGAAGAAGCACCGGTTGCTGAAGAAGCACCGGTTACTGAAGACGCACCGGTTGCTGAAGAAGCACCGGTTGCTAATATCATGGCTGAAGATACTCCGGTTGAAGACCCAAATGAAGCAACACCAAGTGAAGCAACACCAAGTGAAGCCCCACCAAGTGAAGCCCCAAGTGAAGAGCCTTCTGAAGGCTAAACTGAGTACAAGCTAACAACTAGAAGCTAAACAAGCGCTTCATAGTTTTAGCTTTATTAAGCGCTCATGTTGCTTTTTGCTAATGGTAAACACAAGGCCATCATAAGGCCGATACCAATGGTAAAGCTTTGTTTGTGGATCAGACTGAAGTAAAATCAGTTCAAAGCGACATTCACGAACTTGATTGTTTTGACATATTTGTGGAGCAAGATGAATTGTCAACCGATCATGCATGCTCAAATCTTGTGATAAGTTAAAGGTCTTTTGTGAGTGCGCAGATTGATGAGTAACTTGAATGCTTTCCTTAGAGAGCTGGGCAAAAAATTGACTCTGCTGTGCTTCGGAAAGAAACTGACTCTCACCTTGTTTTTCCAAGCGCCAAGCCGTTTGTGTTTTAGAAAGAGTCCAAGCTGTTTGCCAAGGTGTACTTAAGTCTAGTAAGGGACTAGGTTTAGGTACAAAGCTTATCTTTACAATCTCACTGGGCTCAACAAATGATAAGTGCCTGCTATATAAATCGCTTACTTGCTGTACTAAAAAATGGGCCAAATGCTTTGGAATCACCCCTAGACCGGCCTCTCCTTCAGCCAGATTCACAAAGGTTTCATTGAAATGATCTTGGGCTGAGTTGGGTACTGACTGAGTTTTATGTTTGAGTTGCCTTTTGAATTGAGCTTGACCGAAACTGAGCCAAGAGCTTTGTCCCTGCTCACTTTCCCATAGGCAGGTATGCGTAGGTCGCCAAGGCTTGACTAAGTCTTTGGCTTGCATAAAGCGACTGACTCGTAGGGTTTTCAAAGTATATAAAAAACCTTTGAGGGTGGGCTTATCTAAAGTTGGTCTTGGACTCATATTAAGATACCACGCATCTGCTTTGACTGGATCTGTTTCAAGCTGCTCTAGATGTTGTTGCGTAGCAAAACCTGTGCTGGGTAGCGTAGCAAGACTTGTGCTGGGTAAACGCTTTTGCAAAGTCCACCCCCTTTGGCGCAGCTGTTTTGAAGGTTGGTAAGCCCCTTGAAAACACTCTACTTTGACTAATTGCTCATCTGTTTTAAGTCCTAAACGACGATCTGGCCAACGATATGACAGATGATCTAAAGCGCGCCTTAAACGTCCACTTAATCGCAAGGCAATAGGCTCAGCCTGTCCTTTTTGATTGAAAGTCCTCACCCAAGTGCTATGTCGTAAATGCTCACTCCCCAACCTAAACCGAAAACTCTGTCCAAATATATCCTGAATATTAACGGTTAAGGCAATCTCACTTAAAGCAAGTCTTTTGGCTTCTTTTTCACTGCCAAGCTTTCTTTTTTCCACGATCTTAGTTTGAGTCAATTCTTCGATTAATCTTTGGTGTAGCAAGGGATCGATCACTCGGATTGCTTGATCATCACTTTGAATCAACCACTGTCTTTGTTCATTCTTGTCTTGGAGAGCCTTTTGATGAGATATAGAATGAGTCTTAGGATTTAAGCCGCTTCTCTTAAAGATAGTGACTTTAAGATCACCGGGCCTACTTAAGCTAAATGACTGCCATGTATCAAAAGCCGGCCACACTGACTCTTGGTTCTCTAAAGGTTCGGCTTGATCAAAAAAAGAAGGATTGACCCACACGAGCAACCATAAGATTAAAGATAACATACTTAAACGAAAAAGACGATTCTGCATCGATCTTTGATAAACTGTACTTTGTGCTTGTGCTTGTGCTTGATGATCTTGGTTTGGCTTTTTCATATAAGTTCTTTAAATAGATGAACTGAGTTTTATGTACGCTGTCTCCGAATATACCAAGTCAGCAGTAGTAAAATAAAGCTTGGCAATAGAACTGTACTCCATTGGATCATCCGTTGCTGGTCGAGCGAGAGTTTGATCTTGGCCTTTGCCTTACGGCTTTGCTTTAAGGTTAAAAGCGCAGTATCACCTCGGGCCCAAGCAATAGAGTTTAATAAAAGCTCAAGGCCTAAGCGATTTGAACTTAAAAGTCGACGACCACTGCCTAATACAACCAAGCGAGACTGTAATGCCGAGGCCAAAGGACTGTCATGTACACCTTCTTTACTTTTAACCAAAGTTTTTAAATCTCTTGAAACATCACTTGCAAACTCACTTGCTGGAGGTTTTAGACAGGACTCAAGTTGCATATTAAGAGCAAAGGCGAGTGGAAAGCCAAGCGAACTCGACTTTTGTTCCCTAGCTTGGGAAATATCTAAACCTGGCAAGGCTCTAAGAGCCAAAGCGCTTGCCTGTGAACTAAGAAGAACTTCGGCTGTATCAGGAAGTTCAAACCATGGTGACATCGGCATGGTCAGCTCTGTAAAAGGGGCAGTAATCGGATGCTTGGAAGAAACAGCCTGTGGATATAAGGGATGAGGCGCAAAGATCACTTGATCATGAGCATCTCGGCTTAAGGGAGCAGGCATTGGATGCTCAGAGTCGGAAATAAACCATTGCGGATGCACTTTAATCCCATAGCGAGCGAGTAAACTTTCCAATCCGGTATGTCGCGTTGACCATATCTTAGGAAAAAGCTGACTTTGTTCTCTGTAATCTAAAGCAAGAATTACTCCACCACCATCACAAAGTACGCGATCAATCATCCAACGCGCCCGCTCTCCATAACTTTGTGTGGCCCCCAAAATGACCAAAACATCTAGGTCTGATCTAGGCTCTGACTGATTCAAATTTAAGGGAATAAGTTCGCCTTCTGACTCAAGACGCTTGGCTAAGGGACTATTAATTAGATCGGGTTCACCGGCTCCTTGAGCAATGGCAATTTTTTGGGCCGGACGTAAAGACATTAATTGCTGTAAAGCAAGAATCATTTGATATTCAATCTCTGCAATTCTTTCTACCGGTGCTGTCACAACTCTTTGGTTAAGACGAGCCCAAGAAATCCCAAAGGGAATCTCCATCAAAATACGTTGTCCTTGATTTTCTGTAGAGATTTGGGACTTTTTTACACCAAATTCCAAAGCCTGTTTGACAAGTTGCTCTTTTTCAGCCAAAGAACGCTCAGCGGCGCTATCAATAAGCTCTAAAGAAAGTAAGGGATGAACGCTTTTTAACTCGATTAATAAATCCCGAGTATGCCTTGCGATTTGCCGATAAGGTTCTGGAGCCGACAACGGTAGAAAAGCTTTGATGATCAATGGGTCTCTCAAGTCAGAAATACTATCTTGAACCTGAGCCGACAAAGTATAGCGCTCTCCTTCACTAAAATCGATTTTAATAAAGTAACGCTCCGATAACTTTAATATGGCCAAGCCTGATACTAAAGCGAGCAATAACCATATAAATAGCTGTAGTCTAGTTTGATACATAAAAACTCTTATTTAAGCCTTTTCTGGTCGAAGCTTCTTTCAAACAGAAGCTTCTTTTAAAGGTGTTATATCGTGTTCACATAAATATAAATAACAATACTTGTTCTACATGATCGCCAAGCTCTTTTCGATTATGAACTCAGTACGCAAAGGGAGATCAACTTTTTCACAGGTTTTACCTGTGTAAAATCAGCAGGACTGTCAGCACATTGTTCCAAGAACCTGTACAAAAGGTTCACATATTTAAACTTGAATTAAGAGTCTAAGTATCTAAAAAGAAATAATTTATAACTATAATATCAACACAAGCATTAAAAGAATGTGTTGAACATTCCATGGCCAATCCTATATGGGAGTGCAACATGTATAAAGCCATTCATCAGATTCCGATTTTAGACTTTAGTGATCACCTTTTTTCAGATCTAAACAACTTAAATATTGATGAATACAAGCAGTTAGAAATTGATCCTGTACTGCTGAAAGCTGTAGAAAAAGGTTTAGAGAATGGTGACTTTTTTCAAGTCTTTGGCACAGAAATCCCCATTAAACTTCCAAGTGCACGGCAGGCGAGCTTGGATCTTTTTTCACATTCAAGCCAAGTTTTAGAAGAGGCACACGGACATCCGGAGCTTTTTCGTCAAAGAGGCTATAGTCCTTTTGGAGGAGAAAAAGCAGTAGGGGCTGAGGAAGTTGATCTACATCGACAATTTTGGATGAGTGGACACTTAGCTGAATCTCACTTAGGGGCAGTTGAAGATCGCCAATATGATGTTGCTGATCAAGATCCAAACACACTCAGTCCCAACTTTGGCTCTAGTGTTCGTTCTATTTTACACGAGGCGATTCATGTTGCTCGAATTCTCTTGAGATGCTTTGAAACCTTATATCAGTTTGAAGCCGGAGAGCTTATTGCTAAAACAATGGGTGCAGATACTGTGATTCGGACCTTGTACTATCAAAGTCCTGCCCTAAATACGATTTTGGCCGGTGAACATGATGATATTAATCTGATTACTGTTCTCGCTGGTGATATGTGGGGTCTTGAAGTCCTCATCAATGACGAGTTTTATCCGGTTCTTATCCGTCCTGATTGCGTCTTAGTCAATCTTGGAGAAATGCTTAACCAAATTCATGGCTGTGAACACTTGGGGCGTATTCGTCACCGAGTAGTCGCTCGTCCGGGTATACATAATCCTCGCATTCAATTTGCGACCTTTGTGCATTTATTACGTGATACTCGCTTACTCAATGATGTTCGTTGCGGTGATTGGTTTGCACAGCGGATTCAGGAGATAACCACCAAATGAATTATAGTTTAGAGCAGTTAATTATGTTTGAGGCCGTCAGTCGCTTAGGTAGCTTTACCTTAGCTGCTCAAGAGGTATATCGTGCTAAATCTGCGGTTAGTCATGGTGTTAAGGCCTTGGAAGATGCGTTAGGACTGACTTTGCTTAGGCGTTCGACACGTAGCGTTACAGTTACTCCAGAAGGCCAACTTATTCTTCCCAAAGTTAGAGAAATCCTAAAAGATACTCATATTCTAGAACAATTGGCCATGGACCTAAAGGGCGAGCAAGAGGCAAGTATGACTCTTGTTGTTGATGGCGCTGCTCCGGTCCGTGAAATCATGCGAGCTGTGAGAGAGTTAACCCAACAACCGATTGCCACCAAAATTAAAGTGGTGGTCGAGCATCTCCACAAAGTACGAGAACGCTTTGATAGTGAACAAGCGAGTATGATGGTCACTTTTGGTTTTAAAAGTGAAGCAGATCTTAAAACCATCGATCTCGCCCCCATTGAATCTTTATTGGTTGTACATAAAGATCATCCTCTTGCCCAAAGTCAAAGCACCTTAGATCGCAGTGATCTAAGTCAATATATTGAACTCATTGTTGCTGGCTGTATTGGTGATCCTATCGATATTCATCATGATTTATCTTTGGGCGGTGATCACTTGATTGAAGTCTCTGACTTTAGCTTAAAAAAGCAAGCTATCATCAGTGGGGTAGGCTTTGGTTGGCTACCAAGGCATTTGATCAATGACGAATTGGTTCAAAAAAACGTTAAACTTGTT
>CAKZRU010000150.1 GCA_937146725.1 uncultured Myxococcales bacterium
GTATGATCTAAAATACCTTGAATCATGTCATAATAGGCACTTCGGCGACTATGGAGTTCGATTTCTTCAACCATTAAGATATCAGGATTAGCTTCACGAATCATTTCGTAAAGTTCTTCCATATTTGCTTCTACTTGTGCGGCTGGAATTGACACTTGGTCGCCCCAACAGTCAAACCAAAAAGGCATGCGCATAGCGCCATATTTAACATTCCAAGCCATCACTCTGAGTTCACTTGGATTTGCTTGGACTTCTGATAAATCTTGGCTAATAAACCGAGGTTGATCATCTGCTAGATCTTCTGCGGTGAGCGCAAAAGGCTCACAGGCTATGCACAGCAGTATGGTTAGGAGAACAAGATATATTCTCATGACTTTTACCTTACTTTCAGGGGAATTGATAAATGAGTAGCAATTAAGTTTAATCTAAAGGTGCGTAAAAAGTTTACTTGCTAATGAAGCAATCGGCACTTGATGTTTGTGGTCGGGATGAGACTGTGGTGCGCTTGGAATACAAAAATGCTCTCCAGCCTCTATTTGATCCTGAAGAGTGATCATGGCTTCTTGATCATTGGGCGTAATCCATTGCTCTGGGGCTGGCCTTTCAAAGTCATAGTCAGGATGCCCCATCGCCGCTAACAAAGCATGGTCTGTACAGCTAAAACCATAGGTGAGCGTATGACTTTCAGAGTGCGCAGGCGTATAAGAAGTATAGAGCTTTAAGGGGCCAAACTTAATATGAACATTTAAAGCCACTGAACTCCACTGAGTCGCACCATAAAACTCTTTGGCTTGCACCACCTTAAGACCCAATGCTTTGGATAAGGTGCCCAGACCTTTAAAGTTTCTAAACTTCAATTTTGACCCAATCGAACAGAGGTTATGACCCATCCAAGCATCCCGCTGAGTCATGGGAATAGCACCATACATGGACAAGGGAATCAGTACATTTTCCTGTGCATCTACTTTAAAGAGGTCAAGCAGTTCTTGGGGGGCCTGCTGTGCTTGTATACCAAAACCAAAGACAGCACCTGGCATGTAGCAGATATCATAAAAAACCCACTTATCCATCGGCATACCTTCTGGCCCAAAGGTCGTACTATCCAATGCTAATAATAAGTCGCAAAATCGTTCGCTGGCTGAATGCGTGGGATCAATCAAATACTCTTGTTTAATACTGAGCCCATAGGGATTAAGATTAAAATTAACACGGTTATAGGAGGTCGCCACTAAAAAAGGCTCTAGGCCCTGTAGAGTTAAATGCTGTTGAATATATTCATCTGGGCTCATTCACTTCTCCTAACCGGTACTTGAACAATACTACCTCGAGTGCTTGGCTGACCCACAATATGATATTTAACCCCCGATTCAATTTCGGTCTGAATGCGCTTCAAAGCCTCTATATCATCGACATCAATCATATGTGTTGCCGGTTGAGCAGCAACCGAAGCACCATCATTGATTAAAGCAGCTTCCACCAATGCTCTTTGAATATCTAAGCGCCAAGTGACAGACTTTTTAACCGAATGATTGTGTGTATATGCTGTAATAATCTCTAATGGGCCAAGGCCAACATACATCCCTAAACGACTTGAGCGCCACTGGGTTGCACCATATAGTCTTTGCATGCGAAAAACTCTTACCCCTAAACAAATCGTCAATAAGGTAAGATTTGCCGGAGCAGCAGCGCCCATACATACCTGATTCAAAGAAGAAATCGTATGTAAATACCAAGCATTACGCTCAGGTGTAGGAATGGCTATGAATTGGGTTAAGGGAACTAGGCCCTCATAATCTTCGGGAACTTTAAGGGCTCTTCTTACCCACTGATCTAAGGAGCTTGCCCGCCCACAAAAGCCAAAGATCCCCGAGGGCATAATACCCGCATCATAAGAAACCCATTTGGGCATGGTCATTTCTAGCGGTCCAAAGGTCAAACGGTCTAAGTTTTGTACAAGATGTAAAAACTCTTCGTTTTCCCTTAACTGTGGATCTAAAATGAGTCCTCGTTTTTTTAAACTAATGCCCAATGGAGCCAACTCTAACTGTGGATAATTCTGCTGAGTTGTAAGCAAGTAGGGCATACACTCATCTAGTGCTCTTCTAAAGTGGGTAAATAATGGATTCATAGCCAACCTTTATCAAACACTGTTGAATCATATTTTATATTTCACGAGCGGTACAGCTTATACCTCTGCAATTTCATCCTGTTTTTTAGCAATAATATTGTCGATGGTACTCATGGAAGTATCGGTATGCCCTTGAACAACTTTGAGAGCACGTTGTAAATCGTCTTCGCTAATATCTCCATCCTTCTGCATCTCTTTGAGCATAGTATTGGCATCACGACGATGATTACGTGCAGAAACCTTTGCATTTTCACCGATGTGAGTCACCTGCTTGGCCAAGTCCTTACGTCTTTCCTCGGTGAGCGGTGGAATATTAATTCGGATAATCGTACCATCACTAGAAGGTGCTAAACCTAAGCTAGCATTGATAATCGCTCGCTCAATGTCTTTGAGTAGATTTGCTTCCCACGGTTTAATGGTAATCATGCGAGCTTCGGGAATTTGAATGGCGGCAACCTGAGAAATCTCGGTTGCTGAACCATAGTAATCAACCTTTACACCATCTAAAATAGCAGCGCTGGCTCGTCCGGTTCTTACTCGTGATAAATCACGCTTTAGGGCAGTGTAGATTTGATCAAAGCTACTTGTTAGATCCTCATAAATCTCGTCCATGGTAAGCTTATCCTTCTGCATAATGCATTTATTGATTGCTGTTTAATTGATGAAACATTTCTATGTTTATTGAAATCAGAGTTAAATCTCTAACACAAGTGCCATTCCTTAAATCAAGACTTAATCTCAATAAACTACGAATAAGATAACTTGATTAACGAGTGAATCAAGTCTCCTGTAAAAAACAGTTTGTTTTTCTTATCTATTGTTTAGTTTTTGGCTTAGTCTTTTGTCTTGATCTATACAGAATCATTAATAAAAACAAGCTAAACACTGTATTCAAGTTACCTGTTACAGAACGTTGCAAGCAACCTTGATTATTTGTTTGAGAATGAGATTCATGGCCATCTATGAGTACAGTATCATAATATAACATTCCCTGATCATCTTGGTTGGTATTGAGTATGCTTGAGTCTTGCTCACGATTCTGTGTCATGCTCAGATCTACAGTCATGCCCAGATCTGCAGTTACTTCATAGTCAGAGAATCCCAAATCAGTGACCATATCATCTTGATCAGTGGTATTCATCATGCCCAGATCTGCAAAATTAGCGTTGCTCACAAAGCACCCCTGTTGCTGTCCTCCATGACGTAAATCTTGCTCAGGTACAGACTCACAATTTGAGCATAACTCTATTTCAAACTCATAGCGATTACTTGACACTTCACCACCAAGTATTTCAAGTCCAGGCTCAACAATGACTTGTAGTGATTCTTGATTGACTACACTTGCCGGGTCAGCAGGACTCACTTCAAAAAGACGAGTATATCCTTGGCCACCGCCCCAGCGAGTTGCTCGATAGTTAAAAGGTATCGACTCTCCATTGACGAGAAGCTGGATATTATTGACAATACTTTCAGCCATCACTCCTGTCTTGAAATACAAAGTAATCCATTGTGCTTGCGAGCCACTAGCGACGGCCGAGAGCCGTAATTGCATAGGTGAAGCCGGATCGATGTGCGAAATAACCTCATCGGCAATAGATTGACCAGACAGACGTTGATATACTCCTTCTAACATGGCTGCCACCCGCTGTGGCTCATGGGCTAAACTTCCACTTATTCTATGATTTAAGTAGTATTCGGTGGCCCAAGGAATCAAAGGTGCATCTCTTTCCACCAAGGCTCGGAGTGTAGACGGACTTTGTGATAGGCGCAGCGCAAACTGATGGACTCTAGCAACACCGGTTTCAAGTTCTTCAACACTGACTTCAACACCGGCGCGCTGTAAAGCAGAACTCACTCCTTGGGCTGGAAAATCTAAAGGAGGCAATAATTCAGTATGGCCCTCATAAATGAGTAAAAAATCAAGGGCAGGATCAATAATATCTTGGTTGGCTTGATCTTCTTGTTCGACCCAGCGCAGGAATTGAGAATCAAAAAGTTCATCCTCATACCCATGCGCCGCAACCCCCATGATAAAGGCGACTTCAGCAAGGGCTTCTTGATCCCAAGCCATCTCTTGCGAACCATAACGCTCATGAAAGTCATCAATATAAGCTTGGATAAAGGGAGGCCAATGTGCAAACTCACCATATTCGTGATCAATGGCATATCCTGAGTCCGGAAAAGCAGAACCCAAGCGGGTCATATCCACATGGCGTTGAAAACTGTAAAATGCTCTTAATCTTGAACCAAATGGGAGTTGGCAAATCGCCGAGTCGGTGATCCATAGATGCGAGTTAACACCACAGGCCTGTGCATTTTTTATTGCGTCTCCACCTAAGTACAAGCTGTTGACTTGACTTAGGATTAGGAGCAATCCAATAAAACAGAGCCGCTTTAAGAAAGCCACCTTAATCAAATTGTTTTTTTTCATGACGGCTTCCTTGCGACTCAATCTGTTTTATTTACAAGCGCTTTTTACTGATCAGCTGACTCCTCAGCTTCCTGATTTTTTAATCTTACGCCGGTAATGTGTACTTCATCAAGTTGATCCATCGGCACAAGTGAAGGGGCACCGGTCATGGTACAGCTGGCCTTCATTGTCTTAGGGAAAGCGATGACGTCACGGATATTTTGTGTGCCTAACAAAAGCATAACCAAGCGATCCATGCCTAAGGCAATACCACCATGTGGTGGTGTGCCATAGGACAGTGCATCAAGTAAGAAGCCAAACTTTGAACGAGATTCTTCTTCGCTCAGACCTAGATTCCTAAACATTTGCTCTTGGACATCTTGACGGTGGATACGAATACTTCCACCACCGAGTTCATACCCATTAAGCACAACGTCGTAAGCCTTGGCTCGCACCGCTTGTGGATTGGTCTTCATTAAGGGGATATCTTCATCCATGGGAGATGTGAAAGGATGGTGCATTGCATAGTAGCGACCTTCCTCTTCATCATACTCAAAAGATGGGAAATCAAGAACCCATAAGAACTTGTAATCATTTTCTGACACCATATTCAAAAGATGTGCAATATGCTGGCGCAAAGCACCCAAGGCAGCATAAACAACCTTATTTTTATCGGCCACGAAGAAAGCGATATCGCCTACTTCCATTTCCATCTTAGCGGTGATCTTAGCTTGGGTATCCTCGTCAAGAAACTTACCAAAGGTTGATTGCCAGGTGCCGTCTTCCTTGATTTTGCACCAAGCAAGACCCTTTGCTCCATATTCTGCTACAACCTTAGTAAAGCTGTCGATTTGCTTACGGGTTAAGCTTGATTGAGGAAGACGAATACCACGTACAGAGCCACCATTAGCGATTGCACCGCTAAAGACACCAAAGCCACAATCAGCGACAAGATCAGAGATGTCACAAAGCTCTAAGCCAAAACGAACATCCGGCTTATCCGAACCAAAGCGATCCATTGCTTCTTGGTAAGGCATACGAGGGAATGGGGTAGGAATATCCATGCCCTTAACTTTTTTGAAGATGGATTTAAGCATCCCCTCAACTGTGGCGAATACTTCCTCAGGCGTAATAAAGGACATTTCGATATCGATTTGGGTAAACTCAGGCTGGCGATCCGCTCTTAAGTCTTCATCACGGAAGCAACGACAGATTTGGAAATACTTGTCATAGCCAGAAACCATGAATAGCTGCTTAAAGATCTGTGGACTTTGAGGTAGCGCATAGTATGAGCCTGGATGAACACGACTAGGCACAAGATAGTCACGAGCGCCTTCGGGAGTGGCCTTGGTAAGAATCGGAGTCTCAAACTCATAAAATCCATGGTCAACCAAGAAATTACGAACGGCCATATTGGTTTCTGATCGTACTTTCATTGCTTTTTGTAATGGGGCTCTACGTAAGTCAAGAAAGCGGTATTTTAAGCGCAGTAATTCACCACAGTCTACCTCATCACGAATCGGAAAGGGAGGTGTGTCAGCAGCATTAAAGATGGTTGCTTGATGTACAGCAATTTCGATTTCACCGGTGGGAATCTTATCGTTGATATTAGCACCACGGCTTTCAACCATCCCTCTAATTCCAATCACATATTCACTGCGCGCTTGGGTAGAGATATTATATGCTTCTTCGTTAATGGTTGGGTCAAAACGAAGTTGGGTGATCCCATCACGATCTCTAAGGTCAATAAAGGTGCAGCCACCATGATCTCGTCGAGCTTGAACCCAACCCATTAGGACCACTTCTGAGCCCTCATCTGTACCGCGTAAAGCGCCGTTATTATGCGTTCTTTTTAATTCGGTTAGGAATTCCATTATGACTCCTCTTACTATAATCCTTAGAGTATGAATTACCAAGTCAATCACAAGATTGGACCTAGTCTAGAGGAGCGGTATACCAAACTCTCTTGAGCGGGTCTAGAGTGAGCGTAAAGAGTTTATAAATTTGAGCTTAATTCTTGCTTTCCTAAAAGAGAAAAAACCTAGTAAAAAGAGCCAAAGTAAACTTGGAACTTTGCGACTCTGCTGATCACAGCCTCCACGACTTCGGATAGGGACTTCAACTTCCTTTGGCCCTGAGTAGCTATGCCATTCATCTCGAGCTAACTCACCGGCGCTTTGTCCGGCAGGCATGGGATCGATTTCAGTCCCCGCTTCCTCTCCTGCTTGTTCTTCAGAAATACAGCGACCGGCATCTACACAAACTTCCCCATCATCACAAGTGCTTGACTCAGTCCAGAATGTACAGGCTCGCTCATCAGCTACACAGCTAATGACCGTGTTATCACTTAAGCAAGCATGCTCACCAAGTATACAGCTATTCATACATTCTTCTTGGCATTGACCATTTGAGCATACTCGTCCATTACACTCATCTATGGCAACGAGTTTGGCACAGCCTTCAAATGAGACTTGGCACTCACGAACCACCTCAATACTTAATCCATTGTCTTGAACTTGCTCGTCGCAAAACGGAGCTAAGTTAAGGTCGCATTCATCCATACAATCCGGAACAAAGGACAGGTTTAGGCTGTATTCTGCTGTTTCTTCACTGGTGACAACCAAGGTGTAAGCCCCAGGAGCTAAGGCTTCAGTAAGTTGTGTTGTTCCCAATAGATTAGGACTACAGGTTAGTTCGGTGTTTTCTGTGTTTAAAGTAGGGCAGTCAGCATATAGAGCAAGCGCTGTTGCTCGTTCACCGCCGAGCTCAGCACTTAAAACAGAAGCTCGTTCAAGTTCGAAGCGATAAAAGCGATCAAAACTTGCAAAAGGTGAACATTGACTACCCGCATCTAAACGATATTGCTCGTTGATTTGCCCCTCAAACTCAAAGCTCATAATAGGCGTAGCTAGCTCAATGACTTCAGCGCTTTCACAGCCATCGCCTAGTTCCGGTAAAATACACCGGCCTTCATCGCAAACAGCACCATTTAAGCAGTCCTCAACGCTTTGCCAAACAACACAGCCTTCTCTATTGATTCCACAGCGTTCAACATTTCCCAAAGGGCTACAACGCTGCTCTCCCTCATTACAAACCTGTTCACATAATTCGATATTCAGCAGATAGCGTCCACTTTCATTTGGATCATAGCTATCCAAAGCTAAATAATAGGTTCCGGCGCTGAGTCTCTCATCTATACGTGAACCATAGCGCCCAGGTGGACGCGAATCATCAACGCAACTTAGCTCACTGCCACTTTCGCAAGCGGACCGTAGGTACATAATGGTATCATATCCAGTAGAAGTAGCCACCAAGTGATTTGCTTGCTCAAGGTCAAGTTGGTAGAACACTTCGGGACCATCGCCACCACAACTCCCTATACTTGTTGAGGTAAAACCGTCGCCAATGCTACCTTGTATTGATTGGGTTTCGGCAAGCAGAGGAATAGCCGTTTCGCAAGCATTGCCCGCTGAAGCAGGTAAGCAGGCACCCTGTCGACAGTATTCATCAGTTGCACACGTTTCGATGATTCCTAGACGTCTTCCACAGGCATCATCAGCGATCACTTGATTTTCCGCACAGCCACGAATGACTAAAGGTGTACATTGACTTTGGCTACATTCGTGATTTGCCGGGCAATCATCATCTTGCATGCATGCCGGTGCACAAAAGCTAGAAGCCTCTGGATATTGTGCAAAGCGACCGCATTGTAAGTCATCTTGGCAATCTGAGCTTTGCTCACACTCATTGCATAGTCCACCTTGACTTGTGCCACACAAGCGCTCGCTAGGATAACCACTTTCACATAAAGCACTTAATGCTCGAGATAAATAGGTAATTTCTTCGGCATCTTCGCCTGGTCCTCGATCTTGGTTTAGTTCGTTTACCACTGTACAACGTTGATTTGATGATACATAGTCCGTTTCACCACGCACTAAAATCCCGACTTGCTCTCCATTACTATTAAATACGCCCGAGCCGGAATTTCCTCCAAAGGCATCTACCGTTGCTCTAAAATAATTTAAAGGCCTTGTAGCACCACGTGGATCGCTGACAAAGCCTCCAGCATCAACTTTTAGAGGTAAACCGCTTGGAAAGCCCATCATGACCAATGGGTCGTTTAGTGATAAAGGTTCAGCTGATTGAGTGACTTGTGCCGGTTCTCCAACACTTGAGTCTACAGGTCGATCTAGCTGAATAAATGCATAATCAAGCGCAGAGGTATTGATGTTTGAAAGGAGCCTTTGGCAGGTAAAGACTTGATTGCTATTGATCGGCGCTAAGCTTGTTCCATTTTGCATGTAATAGCCAAAAACAAAGCGCTTGGTTTCACATTCTGCTTGTGTTTCAACGCAGTGTCCGGCGGTTACAATAATATCATCATCAATCAGGGTTGCCGAACAACTCGCTGCCGTGACTTGATTACGATAACGTTGGCCATTACAGAGTCGGTAGCGTCTGCCTAAAGTGCCACCTTGTACTGTGACCACACCGCTGGAGTTATTGATACTTAGGTTGCCACTATCAAACATAGCAACAATAGAGCGTCGAGCTCTTTGCTCTAACTCTGCATCGACAAGTTCATATACATCTTGTCGGGTATCCTCTCCGTAAATCACCTTATTTTGTTGGCTTTTTAAATCGATGTTGCTTGAGTCAGAAACCGTTATACCTTTAGGTGGCAAAGAGCTTGCTAAGTCGTCTTTTTCCTGAGTACATGCCCCCATAAGACTTATGATCAATACACAGTTTAGGATCGTGGTAAACGGACTTTGTGACTGAGAACATGTATATTTGATCATCGCTCTGCTTTATTCATCTACGTAGATTAGAATGAAGATCAGACTACTTAATCTTCACGTTTAACTCTAGCGAGATCTAGCTCAAGGTCAAACAGTGTTCATGAAGACCACAAGAACTTTTTGTATTAAAATGTATGCCCGACCATCGCATAAATCCCAAGTTGAGGGCGCTGAGATACTTTTGCATCGAGCGTTTTTTGGTCACGTTCCAAAGCCCAAACTAAATCTAAGCGAACAATAAATCCTTCATCATAAACGACGCGTCCTCCTATGCCGGCACTGCCCCAAAACCATGATCTTTTAGTTTGAGCAGGAAGCGTTGATAATCCATCAGCAGGGCCATGAATTGAGCCTAAATCAAGTAAGGGCGTAACTTGAAAGTCTAGGGTTCGTTGCTTAAAATACGCTCGGTAGTATCTAATTCTAAGTTCAGCCGTCCCATAAAAGGCTAGGTTTCCCCTAAAACGACCAAACTTATAGCCTCTGAGTGCTGTATTTCCACCAAGCTCAGTCCATAAAACTCCACCCATTATGCTTCTTTGAAAGAAAGGAACCGTTCCGACTTGTGCATCGGCACCCAAGCGATAAGCAAAAACAATCCATGGATTAGTGGGAAGTTTATAGTATTGACGATGAGAAAAATTAAATCCCATATAATCCCAAGAGGAGCCCAAGGCTTGATGAGCGGTTCTCATTGATAATTCCGTCCATATACCATTGTGAGTATTGGGTTCGCGGTCTCGACTATCCCAAGAGATACTAAATTGTAAAGCCGATAAAAAACCACCTTCTGCTCCGGGCGGTTGCTCTTGGGCGATAAGGCTTTGTTTGGGTAAGGCCAAAGACACATATCTGCCCGTCCAGCCCAAAGACACATTCAACGCCGGATGAATTGAGCGCAAGGGTTGTGTCAAAGTGGGCATACACCAAATACTCGTGATTGGATGGAGATATCCTTTTTCATCCAGATAGCTTTGTTGCAAAGCTCTTGGTGCTCCTACGCCTGAATACCAACTGGTTTCTTGGTTTTCATAGCCGGTGATCCCTTGTAGACGTAGGCCAGATTTACTTAGATAGGGTGCATCAAAGAGCAGTTTATGAAAGGTATAGCCACCTGTGGTTTGAAAGAGTGATAAGCTAAAGGAATAATCATATCTAGACCCTCGCACTCCGGCGGCTAATTGCCGTTTCTTAAAGGTGGTTAGGTAAACGCCATACCCAAAGCCACGCTCAATATTATAGGCCACGCTGGGTAAGGGGGCAAAGCGCCACAGGGATGCCTTATCTTTTTTGATCTGTTTTAATGGACTTGCTTGGCTAGGATTTTTATTTTTTTCTTCTCGAAGATCTTCATTTGATCGTTCTTGGGCATATCCTTGAGCGACTAAGCTTTTAAAAATTAATAGACTTAGTATTAAATAACCCTTAGCCCACTTCATCTAAACTCAATTTCTTCGATCATACCAAAAAGTAAACCCTGCTTGGTTTCAAGTTCAATCAACGAACTTCTATTGATTGGGTCACCAACCCATGACTTAAGCATTTTCCCCATTAAACCATAGGCCTTAATGGGCTCATATTTAAACTTTGGTTTGATGTCTTTAACCGTATAAACCAAGCCATACTTATCTAAAGAAAAGTGATCACCTACTTTGAGTATTCTTTTAGATAGCGCCTCAAGAGACTGATCAAGCTTAGTTAATTGTTGGGGAGAACGATCTGTACCAAGCCAAGCCCATGCTTGGGGCTGTTGTTGCTTGGTTGGTAAGTGCTTTGGTGGGAAACGGATATCCAAAAGTAAAAAAGGATTCTGTCCCGACGCTGGATCCTTTGCAAAGGCATAGAGTTTAAACCAACGCTTGGCTAATTTGGGAGGTAAAATAGTTGAGCGAGCATGATTGAGTACGCCTTGCCCTTTGATGATTTTTGCCGACTTAGAACTTTGCTTAATTGAAGCAAGAACTTGAGCATTGGGCATTATAATTTGAGTTTTGAATTGTTCCTTATCTAACTTAACCGACATTGTTTCATTAGAAAACTGACCCAACTTTCCCTCAAGACTTAATTCAACAGTGAGCGATTGGGTTTTTGCCTTCCAAGAAAGACCGGTCGCAGTTCGTTGTAGCAAGCAAGATCCAACTCTTAGTTTATCTTTTGAGGCTGTATAATGCCATTCCCCATCTCTATTTACTTCGTTGATTGCTTGTTGTTTAGGATGAACATACAGAATACGACAAGCCGGCTTTTCATCCCCTAAACCACCATTCATGAGCATCGCCTGTACAAGTAAGTATGAGTTATGTTCAAGCCGAACACCCAAAGTAAAGCTTTCAGAATAGCTTTCGGCCGAAAGAGGCTTGATTTCAAGAATATTCTTAGCTTGAGAGGTCGGTACGCTGAGGCCAAGATACAATCCTATCACCATACAAGTGATGACTACCAATTTCACCAGCTCAGCTTGGCTACGTTTAAAACGCTCAAGTAATAAGTAAACTAACAAGTTCTTGCTCCAATCAGACTTACAGGAATGACAAACTGATATTTTAGAGTACAAGCGATGCTTTAAGGTAATGGATAACCTTGTGAAGCGATTAGAATCTCGTTCCATTGCTCTCGAGTAAATTGAACTTGGGTTGCGTTTGCACAATCCCTCATTCTGTTTAAGTTTTGAGTACCGATAATCGGAATCACTTGCGCTGGATGAGCCATAGTCCAAGCGATAGCAACGGCCGTTCTACTCACCTCTTGCTCAAAAGCAATGCGATCTAGGATCTTAATGGTATCTTTTAAACATTGAGCAGAGCTTTCACTTAGTCCATTCGCTTGCACAGCATGATCGATTTGCGAGTCGTTCCAGGCAATCTTGCCACCGGCTAATGGACTCCAAGCCAATGGGATTAAGTTACTTTCCATCGCTAAGTCTAAGGTACCATCTTTTAAGGCTTGAGTTTGAAAGCAACTCCACTCAGGTTGAGTGCTCACCAATGGGAAACTTAAATGGGCTTGTAAGGCTCTAGTTTGAGCAACCGTGTAATTTGAAACCCCAAAGGCTTTCACTTTCCCACTTTCTTTGAGCTTTTCTAAGGTGCTTGCTAACTGAGCAGGATGGGTGAGAAAATCAGGTCGGTGGATTTGATAAAGATCGATTTGATCGACATTCATGCGTTTTAAAGAGTCATCTACCGCTTTGCTTAAGTATGCTTCACTAGAGTCATAAGGGCGACCTAAAACGATACCGCCCTTAGTGGCCAATAAAAACTTTGAGCGCAACTGAGGTGCTTCTTTAAGAACTTCACCAAACAAAGCCTCTGCATCGCCAAACTGCCCTCCGCCGTCAACGCCATAAATATCGGCATGATCAAAAAGATTCATGCCGAGTTCTAGGGCAACTTCAACTTTTTCTCGGGCTTCTTTGACCGTAGTTCCAGCAAAGCGCCAAAAACCGTAGGCGATGGGTCCCACTGCTGTGGAGATTGTACCGATTGTTCTTTGTTTATTCACAAGAGGGAGTGTAGAATGATTCATATGCTTCGTGGTCCTTTAGATCAATAAATGATTACTATAAGTGGCAATCTACAAGAGCTTAAAGGCACGAATCAAGAGGCCAACGCTAATTCCAAAAATAAAAAGACTAATGAGAACCCATAAGTCTGCTCTTTTTTTCTTTTTCTTATAGAGTTTTAGGATTTGTTGAGTTTCAATTTCCTCTGGTACAGCGTTTGGAGGATCACTGAGAAGCAGTACCGGTGATTGGTGTTTTTCCAATGCTTCGTTTGGAAAAGTATTTTCTGCAGACAGAGAAGAAATTAAGGGTTTTGCTTGCGCTTTTACTTTATTGTGATCGATCTTTTCGGGATTTAAAAGCTCTGAACTCGGACTATATGACTGCTTGGCAAATGGTGAACGTTCTTTGGTAACAATGGTAGGCAGGTCAGCGATTTCACTTGATACAATCGAAATATCACAAAGTGGATAATCACTAAAGCCATCATCACTTGTTGTAGAAGAACCTAAAGTATCCATAAAGGCTTGAGTGTCACTGCCAACCAAAGAGCGAAGTTCTTTCATTTGATCCTTGATATCCTCAGCACTTAAACGCAAGGTCGCCGGTGCATCAGCTTCGGAAAGTTCAAAATCTTCAGAATTAAAGCTCATATCTGAGATATCTTCTTGTGATCCTTGTGGCGCTTTTGATCCTTGTGGCGCTTGAGGCAAGGGAGACTCTGATAAGTGAAGCTCTTGATTATAGTTAGGCCGTGCTTCGGTGGAATCTTCTTTTAACTTAGCAAGCCCTTCCACAGAGATTTGAGTGGACGGGGTTGGATACATTTCGCCCACCACAGTCTCAGATGCATATATGCAATTGCTAAAACTTTTATAATCAGCTTCCAAGCGATATTTGAGCTCAGCAGCACTCTTAATCCGCTGCTTTAAATCCCGTTGTAGGCAAAGCAAAATTGTGTCTGCTAGTGGCTGTAACTTGGGGTATTCATTAGTGATAACACTCAGATCAATGGGGTCATCTTTGATGGCATTGCATACCATGGGTAGTGAGTTTCCACTGAAAGGGACAGTGTTACAAAGCATTTCATACAGCATGATACCCATCGACCACAGGTCGGTCTGATGTGTCACTGTTTTTGGCGAAAAGACTTGTTCAGGGCTCATATACCAAGGCGTACCGACAAAATGTCCGGTTTGGGTGACAGAAGGTTCCATCAAGGTTCTACTTAAGCCAAAATCTAAAAGCTTTACCTGAGTAATATCAAAGTTTTCGCCAAGTAGACTTTCGATGGGTGTGGGCACAGAACTTTGGAAGTTCTCTTGTTGTTCGGGAGGTAAGGAAGAGGGCAGATGACGAGGACTTTTAGAAGTTCTTACTTGATGCACAAGTTTAACCTCTCCACTTTCCTCATCAAAGCGATACATATCATCAGCAACCATGGTATCGCTTTCGGCGGGTAAGGGCATATGGAGAAAGATATTTTCAGGCTTTAAGTCTCTGTGGATTACACCGGACCGATGTGCAACCTCTAATGGTTCCAAGATTCGAATGAGCCAACGCAAAAGGTCAAGCCGAGTCATTTGACCACTGCGGATCGCCTGCCTAAGATTTACCCCATTAAGGTATTCCATCACAAGGCAACAACGCTGTTGATCATCGATCCAAGCATCATTGATGCGTACTATACCTTTGTGCGATACCTCTTGGGGTAGCTTTGCTTCTCTCATAAAACGAGCAACAGTACGAGAGTCACTCTTTAACTCATTTAGGGGAATCACTTTGATGGCGACTCGCTCTTGCGTAAGGTGATGTACAGCCTCATAGACTTTACTGGTGCCACCAAGACCAATTTGACGAATCAAATAGTATCGGCCACCGAGTAGCTCGCCTTTTGGAGAATGGATGAGAGTCACTATTTGCTCCAATAGTGTGAATAGAAGTTGCTATCAACTTTAAATCTAAGCTTAGTTTGCGATTAAGATCAATGTTTCGATCAGTCAGATACAAAAAAACATACTCAGCAGTGATGCGACTAAGCGTATTTTAGATCTTTAGGAGTTTGACAAATGATTAAAATCGCGTATTTTTTAGGTGGATGGATATGCACATTAAAGAAAATAAGTTAGAAACGACCACAGAGGCTCAAGAGCTCTGCTTGTACTTAAGACATCCTCTCACCTTAGCATTTTGGGCCTTATGGATCTTAAATGACCATTTCTTTAAAGCTATGTTTGCTAATGAATTGACGGGTAAGCTTTCTGATGTTGCTAGCTTGGCCGTGTTTCCTTTATTTCCTCTAGCCTGTTATGACATCATCTCTTTTTACGCCAAAAGGCCAAGAAAGCACTTTGACCTGGTTTTATATGCGAGTTTAGTTGCCACAGGTATGGTCATGGTTGGGATCAATATATCACCCGCTTGGGCCGAGGCTTACCGTCATGGTTTGGGTCTAGCCCAATGGCCCTTCTTAGCTCTAAAAGACTTGCTTAACAGTGGTGAGTTATCTAGTTTGAAAACAGTGAAGCTGACCATGGATCCAAGTGATAGTTATACACTTCCTGCTTTGTTTATTCCTTGGTTAGTCGTTAAAAAACTTTAATTAAAAGAAAGAAGCTAGCATATGTCAAACTCACTCCCAAAAACTGAAAAACTTTCAGCGATTTCAGTTCTTTTGTTATGTGCCCTATTCATAACAACAATCGCGACAAGTCCAGAAAATAATGAATACACAATCGAGGATCGTTTTGATTATGCCACCAACCAAGAAGACCTATCTGTAGCTGAAACTGATATGTTTATGGATAATGAACCAAGCATCATCGATGCAGCGCCCATGCCCAATACACCTGATGCACCAAGTGAAATGGTTGAGTCCTGTGAAGAGTTTGGATCTAGCTCTTGCTTTGCCAACAATGACTGTGCCGAGGATGCACGCTGTGAAAATGTAGGAAGCGATGAGGCACCACTAGCGTGCTGTATCAGTGGTGAACGAGGAAGTCTGCAAACCGGTGATTCCTGTGATACTGCTACGGGTCAACAAGAATGTGCGTCTTCACTATGCATTTCACGAGATGGTGATGACACTGCCTATTGTAGTGGAGAATGCCAAAGCGATGCTGACTGCCCTGAAACCATGCCAAGCTGTATCTCGGTTGCGTTTAGCGGCAGTGACTCAATGTGGTGCTTTCCAGCTTCAAACTAATCTTAAGTTAGAGTCTAAAGATTAAAGCTAAATAAAATGTCTTATTCTCTCTTTGTTAAAGGTTAAATATTTATACTGAATGGTCAAAACATCATTCTATATAAAATCATTAACTAAATTAATACAATGACAAAGAGATTAACTTATGATTTCGCGCTTGAATCGCTTGGTTTATTCAGATGATGAACACTTAGTAAAGCAGGGCATTACCCTTTTATTAAATATAGACCTAGTAGAAGATACTTATAATAATTTTAGGCAGTTCATTGAACACAGTAATTGGACTGACTTAAGTTCTAGCAAAAATAGTTTTCAATATAAGCTTCAATGTTCACCAGCGCTTCAGTTTGCTTTTTTACTATGCTTATTAAAGATACTCAATCGAAGTTATCATTTAAGTCACACATTGACCTATTCTTCTAAAGTTCCTTTTGGTCTTTTAGATGAACTTGGGCTACTAGACCATTATCTATCATACAAAAGCTATATTGTTGAGGATTTAAATAGAACTCAAGTAAATGAGTTTTTAAAAAAAGACTTAAGTCTCATAGATGTTTGTTTCAAAAGATGTGCCTTTTTAAAGGGTCGCTATTATCCCCACTTAACCAAAGCAAGTTTTACCGAAATAAAGTGGAAGTTTATCACTCATTTTTTGAAGGCAAATCCTCAAATTGAATGTTTAGAGATTGATTATTGCTCTGATTATGAACCTTTTCCCTCGTTAAAGTTGGATTCTCTAAAAAGCTTATCATTATCTAGAGTCGCCTGGAGTCTGGTTGTAGATATTTTACAACAGTGTCCACATATTGAATCGCTACATCTTCGAGACTGCACGCTATTTAATACATCTCTAAAAAAGGAAATACATACATTAAACACTCTTAAATACACCGGAAAAAATTGGGAAAGCTTTAAAAAGGTATGGCCTAACTCTCCTCACATCAACCAACTTGTTATTGCTGCGCCGATCAGCTTTGACCTAAAAAAGGTTCATAGGCAATTTCCAAGTTTAACGTATTTATCCATTGATTATTTTGATCTACAAGAAGCTCGGCATAACCTTAATATCTCCGAGGCTGAAGTTGATCATCTTAATGCTTTAATGGATCATCATGGTGAGCGATCAAACATAAATCATGAGGAATGGCTGAAGCATTATCTCAAGACTCTATCTTTTGATTTTGGTCAGCATACCGAAAAGGTGACCTATTTACTCAAAAAAACGCCGGTAGATTTGAATTTATATCGTAAGTTTGCAGGCACAAAGTTTAATCTTATTTTTTGTCCTGAAGGCCAAGGTTTAATCCCAAACCGCCAGCTTAAGTTCAAGTTAACAACAGCTTTTTACATAAGTGATGCTCCAATCTCTCGGGCATTATGGAAGCTGATTATGAAATCATCGGCCGGCCTTCATAAGTTTTCTCATAAAGATTCTTATGATCGCTCACCCAAAGATGAAAGTCCGGTTGATCAGATCTCATGGCTTGACTGTATCGAGTTTTGTAATGCATTAAGTGAATATGAGGGCCTTAAGCCTGCTTACCAAGTGAACAAGAGCCAACACAGGGTGCAATGGAACAGGCACGCAAATGGCTATCGCTTACCTTTTGAACATGAATGGGAAACGGCTTTTCAACGCAGTTTAGGGATGTATCAGTTTTCTGATCATGTTCACTATAACAAGATTATGCATGAAAAGTTGAGCGCTCCAATGACCGAATGGTGTAACAATGTGTATGCTCAACTAAGCGCAGCACCATATCGCTTTGATACAGGCCTTAATAGTTCCCGTGCTGTCCGTAGTCTCTCCAAACATAGCGATGATGAATATAAGTTTGAGCGAACTTGGTATGTCCCAAGCTATAAGTCTAAAAAGATTGGTTTTAGAGTTGTAAGGTCAGTATTTATTAAGGTTTTTTAGGTTGTATGATTTATTCACCTCTTCTATACTTAAAGAATGACCTAAAATGACTAAGAAATGATTAAATAGGAGTCAATATGTCGGATTGGCCAGACATTGAACATAACAATGAGTCTAATGAGGAAGTTCAGGGCTTTGCACTAAATGAGGAAGCTCAAAAAATGGACTCAGACAAAGACTCAATCGCCTTTGAGGATTTACTTCGTATCTACATTGGACCCAACGCTGATAAGTTTCTCTCCATGGAAGCGGGAACCGCTGAAACAGGCTATAAAAAAACTCGCTCTTGGAATGTGGCTACTTTTTTTATGCCTTTAATCTGGTTTTTTTACCGAAAACTATATTTGGCAGGCATTATGGTCGCTGTGATTATACCGATCATTATTGGTATGGTTTTTCCAGACTTACCACGAGCTGTCTTTACCGGCTTAAACGCTGCCATCGCTGCTTATGCCAATTTTTATTATTTAGATACAGCAAAAAAGAAAGTTCTCAAAATGATGAGCCTAGGCTTATCCAAAACAGAGCTACAAGACTTAGCTTTAAAAAAAGGTGGCGTTTCAGAGATCGGCGCTGTGATTGGAGGCCTTATTATGGCATCATTTATAGCGATTTCTCTGATGGATGTAGCAGAAAATGAGCTTCCTAGCTGTGATGCACCCGTTGCACAACAACTTCTCAAGAATGTGATATCAAGTCAATCAACGCCTCCAATTCCATCAGAATTATTAGTCATTAACGGCATCCAATTACTTGAAACTAAGCCTAATGAAGAAAACATTTGTCGGTATGATATTTCAATCGATAAAGAAATACGTTCATTTCAGGCTAATATCTCATGGCATGACCAATCCACCAATCAGTTCAGCTTGCAAGTCTTCCTAATCCCACCTAAAGAGCAAACCGGTGAAGAGGTGCAGAAGGATGGTGAAAATGTTCAAACTAAGCCAGCTGAATTAGAGAAAACAGAGCAAGAAAAAACAGATCAAGAAGCTAAGTAGTCCATAACTAAAACATTTGAACTCGTCATAATCCTCTTAAACTCTATTAATTAATTCCTACCCTTAAGTGACTTTTTACGTCGTTTGATTTGCGTGAGCATTAGCATCAGAAATGCAAGCGCATGCAAAAGGGTAAAAACCGCAAAGCCTTGATCAAACACAAGATCTACGGTGCCAAACTTATCAAGCATGTCGTGGGCAAAATAGCCGGTACCAATGATGGACATACCACCAATAAGGCCCCAAAAAATAGGAGACTTAACCAAATGGTCTAGCTTTCCTTGCCACGGATCTCCCTCAAAAAGATTGGGTTGGCTCGCTTTTTCAGCTTCGGTGAGGCGATAAAGAAAAATATGAGCAATCGAGCCTTCAAGGACCACAAAAAAGATGAAGCCCCAGGTGATCCATAGAATCTCTTGAGCTGGTGCATTGACTTTGCTTAGGTTACTTGCTGCAAAGAGAAAGAAATCATAAACAGTATGGCTGAATATAGGAAGAATGATCGTTCCTGCCCACCAAAGATTTCGACCATGCACAGCCTTGTAAATGCAATAGCCCATCATTGCACTGACAAAGGCATGGCCCGGCACGGCACTTATACTGCGCCTTATGGCTGTCACCTGCCACTCTCCTAGTTCAAAAACATAAAGTATGTTTTCAAAGCAAGCAAAACCACAGCCACAAGCAATGGCCATCATAAATAAGCGCCGGGGATGTATTTCTTGTAAGTCTTCCCAGCAAAGTAATAATACCGCACCTAGCTTTAAAAGCTCTTCAGGGATCGCAGCCATAAAAAGTGAGTTTTTTAGGCTGAATGCATAAGGGCCTGGGCCAAGGTCAATCAACCAATCAAAGGTTTGAGAGAGTAATATACAGGGAAACGCAATCGCCGCCCCTAAGCCAAAGGCATTCCATAATTTATCGATCTTAAAAGAAACACGTGCCATCGCCATGAAATAAGCAAACATGATCATTGCAGGTGCTATGGCTACCAATAAGGCAAACATGCGAACTAAAGAACTATCTTCCATGGCACGATCTCTTTCTTAGCAAAGGCAAGCATCAGTAATCGAATAACCTTTTAATCGAAACCCATACTTCTCGATGATTTTCATCAATAAACTCAAGCTCGGTTTCAAAGGCATTATCAGTGCTAAAAACCTGCGTGGTAAAGCGATTAATCCCCTCAAGGCCCACTGGAATTACATAATCCTTGAGTCGGTATTTAACCATGGGTGATAAGCCTTCAGGCAAAGGATAGTTGGCTCGACGCATAATACTAAAGCTTCGGTTCATTTTGTCATATTCATTTGGATCAAAAATGAATTCAACCTGTGGCCCATAAAGATCTTCGTTTAGTCTTTCCCATGCTTCAGAACTTGGGTTTGATCTTGGCCAAAGCAATAGCTTTCTATCCTCAAAGGAAATAAATACGTTATGTTGACTTAACCATTCAGTTCCCACCACATTTGGAATACCTGGCGCATCCATTTGAGCCGAGCAAAGTCTTTTGGAGCTATAATCGCCAGATTGACAGGTTACATTAAATGAGCTGAGTTGCTTAACAGATATCGCCTGTACTCCTTGAAAAGTTAAAAGATCTACTTCATAACGAGGCTGCAGATCAGCTGTGGTAGGCGTTTCTGCCAAAATAATAAATCTTGAACCGGTATCGATATAAAAGGCAGATTTTTTATCTTGATCTTCATTTTTGTATGCTTGGATACCAATCGGTGCACCCATAATCATTTCCATGGGAATCACTGTGGCTTCTTCTGGATCATGAATGATATGACGAGTGGCTTCACCTAACAGAATCTCATTATGATCAAAATCAAAATAAATACGCCAATGCCTGATTAAATCACGCAGGCCAATAAAGCCCTCTAGCGGTACACCTAAGCGTTCACTTAAAGGCCCCAAGGAAAACGGTGCACCAGAAAGCTGAACTTCTTCATTTAAAAACCAAGCACCCGCAATAATTGTTTTAGCCTTCACTGCAAAGGAAATCGGACAGCCACTATCGATTAAAAAGTATCTTTCACCAAGCTCTGTTTCCAATGAGACAATGACTGAATTAAGCGGCCGATACATTTTAATCTTCATGATTTATTCTTATCCTTTAGCAACTTAGTCTAGGTTTAATAGATGGTAAACGCTTTGAGTGGACTCTGATCATGATTCATAATATGACTTGTACTCTTTCTCAAGCAAATTAGCTGATATCAGTGAATGACTTATATGAGCATCTTGGCTGATAGAAGCTTAAACCTTAGAAACTAGTAAAGATAAACTAAATAGCATGACTAACCCGCAACAAAACCATGATCAAGTGCAAGATCAACTTGAGTTATTTAACCAACAAAGTTTACAGCAATCGATCAAATATATGCAACGACCAATACTTTTCCGCTTAATGACTTACAGGATCCTCCCCCTTGGTGCATTTGCCCGACTGCGTGTTGATCATGCAAGTCATGAAGAATGCACTGTCAGTATTCCCGGAGGCTGGGCAACACGTAATCCCTTTGGCTCAACCTATTGGGCCGCTCAAGGTATGGCTGCAGAGGCTGCTAGCGGTTTATTGCCTTTTATGTACTGCCGAGCAGCACCTCACAAAGTAAATATGATTTTAGCATCATGTGAAGCAAAGTTTATCAGGCAGTGTCGGGGACGATCAACCTTTAGCTGTGAAGGCGGTGAGTCTACCCGCAAAGCGATTATTGCGACCTTAGAAACAGGAGAACGAGAGCTTTGTACCCACAAGGTCATCGGCCGTGATACCGCAGGCGAGATTGTCTCTGAATGGACTTTCACTTGGTCGTTGAAGCGTTCATCAAAGTCCTAGAGTATTATGAAGATAGCTTACAAGACTCATCTTATATCTTTTATAGATCCTATCTATACTCTCGTAAATAATTCTTCTTCAATAATGAATGATCTATGCTTGGAGCAATCCAATCTGTATTTAGAACTTTACTTCCATTAATGGGATATAGATTCGGTTGTAATTTAAGTAATCTTTGTACTGCTTTAGCAGACCATTCATCGTAAATACGATACTTTCTTGCCAGATCTAATGCAGTTTGAGCACTCTGAATCGATTTCTCCTCTAAAGGAAGGATCTTTTCTTCGATATAAATCTGATAGGCTTCAACTTCTTCTGGGAATGCCTTAATCTCTTGGGGGACCGGCAATTGTGTTAAGGTATCGGCAAATAATTGATACATATCAGAAAAGCGGGCTAGAACTTTTATATTTGTGGGGATGACTCTTAGCTTTAAGATTTTTTGAAAAGTTTTTTCGGCTTTTTGATGAAGCTCAGCCTTTCGAATTAAGGTTTTTTGAAGTTTAGTTTGAGGATAAGAAATGAGCTTGTAGTCTCTAAACTCTCTAAACTCATATTCAGCGAGTAAGAATAAAAGCTCTGCAAAAGATGACTTGACTTTATTCTTTTGGTTTTGATTCAGCTTATTAAAAACTTGGATTCCTTTCTCAATATAGAGTTTAGAGGCTGTTGTTCCTTCTGACTCATACAAAGTATTAATCAGTTGAGCTAATTTTAGAGAGAGTATAACTCTTTGTTCTGCATTTTTCTTAACACTTAACTTATATAAGCTTTTGTATGTTTCTATCGCTTTGACCCAATCTTTTTGTTTTTCATACATAAGAGCAATATCATAAGCAACTTGTTGCTGAGTAGTCGTCTTCACCTGCCATGTAGATAGTTCTTTTAAGCACTGGATCGCTTGGGGATAATCACCAAGCGCTTTATAAATGGAAATGGCTTCAATAAGTGAGTCCTCAGCCTGTAAACTAGCTTTATCAACAGATTTGTTTTGTAGAGCAAAGTCTTTAAACATTTGCGCAGCTCGTTCAAACTGAGTTTGACTCGCATACAGATTGGCTAAGGTGAAAATACTTTCTTGAGCAACAGTATGGTTTGGAAAAGCTTTAATGAGTTGTTCAAAAAGACGAACAGATTGATCTAAATTGCTTAGGTTTTGAGCTACATAAGCTATATTCGCTAATAGACTGACTTGCTGTGGATGATTAGGAAACTCATCATTAAAGCTAGAGAGAAGCTTCATGGCCTCAAGTATTTCATAATCCCGATCTCTAGCAGTTAAAGCATCATTCTCCTTGAGTTTTTGAAGAGTATTCTGAACTCGGGTGTTACGTGAAAGCAAAATCATATTGATGAGCTGTGCTTTGGAATAAACTAAAAAGTTTTGGTAAGTCATCATCTTGCGTGCCCAAAACTCAACTGCCGACCATGACTTAATCGTTGCTAAAGCATCAATGAGTAAGCCTATGGCGTGACTCGCATATTTATGTTTAGGATAGTTTGATATTAAATCTCTTAATATCAAAGTGCCTTTTTGATAGTGACCCTTATCGATCATGACTTGAGCAGTTTTATAAATAATAACCGGAGTATCATTATCTAAAGGAAAAAGTTCAATATATCTCTTAGCAACTTTAATGAACTGAACCTCACTTTGATGTAAATCTTGTTTAGATTGTTTTTTGGATGTAGTCGTTATTTTTTCATAGTTAATCGTAGACTCATTTGCTTTCAGAGGTAGATTTACATTCATAAAATGTTGAGGCGAATGACGACCAGTTTTACTTGCCATCAATTCTTCCGCAGCCAAAATGGCTTTGTACATGGATTCTTTGACACTCATTCTATCCTTGCTGACTTCTGCAAACTTAAGATAATAATTTACAGCATTTTGCCATTGTTTAAAGTCATAGGCAGATAATTCAGCGACTCTCATCATTGCGAATACTTTTTCTTCACTTTCCTCTTTATGTTCTTCGATGAGTTGCTGATATAATGTTAACGCATATTTATAATAACGTAACTTTAAATTGCCTTTTTCTTCGGTTTCGGCAATTTTTTCTATTTTAATACCTGAATTAAGAATCAGTTCTCGCCTAGACTTAAGCTTGAAGATTGCTTGCTGTTTTGTGATATGCTCTTCTTTTTTAATCTCACTTTCTTTTGATTCAACTTTATCAAGTGGATAAAATTGAAGTAAATTATTCGTTGATTTATAAATCTTCTCAGGTGATTTAAAATAATAAATCAAGTTTATATATCTTGAAATATAGACATCGATTTCTTTACTTTGTTTAAAGCGGTTAAGCATTGACTTGTATGCAATAATCGCTTCTTTTTTTCTTGGGATCTTTTCAAGCGTACTGGCCAGAAGTTGGAATTGTGATTCTAGTTCATCCGGAGCTAATTTGTTAAAAAGCTCAGTCAGTCTTTGAGTAGGACGCTCAAGTCTTGCGATAGACCTAACAGCACCTGTAAAAGCGAGATTCTTGATATGCGCATAAGATTTTTGTTGCAATCTGGTAAAATGCTTTTTTGATTCACCATACTTTATAAGTTTTTTAAACTCTTCTAAAGCCTTCTCATAGTGATTTATTAATAATATAGAATAAGCATATCGATTCCATACTCTAGGTCTTTCTGAATAACTTTCATCAGTCATAACTTCAGTGAATACTTTGTAAGACTCAAAAAAGAAATCATTTTGAAAATAGTAGTCTCCAAGTCTAAAAAGATTTTCACTTCGGTAATTTGAGTGTGGAAAGTGTGCCTTAAGTTTTAGCCTTAACTCAGCAGCAAGTTTATTTAAACCAATTAAATCAAAAAAAGCAGTTGATCTATGCAAAACAAAGTCATATTCAGTAAAACTTTGATAATAATTCAATATGTCTAGATAGTAAAAATGAGCTCTTTTAAAGTCAGGAATTAAAGCAAAAATCAAAGCTGTAGCCTTAGTATCCATATCTAAATTCTGTACATAATGACTAATTAAAGAAGCTCTTTCGGCATGAAGTTCAGCTAGGTGAAATAGTGTTTTGGCTTGGTCTTCTCTTTGATTGTTTTTTTTTAGGCTATTTTCTTGGATTTTAATTTGTTTTGTTAAACGTCTAATGTTTATTAAGTTTAAAACAAACTCTTTTTTTTCATGATATTCGTAACAAATTAAATATTTACTTTGATTAAAGCTGTATAGATTTCTTAATGTATTTAAATACTTATCAAATCTGTCATGTTTGTTTTTTGCAAAATCAAGTTGTGTAATACATGTTGAGTCATCTTTGTGTAAGTCCGTAGAACCTACTGACTCTTGAGCTTTGACATCAATACTCAATATCAACATCAATGCAGTGAACAGGCTATACTGCAATGCTAAAGGATAAGTTTGTTGTTGATAAGGTGGTAGCCCTAACATTAAAAGCTATAACCTACACCAAGTTCAAAAAATAGAGAAAAGCGATTGAGTGGCTCTAATTGATCGCGCTCTTGACGCTGTTTACGATCACCGGCCTTAACATTAACACCCAAGCCACCAAAAAGATTAAAACCCGACTTTTTGTATATATAACTTAGATCAAAATCGATGACGATTGGGATTAGGAATTCTTGTAAATAGGCTTGCTTACGCTGTGGCGCTTCAGTTTGCTCTGAGAAGATAAAACCAAGTCCAATGCCATACATCTGTCTGTATAATGCCTCATCTTTTGATTTTGATCTAAAGATTAGTCCTGGCCAGGAAAATCTAGTATTAAAAGATTTATGACCTTCATCGAGCATTTGATAATAACTCAATGAACTCTGGATAAAGATGATTTTTTCTATTTCAAGAGCATAGGAAAGATGAGTCGGTGAAAAGTTAATAAATCCAAGTCTATGTCTAATTAAAGGCTCTTTATCAACAATTCTTTTGACCAAAGGTTTTGCACTAATCGTTTTAATTGTCATTGGATTGACTAATATAGTCAATGTTAATAATAAGGAGTAAAGCCAGATGCATTTGTGAGCAAAGATTCTTGTTTTTTTCATTGGGGTTCACATTCTCCGGCTACACAAAGCTCGTTGGATTCACAGACTCGAAAGTTTGGCATACAAAAGCACTGTCCATCGCTACAACTTAAGCCAGATGTGCAAGGTCCATTACATCCACAATTTAATGAATTGTTTAAATTGCTTACAGGGTCACATTCGCATTGTCCCCCAACACAACTAGATCCATTATTACATGGACCATTGCATCCACAGTTTCTATCATCATTTAGATGTAAAGTCGGTTCACATATATTACAACGTCCATTCAGACATTCGACACCTTGAGGACATTCCCCATTACAGCCACAATTAAGTTGGTTATTTAAGTTTTGTAATGGATCGCATTCACATTGTTGAGCTTGACAGCGTTGACCATTTCCACATGGTCCATTACAGCCACAGTTTTCAACATTTGTTGCATTGAATACCGGGTCACATGACACACATACTCCTTGCTCACAGTTTTCAGTACTTTGACATGATCTATCACAGCCGCAGAGATTATTATCCGAAAGATGTTGTAATGGGTCACAGATACATACGCCAAGTTCGCAGCGCTCACCTTGCCCACAAGGACCATTACAGCCACAATTACTCACATCGCTTTGATGCCTGTCTACCTCACAGCTTACACATACTCCCGACTCGCAAGCTTCACTTGAGGAACACGGGCCGGCACAAGCACAATCTTGGCTATTATTTAGTTGGCTCGCCTCACATTCACAGCGTCCATTGATACACATTAATGATGCAGGACATGGTCCATTACAGCCACAATTTGAGGTATCACTTAATGCAGAGGCAGGGCAGGTACATTGCCCATTAATACATTCTGTACCGCCTAAACATTGTCCATTGCATCCACAGTTTAACTGATCCGCGTGATGTTGTAATGGATCGCAAATACATTTTGCAATGCATTCTGAGTTGTTGACTTCTAACGAGCTTTGGTCTGTCGAATCTTCTTGTGCTTCATTTGAAAGGGTACAGGGAACACAATGATCACCTAATGCACAGGGGCCATCACAGGCACAATTGTCACTATCATTTACATGCTCATTAGGTTGACATAAGCATTCACTGGCCGGTTTGCATTCTTGCTCGCATAGCGCCTCTCCGGGATCAGTACATTGACATAAGCCCGATTCGCAAATTGCGCCACTAGGGCAGGCACCATGACAGCCACAGTTGTTGTCATTACTAAGATTTATGGAATCCAAGGGATCACATTCACACCGACCCATGAAGCATCTTTCCCACGCCTCACACGCTCCATTACATCCGCAGTTGTCATCAAAGGCTTGAGTTTGTGCTGGGTCACACTCACAAGTAAAATTCCCTAAGATTGCTTCACATTGTTCTTGACCTGATTCGTCTGTAAAACAACTTTCAGTTGGTGGTTCTTGGGCACACTGTTCCCAAGTTTGACAACTTTGACTACAACCACAGTTTAAGGGATCATTTTCCAAGCTTGGATTACAGCAGGTCCCCTCGATGCAAACTTCATTGGATGAACAAGCGCTTCGACAACCACACTTTTCTGGATTACTCAAGTTTTGAGTCGGGTCACAGCATTGTCCTTGAAAGCAAAGTTGGCGACTTGCACAAACTTCTTGATCGCATCCACAAGCATCGTTTTTTGGATAGAGGTATATGCCCAATTCTTGTTCTGCTAAGCAGGCATTTCTCATATCCACAAGTTCATGAGGAATACATTGTGTAAATGATAGAGCTGTAAAAATAAATAGCGTGTAAAACTGAATACTTAGATAGAGTTCTTTTAATTTATGATAACCCATAATTTTACCATTCAAAATGTAAAGCGATTGATGATAAAGCTATACCTACTACGGATGTCGACATGAGTCCCCACCCAAGTTCACCTTTACGCTTTGCTTCGCGTTCATAAAAGCTTCGATTCTCTGGATTTATTCGCTGATATGAGCTTCTTAGATATTGATCCATCTCTTGAAGTTGTACATAGGCATAGGTGCCACTTAGTATACTTAAAACCATTAAGCTCAAAGCCGGTAATTTAGACGTGTATAAGCTTGAGTCTGACATTTCCTCACGAAAGCTAAGGGTTTTTGGTTTTACCTTTAACATGCCCACATCCAAACGATCCGGAAGTGGTATAACGGAAGCTGTTGGGATTGAGACTGATGTCGTATAAATCTTTTTTCCGTGTTTAAAAACAGCGAGCGTATGGTCACCTTCTCGTAGGTCATAAATCCGATGAAGACCCGGTGTTTTAAGTGGAATAAGTCTGTCATTCTCTTGGTCGATTTTCAGTTGTAGATCTGCTGTAAATGTCTGAACAACCAAAGTTTTTGCTATGGCTTGCAGCGTTACATTTTCTACCCACTTTGAACCCGCATATGGAGTAATGGTTAAGCTTTCAGAAATAAAGCCTTCCTTCACAACTAAGAGATTTAGTCTTTGTCCTCCGCCACTTGGCAAGATCATTTCGAACAAAGGAGTAAAGCCAACTAAAACTCCATTGACATAAACAGCAGCTCCGCTTGGATTAGAATCAAGAGTCAATTTACTTCCAATCGCTTCCAACTTACTCACAACTTTGACTTCTTTTTTAGCCTCTATTTCTACATGGCTACTTAGACTTTTATAGCCCGGATAGCTAACTGTTACCCAAAAATGACCGGTCGGTAAGGTTAGTTTTTGTGGGGTAATCCCATAGGGTTGCCCATTAATAGTGATGCTTGAGTTGGGCGGCGTTGCCTCGACAAATAGATCACCTGTTGGCCGTTGTTGTCGATCGAGTAAATGAGGTACTTTTAAGTGCTTAGTTTGGCTTAAGCTTGCGGAAGCTTCTTTGATTTTTTGAGCAAGTTGGCTGGCCATTCTAGCTTTTTTAATCATGCTACTATCTTGAAAAATAAGAATATTCTGATCAGAACTAAAGATCCGAACTTGGTAAATATAACTCTGATCCTTTTCGGTCTCGATCAGTTCTTGGCAAATTAAATAAGTCCCTCCCAAAGCTTGTGAAGATATGCTGACGCCTTTAGGTACACACAGTTCATTAAGATTTAATCCAGCCTGAAAAGCTCTTTGACTGAGTTTATCTCCGTGCAAAACTAGGTATTTGCCCAAAGTGCCTTCCTGAAAATAACGAACAGCTTGCGAATAAACGCCTGCAGTCCTTGCGGCAAGCTGGTCTTGATTTGAGTTAAAGCTGTGTATGATTGGAGCAGGAATCACCAATACATCATTACTATCAAGTTGCTCAACTGTTTGAGCATTTACGACTCTACAAAGTAAAAGAGCGATAGTAACTATAAAATACCTATGAATCATTCTTGAACCTTTATTCAACAGCTACAATACCAGTGAAAGCTTGTTGATATGCATGATTAAAACGAGGCTTTGAGTTTGTACATACCGGTTTCATAAAGCTCTCTTGGGCAAGATGTTGTATAGTTACGATCACTTACTTCTACCCGAATTGTTATATTTGCGGGATCTACTTGCTCCGGACAGCGTACCTCAGTGAGATTGACTCTGACAGGAGCCGTTGAAGTCGCAAGATAAGTCGTACAACTCTGGCCCATTGAAAGCCCAAAGTCAGTCGATCTACATGTTGAACTACGTGTATTATAGGATAATGTGCCTTGTTGACAGAATATATCCACTTTTAAGCCTAATTGATTTCTTAGAACGGGGATTTCATTACTAAAAGTAGATTCTGGCTTTAATAAACGAAAGCTCGGATTGATCGAAGTCGGTCCTTGAACTCGAGGCCCACCATGATAAGGATTGATATAATATCGGTAACCATCGTTGTTTGGAGAAACAGTTGTGGTGAATGTATTCGGTCCATAACTTGAGATAAAGCTATCATGACGAATACAAGGACTAGAAAGCGGACAGTTTACAGGAACTTGAGGGGTTAGGCAGCCACTACAGGTGAGAGAAGGATCCGCACAAGACCCATCGCAATCGATACATCCCCTTGATGCTCCGTCAGGAATACACAATTGTGAAGTACCACATGCTTCTATGGGTCTTCTATCAACAGTTGGAGGCTGATCACATTGTGCACTAGCACCTGAACAGGTTTGGGTACTCACTTCTCTTGTCAATACTCCACCACAGCCTGGTAAGTTTTGTGGTGCATTTGGAGCAGGAGCTACTGCAGCACAGTAAACTCTTTGACTGCTTGCGCAAGGTGTGCCGGCATTCTTAAAATTACAGCCATCACAGCATTCTCCTTCAGTACATTCACAAGCCACAGATTCATCACAGCTACCATCAGGCAAAGGACGGACACAATAATCTATGTTTTGACCAACGCAGGCATTTAAGAAAGTTGTATCGTACTGCAAAATACTACAGGGGCCACATAAACTACTAGCATCTGCTAAAAACTCACCTCGGGCACACAATTCATATTGCAAGTTTAAGGTAGGATCTCCAAAGGTGTAGTTCATGCTTCCTGATAAATGAGGTCCAATTGAAGCATAAAGAACTTCTTCTTGAAGAAAGGAAACTGCAAACTTTAGACGAGCATAGATCGGGTTGATTCCCAAGCTCAAGCTTAAATCATGCTGATTAAGGCTCGTATGTTGAGTAAGCGTTTCAAAGTCGCTACTTAACGAAGGAAAGCTCCATCCGTTGTCAAAGCCTACACTTAAGTTAACTGTTTTTCGGTATTCTCTAAGGTATTCATAGTCTAGGGCGAGCTCTGCAAAAAATTGCGCATCTATCGCTAAAAACACCCCTGCGTCCAAGCTAAGACCAAAGGGTCCTTTAAGCTGAGCACCATATAAACGAATATCATGATCAAAATTTACTTCCCCTCGAATGACTGCATCAATGACTAAATGGAGTCGAGCTATGAACTCGGCATTTATATGAAGCATAACTTTGGTTGGCACTAGGCCTAAGGTATACCAAGGTTTATGAACCTCTAGATCATAACCTCCCGAAAAACTAGCGCCTGCTTCAAATCTAAACTCTCCATCCACATTGACAGATGCCTGTAAAGGTGCTGATCCTGAAGCTGTCGTATCCTCCTTGTTGGCATTTAAAGAAAATAGATGCTCGCCTTCGGGGATCGTTTCAGCAAAGGTTGCTTTTCTTCCGGTCACTATAGCTTGATTACCATTAATGGTAATATCGGTGACTTTTATGGCAAAATCACGAGTATTTAAGTCAACCAATACATCTCCAGACAAAACGCTATTTAATGAATCGGGTAAATCTCCAATAATTTGTAATTCTGACATATCATCGTTCACGATAAACTGTAGTGCACTGTTTTCTGTATCCAAAACCAAGGTGCCACGTTCACTTGGATTTGGGACACATATACCGGTTTCACAAAGTTCATTACTGGCACAAGCTCCAGCACAGCCACAATTAAGTGAGTTGTTGAGATTTGTTAATGGATTACAAGCGCATTCGGCTAAACAAGTGCCATCTGTGCATGCTTGACAGATTTGGCCATTAGAACATGGACCTGTACATGCACAGTTAGTGCTATCGCTGAGATGTTCTTCGGGTAAGCATGTTTCACAGCGTCCACCTTGGCAAGTAGAGCCAGAGCCACAGACCTCCTGACAACCACAGTTTGTACTATCATTTAGGTGAGCCAAAGGATCACATTGGCAAGTTCCATTAGAACAGATTTCACCAGTGCCACAGCTTCCCGCACAACCGCAATTGCTTTCATCATTTAGATGTTCATTGGGTAAGCACGCACGACATTGACCATTTTCACAAGAAGCCCCCGCTTCACATTCACCATTACATCCACAGTTTTGTACATCGTTTAAGTGCTCTAACGGATCGCAAACACACTCAGCATAACAATCTTGACCTTCATCACACTCTTGGCAACGTTCCCCACTTGCACAAGCCCCCTGACAAGCGCAATTTGTAGCATCGCTTAGATGTCGACTTGGCTCACAGGCGACACATTGCCCAAACTCACAGGCTTCTCCACTGTTACAAGGACCTTGGCAAGCACAGTTTTGACTATTAAAGAGGTTCTCTTCAGGGCAAGCACATCGACCATAGCTACAGACCAAACCTTCCGCACAAGGTCCAGCACATGCGCAATCTTCAGTATCATGAAGCTTGGAAGTCGGGCAGACACATTGCCCCCCTTGACAGCTTAAGTTCTCGGGACAGGATCCCTCACATCCACAATTATTTTGATCAGATTGATGTAGCAAGGGATCACACTGACATTGCGCCAAGCAACTTTCGTCTTCACAAGCTTGACAAAGCTCACCCTCGGCACATGGACCCTGACAAGCACAATTACTGACATCATTTAAGTGATCGCTTGGTTCACAAAGGCATACTGAATCAGCTTGGCATATTCCATCGCAAAGCGACTGGCCCTCATCAGTACAACTACATTGACCATTTTGACAACTTGCACCTTCTGGACAAGCCCCCCGACAACCACAGTTTTCATCATTACTTAGATTGAGTGGATCGCTAGGATCGCATTGACATTGACCTTCGTAGCAAACCTCCCAAGCCTCACAAGCTTCACCACAGGCACATGCTTGTGGATTATCTTGATTGAGTGCAGGATCACATTCACAAGCAAAAAAGGTCCCCTCTTGATTTGAAGCGCATTGTTCCCACTCTTGGCAAGGTCCTTGACAGCCGCAGTTTTCATTTGTTGCTGCTTCGCTTGGATTGCAACAAAGACCATCAATACACATTTCACCTTTTGTACAAGCCTCTTGACAGCCACAACGGTCAGGGTTGTCTAATTCCAATAAGGGATTACAGCAGGCCCCTTGAAAACAAGCTTCCCCCTGCTCACACTCCTCTTGTGAACAACCACAAGCATTGACCGAAGTGTAAGTATATTGCCCTTGGCTTTCTTGAGATTCACATAGGGTTTGCTCATCTTGAAGGCCCTCTGGCGGTGTACATGATTGATAAACGCTAGGTATCATCATGACCCAGATAATGTGGGATATGATTTGAACACTAAACTTTTGATATGATTTTGAATCTTTCATCATTTTCTCTCCTGTAACACATTAGAGATACACCCACATTAGAGATACACCTAAGCAATCACTCGGACCGAGTACATTGAATCTATTAAATAACACTTGAGATAACAATGACTTAAAAACGATAAATGATCATTTTTTAGGCTCAAGACTCAAAAGTGAATATGCTTAACGATTAAGATAAAAAGTAAAAAATAGCCCCTGATATAGATGAAAAAGTCGCGCCAAGCATAAAAAAGAGAAATGCAGTACCCCACAGCGAAAAGAAACCATTAATTTTTGCGTTTTGAGGCCTTTCAAGAGAGTAATAGACTTCTACTTGCTCACCATATTCATAGCCCGGCGAGCTACTACCACTTTTTGCGGTGAATGTATGGGTCGTTTTTTCATTGGTTATAAATAAAACTCTCGGATAATAAATATAACTAGTGTTTCGTTGAGAACTATTGCTTGTATGACTAACCTCTTTTTGGTCAAAACCAATGATTTGACCGCTTGCTAAGCTCGCTGAGCAATGAATCCCTTTGTTTGCCAAGCGAGGTAAATGCTCACAACTAAAAAGATGCTACCGATTAAAGCAAAACTATACTTGATGATGGAACTTGTTTTCATGAGTCTACGTTTTCAGTTTAAGAGCATTATTTTAACCACATGGTAAAACGTCCTTGATCATCAATACCACTAGCACTACAACAAGTTGAAGAACCACCCAAGTTGCTGTCTAACCCTCCTCCACAACTACGACAGTATCTTGCATTACTATCATAGCTTTTGTAACTGCTATATCG
>CAKZRU010000151.1 GCA_937146725.1 uncultured Myxococcales bacterium
TACCTTTAGGTGATTTGATCAAAGGTCAAATATTTAGAAAATAGTTGGTCATTCTGACGAAGGAGGAGTCTTCCTCCTATGGGGGATTCAGCGTCTTCGACAGGCTCAGACTGACAATTGTTTAGGATATATTCCCCTTTATGGCCTTCATGGAAATGGCGCTAAGAAAAATGGATTCTCACTTTCGGCGGTTACCTTACTTCCAAAAATACCGGTTGTATCTAAACTTGCGCCTCGTTGGGGGGCAAAACCCATAACTGATAAGTCTAAGCCACTCTCTAAAAAACTTAAGCCGGCCGGATTCATGGCAATCGCGATTGAATCTTGAACAAAAGCAATACTTGCGCCCGCCATGGCGTTTGATCGACCACCATGACCCAACTGGAAATAGCCAACTGTCGCCATACTTTGCGAACACAAACTCCATAACACCAAGCCAATGTAAAGCACATTACATAAAGACGAGCAAAGCACATTACATAAAGACGAGTAAACCAAGCCAAAAATAAGTTTTGGCCTCAGAGTTTTTAGTCCACGCAAGATCATTGTTTTGCACTCTCTGTTTCTTGATTAAAAAGCACTTGTCATCAAAAACGATTCAGATTTGATATCACTGAACAAGCTGTTCTATAAAAACTCACAAACAGCAAAAAACATACCAACTGATATGCAGAAGCAAATTGAACTCGTAACAGAGTGATTTTGCGGTCACTTCTCAACACAGCTAGATTTAAGCTAAAGTTTTATTATTAATCACTTTATTTCTATATCTAGAATAACCGGTAGACCTTCCATTTCATCATCCAAGCAATCTTTACAGCTAAAGTAGTTTAGCTTACTCAAGTTCATGCGTTTCACCATGAAACAACTTTATCTTTACCAGTGCTTCATTTGGATCATATATATTTTAGCGAATATATAATCCACTGCCCACACTACGAGCCCCATTATGACTTAAGTCTGAACTATCAGAAGGGAAATTGACCACATGATTAATCCAACAATCCTGAATAGAAAGCGTACTTGAGCCACCCCCATCCAAGCCAATGGCTTCACTTAAATCAAACTCACTGTGTAATAACTCGGCCCATTGCTGATTAAAAATTCCTGCAGATAAGCGATTTCTTCCATCGGCCACAGCTAGTAAAAGTTGGCCATCACGGGTTTTACCCAATGCGCTTCGAGGTTGATCACTCCAGTCTGTTGCCGAGTAAACCGGCTCTCCCTCATAGACTTCCACAGCAACTTCTTGGTTAATTACCAAACTTGGATAGCCGCCTACACCTTGAAAAACTTCGGGCCAATCACTTAAATAGGGTAGCCAACGGACATTCAACTCACCGGCTTGAGTCCAGCCAAAAGTTCGTTGCTCAAAAGAGGTGGTACCATTTCTAGTAATTGTAACCCCGTTATCTTTCAAAAAGTCAGTTGGCGCACAATTTTGACCTGCATTAAAAAAGTTTGCATTGATCCCCACTAAAGCACCTTCTCGATTTCGTGCATTTGGCACTGTTTCACAGCCATTATGTCGTAAGGTTTCAACTTGACTTGTATTATCCATAACAACCGCATGCACTAAGCGTTGCGCTCCATTAACATCACCCAAAAATCTTTTCAAAACCATATCTTCTCTCAAAGGAGCTTCGGTCCATTGATTATAGGGCAGCCACTCAAAGGCAATTTCAAAATTACCCATATACTCAAGTCCTGAAGAATTGGTCCAAGTATCAGCCACCACATAGTAAGTTCCCGCTTGTAGATCATTGTATTCGATCATACGGTCACCACGTACCAAGCACCCACTCACAAGTCCGGTATTATCCACAGTAGGATTACTTAGTAAGTGCAGGTCAATATCAACTCCGTTAGGATCCAAGACTTCAGCTCTGAAATAACCTATTGCAGGCATATTAAACTGATAGACAACCTCTGGGCCATATTCCCGGCGATCCGTGGCACAGTCATAACTGTCATATAAGTCTTGTGCAGCCCCATTGGTCGTATTGCGATCTACAAATGGTGAATAACTCGCAATAATGGGTTGGTTATAGCTACCTTGAGCCCGTGCTTGTTGGGCACCGAGACCACATAAATTATAAGAAACTGGTTCACCTGCCATCATGGGTTCGCCTGCCATCATGGGCTCACCTGCCATCATCGGTTCACCCGCCATCATGGGCTCACCCGCCATCATGGGCTCACCCGCCATCATGGGCTCACCCGCCATCATGGGCTCACCTGCCATCATGGGCTCACCTGCCATCCCTACCTTTGGTTTACTTTCGCCTTCAGCGCAAGCTTGAACGAAAACAAGAAGACAAAGAATCACTCGTTGTTTCATGCTACCCATATTCACTGCCCTTTAAAGCCTAAGAATTTGATTATCTAAGCTATTATAAAGAGCCTTATTACTGAGCTAATTCAAGATTTAACTACTATTTTCAACTCATATTAGATTGAGTTTTTACGATTTTATACAATTTATCCCACTCATCAAACTCAAGGACAGAGTTTTAAGAAGCCTCCAGATGCTTCAACCTCGCTTGGCTCTCCACACCAAGTGAAGGCTTCTGCTTCACAAGATACCGCTACACAGGCCCAAGAACTTGGGGCGCCCGCCTCTATACAAGCGCTCGCACTTGCACAGTGAACCGAACAATAGCCTTCGGCATCTCCCGGTGCTTTTACACAAAAGTCGGTTGGACTTGGACAGTCACTATCCTCTGCACACACCTGAGCCCAAGGTGCTTCGATATCGTCATTGTTTCCTGTTTCCGGCTCATCTCCATATGTAAATAAGCAACGGGTCAGCGGAGCAGCAATATCACGTAAAACATATAAATAGTAACTTTGGCCTTGCTCTAAAGTGACGGGAGAACCTTCTAAGGGAAAGGCCTGACGAGTGTTAGCGGGTAACGCTCCATAGCTGAGTTCATTAATCGCTGGAGATTGGTGATCAACATCAACTTTCCATAGTGTGCCTTCGGGCAAATCAAAGTTTGGTGGAACGCCTGGACTGTTGGCTTCCGCAGAAAGTACATACACATAGCGTGCCCCTCCACCACTCCACATAATCTGTCCATCGAGCTTCACACCTTCTCCATTTTCGCAGGCGGTAGGTTGATAAAGAGTCTGTTCATACAAAGGCCCTCCAATGGGTTCTGCGTTATTAAAATCTTCGGGTACATAACCACGACGAGCTAATTCGCCCTCGAAAAATTGAACCATGCGCTCAACATCGGTTGTGGGTAAAACTGTGACAGAACGATCAAAGCCATTATTATCTACCGCATCAAAGGCACCTAAAGCTGAAGAATCAAGCCAGCCTGCCCCCATAGCTAAGCCTCTTGGATTCCAATCATCGGTCCAAATCCCTTCTTTATCGGTATCCCATACAGCCGCTCCACTTGGTGTTTCTCCATCTTCATGACAGCATACACAACCACATGATTTGGCCTGAGAACGCACCCATTCAACCTCGGCCAAATATGCTTCATCACTTCTTAAAGGATCACTCGCGTCTGTCTCAAAGCCTGATGCTGGTACCGGAGCATAAGGACGTTGAGTCAACACAGGATTACAAGAAGCATAATCGGTGAAAAGCTCTCCTTCTGGTGCACAGCCACCAATGGCCTGCCAGGTGCACTTCTCTTGTTCTGATTCTTCTTCAAGGCACATGAGTTCAAAGGGTACAAAAACAGTACCAATATCATCAGGTAGAACAGGATCAACAGGTTCATATTGGCCTTCACAAGAGAGACTTGGCGTAAACTCACCGCGAGCAAAAATCACACAGCCTTGTACGGCGGCTTGACAGCCTGTTGGTGCTTCTCCTGAAAGCACCAGTTCATAATCAAGATCTGATTCAGCCTCGATTAAGCACTGTCCTAAAGCAGAGCTTTGGTCACAGCTATTTTCACTAAAGTTTGAATCTTGTTGAGCTGTACAATCAGATTGGGCTTGCTCCAAAGTCCATCCGGTGCCTGTATAATTACGGCATTCATCACTCGAAGAAAAGATATTGGTGTATTGGCATGAACCAAGCATTAAGGCAGGGTTTTCACTACCCGCCATTTCTGTAGCTTGGGTCACTGCTTCATTTTTTGCCGACTCACAACCGATACATATTAAGCCAAGGACTAATAAGCTTAAACTACTCTTATTATATGATTTTAGATGCATGTAAGTACTCTCTTTATCGTCATTACTTTGTTTATTTAGTCATTAAACCAAGTTAAAGATGACCGCCGATCAAAGAGAGTTGCATAGATGTATTACTTAAATGAGTATGAGAGGGCGTTAACTTCGTTCACCTACTTTTTTAAACCCAGCCTAAAGCGATACAGGTAATCCGCTGAATACTTCAGACTCATCGCACTGGTTTTATAGCCATAAGTCCAATTATTGATCATCAAAGGTTCACCATCAGGCCCCAAGATCCCCGATACTAAAGCAACATGTGTGGGTCGACCCTTGTTAAGCGTGTCCATAAAAACTAGATCACCGGGTAACCAAGCCTCATCACCGCTTTGCTTGGGATCAAACTTAATCGGTAGGGCTTTATAATGCTTTTTAAAATAAACAATCAAACGACGTACGCGCCGGTGATCGATATGACGATTGGGTTTTTTATCTTTTAAACCGTATGCTTTAGGGCGGGCTTTCATATCCTTGTATAAGATCTCTTGCAAATCCCATCCAGCATTTCTAAAGGCCCTTACGACCACATCGGTACATACACCAATGGTACGAGAAACATCGCCCATTGGATATGTTAAGCGCTCATATCCTTCTTGATATTCGGCTCCATTAAGAGCGGTTTTCACCGCGCCTAAATGAATATCTAGCTGATCAAAAACTCCATCTTTATCACGATCAAAGCGTTTAGGATATCTACGATCTAAAACTTCAATATTACTCAGGTCTAGCTTTGGAATGCTTTGTTTAAGTCGTCTTTGATCATTCGCTTTAAGCTGACCTTGCTCAAAAGCAAAAACCGATAATAACTGCTCTTGATAAAAGAGACCAAGTAGAGATTTTTTAAGCTTCTGTGGCTTTTCGCCGTTTACATCTTGATCTAAAATCTCCCAAGTCCTTAATGATAAAAGCTGAGTATTAAGCCAAGTAGGTATATTCACTTTGGCTCGCTGATTCAAATCATCAAATGTCCCCTGATCTGATACAGATTTTGGTAAGGCAATTCCATTATTTTGCCAAGACTCTAACTGAGCTTTAGCACTATGTTGCCAAAGTAAAAGGGGAGTGGATAAAACAAAAATGAGTAAGATGATACTTAGACTCCAAGTCTTCCTTTTATCGTTATATGAACGTTTTTGACTCACTCGGTTTCCTGTCATCATAAAGTTTAAGTTTAGTTAAGTTTAAGTGTGTCGCAGTCTTGCAAATCTTTAATAATACTATATCTTAGAACAATCTTAATGGATAGGAGAGAGTGATGGACGCTTCTGAGGCGGTAAAACGTTTTAATGAATACCTTAAAAGTCATCAACATAAGCTCACCAAGCAACGAGCTCTAATCACTGAGATCTTTTTTGATCCCGATAAACGATCTGAGCATCCTACTGTTGAGGAACTGTATTTACGGGTCAAAGAGCGAGATCGTAATGTAGGACATGCCACGATTTATCGAACTCTAAAGCTTCTTATTGAGGCTGGCTTGGCCGTTCCCAATCGGATTGGAGAGGGTCTGACTCGCTATGAACCTGAAATCCCTGGTGAACACCATGATCACATGATTTGCGATCGCTGTGGTTTAATCGTCGAGTTTGAAGACGAGGAAATTGAACGCCTACAAGAAGAAATCGCCAAAAAACTTGGTTTTTCATTACTTGATCACAGCATGAACTTAGTCGGTTCACCCCAAGAGCCTTGTCAACGTCCCGATTGCTTAAACCAAGGCTCCTAAGCTCAGTAATATCTATCTTCATTAGAGTCTGACAGACGTTCTTTCTCTACTTGCTTATGAAGCTGTGCTTGCGCCAAGAACCATAAGCTCACACTTAAGCAGATATTGACACTGTTCCATAATAGAGAATGCCCATCTTCTCGTCCCCATAAGATAAGTCCAGCACAGTAAAAAGGCACTGTACATAACCAAAGCCAAGGTAAAACAATTAACCTTTGGTCTTTGGGTATAAAAAGGGTGACCATAAAACGTCCTAAGCTAAACCAAGCCATAAACTGAACAGCTAATAAAATCCCATAAAAAGTCAATAAAGGATAGACTAACTCAGCAAATAGGGCGGCTTGGGTGAGCATGAATAAACCTAGTACTAAGTCAAAGACCATAAAGGGCCACAGCACTGCCATCTGATATTCCTCTCTATTGACTAAGTTCTTTTCTATGCTATTTGAGGTGTTTTAACATATAAAGAGCCTTTACAGAACTAGGGTAAACCATGTTTTAGCCTCTGTTTTCACGCTATATCAAGCTTGATATTATATTCCTCTCTTATTCCTCTCTTATTCCTCTCTTATTCCTCTCTGCTTCAAGAAATATAACTTCTATGCATACGCCAGACACACATAATAAAGAAGGTTACTTAGACTTAATGGAAGGCGGCTTTGGCTTTTTAAGACAAAGCATACAAAACTTTCATTCCTCTCCACAGGATATTTATGTCAGCCCCTCACAAGTTAAACGTTTTAAACTGAAGCAGGGAGATTTGGTAGAAGGCTTAGTACGTCCTCCCAAGGATAGTGAACGGTATTGGGCTTTATTAAGAGTTGAGCAAATCAATCATTTAAGTCCTGAATCCCCTCGTCGTAGTCTACAATTTGACGAAATGACCCCAAGTCATCCACGTACGCCTTTATTATTGGAACACCATTCTGATGAACTTAACTCAAGAATTATTGATTTATTTTGTCCCTTGGGTTTTGGACAGAGAGCCTTGATTGTGGCTCCGCCCAAGACGGGTAAAACGACTTTATTACAAAAAATTGCCGAAGCGATCAGTACCAATCATCCACAAGTTCATTTGATCACGCTTTTAATTGATGAGCGCCCAGAAGAACTCACCGAAATGCGTTCAATGGTAAGTGGTGAAGTTTTAGGAAGTTGCTTTGATGAGCCCGCCTCTAAACATATCCGCATTGCTGAGTTTGCTTTAGAGCGAGCAAAGCGTCTTGTTGAAAGTGGTCGAGATGTTGTGGTCTTATTAGATTCAATCACCCGTCTTGCTCGTGCTTATAATAAGCAAGTATCCTCGGGTAAGCTCTTATCTGGTGGAGTCGATGTAGATGCCTTGGAGTCACCAAAGCGTCTTTTTGGTGCGGCCCGTAACATGAATGAAGGTGGTTCGTTGACAATTTTAGCGACAGCATTGGTTGAAACCGGTAGCCGAGCAGATGAAGTCATCTATGAGGAATTCAAAGGAACGGGTAATGCGGAAATCTATTTAAGTAAGGCTTTAATGGAACGTAGACGTTTTCCCACAATTGATGCCTCACGAAGCAGTACCCGACGAGAAGAATTACTGAGAGATCAAAGAACGCTACAACGCCTGTGGCTTTACCGCCGAAAAATGCAAGGAACATCTATACTTGAGGCAAGTAAGCAACTGCACCAAAGTCTGTACAAATATCCAACAAACCAAATGTTTATTGATATGCTGAGTGATTTAGAAGATGACTAAACTGAGAACATAAGCAAGCGGGCTTTAATCATGGCTAAACTCAATGCAATTTTACTCAGAGCTGACCCAGTACAGTGCATGGTACCTAGCCCTGCTTGGGAAGTGCTTTGGATTACTTTAAAGTTAGCTAAAGTCTTTCCACCCGATCGCTGTTTGGCTTTACAGACTTCCGGAGGAACATTGAACCTCATGGAACTACATAAGATCCGTTTTCATATCGAAATGATTTTACTTTCTTCGATGGAACCCGGTGATTATTTGATGCCTGATCTATGCATTGCTGATCAGCATCCAAGTGAAGCATTTTTAGAAGGCGATAGTCGGCGAGAACAATTCACCGATCGCCCCACATTACTGAGAATTATTGATTTTATCCAAGAGGCTCGGACACCGGCGCAGATTCGTCGGGTTTCGCTACTTGCAGGATCTCGTTAAGTTGTGTGATCAAGGCCTTTGGTGAAAAAGGCTTACGCATAAAGTGTTCGTGCTGTTGGAGACTAAACTCACCATTTGGACTTAATACATCATCGGTATAAGCACTTATAAAGATGATCGGCAAATTAGGATGAACACGATGAAAAAGTTCTGCTAATTGACGGCCATTAATATGAGGCATCAGTACATCGGTGACTAAAGCATCAACCTGATTTCCTGCCAGAATAAACGCCTGTGCCTTTGTCGATTCAGAAAAAGCATATATATCAAAGTCTTTTCGACTTAATCTTTGACTCAAGATTTTGAGTAAAGCTTCATTATCATCAACCACAAGAACTTTTGCTTTTACCTGGCCAAGTCCTGAATTGAACTTTATTGGAGGCTGGGTCGTACTTTGCTTAGAGTCAATGAGAGAATCAGCAAGCATAGATTGAGAATCAGCAAGCATAGATTGAGAATCAGCTTTTACTTGATCTTGATCATTGTCTAAATCAAGCATTTCAACATCTAAATCGAGGGTTGGATAAGCATCGATCGTTTCTAGCTCATGTAAATCATCCAAAGCCCCAATCAGCTCTTGTAGATCTTGCGTCATTTGCTCTAATTCATGATCCAATTCATGACCCTGCTCATGCTCAAGCTTTTCATCTAACTCTTGTTGCTTCAGTGGAAAGCGCAAACTTAAGCTTGAGTATTTGGGCGTAAACTCTTGGGTTAAATAAGCGCCAACCGTTTCGAGTTGGCTGCTTAATTGCTCTAATTGTTCATCAAGAATATCTTTTTGTTTTTCCCAAGGATGTTCCTCGGAATTCAAATAATCTTCATAAGCAATATTGATCCTAAAGATCAGGGCTTTTCCAAAGCTAATACCTTGCTGTATCTTAAGTTGAGCATGACTCACAATTTTTTCAGAGACCAAAAGGACTAATCGAAAGGTGAAATGATCATATACTGATTTCTGAATCAGATAAGCTTGAGGATCAATCGAGCTAAGCTGATTTGGCTCATTGCCCAACTCGTGATGATCATCATGATCAAAAGCCCGCCCCAATAAATCATCATCTTCCATAGGCTCGGTAAGATATTCAAAGGATACGCTTTGCTCTTGGGTCAGTAGCCATGAGAAATGTTTAAATCCTTCTTCAAATATTTGAGCCACAGAGCAATAAGCAAGCTCTTGCTGAAAGTATGTGTTGGGTTGGTCAAGGATTGGAGTCGACTTTACTGTATCAAAGGGCAGTCTGTGCGTAATATTTAGCAATTGCTGTATATGCTGATGTCCTCGGCGACTCGCTTGCTTGAGTAAAAGCCAACGCTCATTGGATTGGTCAAGATGATTAAGGTCTTCTTCTACGCTTTCTATGATGCCTTCAACTTCCCCAAAGGTGTTGTTCATCTCATGGGCGACCCATCCCGCCAAGCGTCCTAAACTTTCTAAGCGTTTTAGCTGTGACTGCTGAGCCTGTTCTTTAAGTTGCTGGTCTTGGCTATGCACCAAAGTGGATAGATCAATAATCGACACCAAAATGCTATGAGCATTAGAACGCTGGTGATTCTTTTGAGCGTGTAATGAAATACTAACTCGAGCAGGAAAAGCTTGGCCAAAAGGCCTTTTACACAATAAAGGTAAATCTCGATACTGACTAAAATCTTCATTTAAACTAGGTAAACTTAAGCCTAATTCTTTGGGTAAAACATAGTACATTTCTTGGTGGGTCAAACCAAAGAGTTCTAGGGCTTTAGGATTCCATTCCAAGCAAGCTCCATGCTCTGAAAACAGCAATAAGGCATGATCTGAACGCTCAAATACCAATTTATAATGATTGAGAAAGCTCTTGTTTTTTTCACTTTCAAGTTCGTGGGTTTTTGCTTCAATCTTCAAAGAGCGATTCTCTCGATAAAAAAGACTTGAAACCAATAAGCCAGAGCCAAGCGAAAAGAAGATCAGTGACCAAAACCACTGCTGTTCAGCATTGTGGTCAAGCTCAGGAATAATAAAGCTCATCAGTCTTAGTTCTTGAGACTCTTGAGTACTCATTTGGCTTTTGAGTTCAACCTTATACTCTCCGGGCTTCATATGGGCAAAGCTCAGCTTATTACTAGGGCCAAGCCGATTCCATACACTTTCCTCTTGGTCTGACCAAGCTCGGATTCTGTATAAAAGATCTTGAGTCGGTTGATTCACCCCTAAAGGATGCGCTAAAGCAAGCTCCAAAGCATGTGTGCCTTTGGGTGCAATCAGACTTGGAAGCTTTTTGGATTTACTCTTTGACTGATTTAGCTCACCCCCTTGCTCTTGAGATTCTTTCTCAAAAGAGAGCTTTTGGACTTGAGTAAACTCTTGACCATGCCAAGTGGCTGAAACAAAATGAGGAGGGAGGATTTGCTTTTGTGATCGTAGTTGACGAGTATCAACAAACTCTGTTTGCTGAGTCGTTGCCGCCACAACCAAAGGGCCAACTTGTACAAAACTTGGTCTTAACCACCCATTGGCTTCATCGAGCGCTACCGTATTTAAAGCGTCTTTATCAAAAGCTTGCGCTTGCTTACTACCAAGCTTCATCCACTCATAAAGCTTAGAGGTTGATAGGCGAATAAGTCCTTGATTGCTTTGTATCCATAAAGCCTGCTTTCCTTGTTTGTCTTGTATGCTCAGCAAGCCCGACAAAAAGCGCTGGGCGCCTTTGAACAAGTGATCAAAACGACCGGCTTTAGGCCAGTTCATATCGCTCAAATCCAACCATGCTAAACCATCACCATAACTGGCAATCCACCATATTTGATGTTCTTGATCTTTATAAATATCTCTAATGGGTGCACGAGGTAAATCGACATGAGCAAAGCGACTCAAATCAACCTCATCAAGAACATTAAAATCTTGATCGAGCTTCAGTAGGCTTATGCCTTGTGCATGGCCTAAAATGAGACCATGACGACTTTCTTTAATGACCTTGATTGCTGAATGTTGTATCGCACTTTGCACCGAGATAAATTGTGGTTCAGCCTTTTCAACAAGCTTGAACAGTTGACCTGACTCCGTGCCCGCAAAAACAACGAGAGGACTCAGGTTATGAATGTGTAAAGCGCTAATGCGACATTCAAGGCTTTTACAAGGACGAGACCATAAGTTTTTGAGTGTCACCTTGAGTCTTTGCGCTGATATTTCACTCAGCTCTCCACTCTCAAGTTCCAACAGTCTTTCATTGGTGAGATCATTTATCTCCGCTTGATTCGTTTCTTTGACATCAAGCGCTAAGATTTCGTTTCGTCTCGCTATAATCAAAGGACTATTAGGCTCGTCAAGGCCTGCCAATGCATCTACACACTCTCCATCTGTCCGCTTGGGTAAAACTAAGTTGTGTATGCTTTGCAGATCACTTAGGTTTGGCTTTAACTGATTGACCCTAGACATCCAATCATAGCGAGTTGTATATAGATTTTTACAGGATTCTACCCACCACAGTCGTGAACTTGAATGATCTTGAGCTGTTTTTAAAATAGGCCCCGATCCACTGCTTTGTATGGACTTGGGCAAAAGGAACTGTCCTTGACTTTTGCTAAGCTTCAACAACTTATGTTGAGGATTAGTAAGCCAAATCGACTCCGAATCTCCCTCAGACTTTTTGAGTGCCAACTGATGTAAGGCTTTACTATTAGCGAGCGCCAAGTTTTCTTGAGGATTTACAAAAGATCCATTGAGAGCCGCTGTACGAACTGCCTGATAAGATCCAAAGCGTAAAAGAGCTTGTTGAGTAGGCACCCATAATTGCCCCTCTTGGTCAATATATGGTTTCTGCCCCCAAGTAGCATTAAACGCTGGGCTTGCGACTCGATAGACTTGTCGCCCCTCAATGTAATACAAGCGATCCTCAAAGAGCGCAAAAATACGACCTTGAATTCCGGGATTATCATCACTACTTGGTAAAGCCACCAAACCACGACAGGTTTTTCCCTCATCAAATCTGGAGAAAATGATTTTTGATGAACGATCTTTAACGTCAACGCTTGCAACCCCAAGTTCACCACAGCTGTACAGAGACTTTCTAGAATAACGCACACTCTGCCAAGCCAAGTCAAAGACAGCATTTGAATCAATTAAATACTCTTGTGGGTTTGAGGGTGATGCTTTAAATTCATTCATGCTTAAGCCGTGTGTTCCGGCAATAAAAAGCAGATCTCCATAAGTAGCTAAGTGAAAAGGAGTAGTATGTTGAAAAGTCGAAGAACTGACCTGAATTAAATGCGGTTGACTAGATGTTGATACACTAGATGTTGATACACTAGATGTTGATGCATTCGGCTGATAGCGCCAAACACCTTGACCTTGTACCCCCAATAACAAGTCATCAGAAAAAGGAATATTGCTCATGCTTGTAATCGAGCTTAAAGTGAGCAAGCGGGTTTTCTGAGCGGTGGGAATGGTTGCTTCCAAAGTGACCGTTTCAAAGCCAATACCATCATAGCGCAATAAACCAGAAGCAGTACCAAGCCATAACTCATGAGACGGTGCATTGGCGATGGTATTTACATTAGAAACGGTTTGCTCACCGTTATTAACATGCTTGGCAACTCGCCAAAACTCGTGGCCGACTTTTTGGTTCAGCGTTTTTAAACTCAGCTGATTATGAGTTTCTGACTGACTGGTTGGCCTTGATGCTTGGCTCTGTGCTTGGTTTTGTTCTTGGTTCTGTGCTTGGGCACTTGCCGATAAGGGAATCAACAACATAAAAGTTGAGCCCAACACTATGGTGAGCCCTAGAATGATCCCTAATAAACTTGTAGCAACAGTAAGTCGGTGAGCCCAAATGTAAGCTTGAGATGAGGGCAAGTTGTATGCAGACAAATCATATGAATCAAGTATGTGCGATTTAGCTTCGGATTTTGGCATAGCACTCATCCCTTATGAGGTAAATTGCTTTGAGCTGAGTTTAGCCAAGATATTTGGGAAAGGGTAAAAACAAAGAGTTTTTGATCAGTAGATCAATCTCTGCCGCCCTCAAATCAACGGTAATTGAATCTTCAATGGTATCGCTTCTTTCTAGAAGCTCTCCGTAATGAATGCCTAAGTCAAGATACTGCTGATAGCGCTCTTCAAATTGAGAACGATTCATTTTGAGTACAAGACGACCTTTGTATTGGCCATACTGCCCTTCTTCAATACTACCCACAAACTCTGCAAAACGTTGAAGATACTCGTCAAAGTCTGTTGATTTAAGCGTCGGGAGTGTAAACTGAGTCATCTACTGGCCTTTCTTGAGGTAAAAAGATGATCACCATTAAAGTTCAACTGTGCTGAAGCAACAAAGTAAAACATAAGACCTTCAAACTAGCCGATTATTATCAATTACTCAATCTTCTTCATCACCCTGTTCTTCACAAAGAACTCTTAATGATCTTCACGCCACCAAGCGATGAATACACCCAGCCATAAACCAATCATGGCTAAGGCATAAAGAGTAGGTTTGTGTGGCTCAAAAAACAAAGACAAGATCGTCACACTCGCATAGGCTAAACCACCCCAAATAAAGTCTTTTTTTCCGCTAATCGCACTAAGACCAAAGCAGCCAAGAGCGATTAAAGGCATTTCAAGATGTAAAAGATCCTGAAAGACTAAACCTACTTTCCAACTCACATAACGTTGCAAAGAAACCGCCAAGGTAATGATCACCAAATGTGCAACTAAACGCTGAAAAATCGCATTTGCTTCATGTGAACTTTTGCGTCTTTTGATCGCGACAATCGAGAATAAAATATAGACTAAGATTGAAAAGCTAACCGCAGTAATGACTTCACTTTTTGAGTCAATATATAGGAGATCATGTCGCTCCAAATAATCAAGTAAAAGAGAACCTAATCCAAAAATAACAAGACCTATACTCGCAAATAATAACCGAATCGGTCGAGAGTGACTCATTTGCTCATCCGCATGCCATTCTTGTAATTGGGCATGTTCTTGATCTAGCCGGTCTTTTTCAAGTAAAGCCATCTCAAGGGTTTGTGAAAGTTCGGGTATGGGTAATTCTAGTCTTTCAAGCGCTCTTTTGGCTCCGGCTAAATCCCCTTTGTCAATGAGATGCTGACCCCAAATACTGTGTAGCTCATCTAAGCCTCGGCGAGCTCTAGCACAGCCGGACCACATTTCTAAACTCGTTCGATAGGTTAAACGAGCCTCATCATATAATTGTGAGAGTTGACTCTCTTCAACTTCTTCTGGACTTTGCAAAGCTTGCGAGAGCTCTTTGGAGATTTGCTGAGCTTTTTTTTGTACGTGAGCTGCTCTTTCTGTATGCATCGCATGGATTAGCAATTTACGAAAACTTTGGCCATTTTCAATACGATGATCAATGTCCGAAGCGAGTGAGGCTTCAATTAACGATCTGAACTCTTCACTTAAATGATCAGGTAAGGAAGGCATACTGCCTTGTAATATATCTCGGAACAGCTTTTTCAGTTCATTGCCTTGGCGAATTCGTTGTCCACACAGGATTTCATATAGAATTGCACCCAATAGGTAGACATCGGTCCAAGTTCCCAAAGACTCACGGTCACAGCGGGCCATTTCCGGAGGCATATAGGCTGGAGTACCCACCAAAGCTTCATCAAGCTTACAACTTAATTGTGCATTAAAGTGGGTTTCGGCGGCTTTGGCTCCAATCGCTGGTAAATAAAGAGCAACCCCCCAATCTAAAACAAAAACCTCACCAAAGCGTCCAATCATTACATTCTCGGGCTTTAAGTCTCGATGAATAATATCATGGTCATGCGCATAACTCATGGCTTGGCTCACTTGCGCCAAAACTTCGAGATGAAAGTGTTCTTGGCCATCTGGATATTCAAGCTGTGCCCAAAACTCATGCTCGGCGTCCGCTAATAAGTCTGACCAAGTCACGCCAATAATACGTTTCATCACCTGAATCGGCTCGTCTTGTTCGTTCAAAGCTAACAGATGAACCGGTAAAATATTAGGGTGATCCAAATTCGCAGTAATTTGAGCTTCATGAAACACTTGCGCCATTAAGCGCGGATCCTGAGTATTGACCTTGGAGACTTTCAGGGCAACTTCACGATTTAAGCAACTTTGTACACCTAAATAAACGCGTCCCATTCCGCCTTCACCTAAAATTTCGGTGAGCGTAAAATCACTGGATTTAGCTACGGGCAAAGATAATGAACTTGTTTCAAACCCGTCTGTGGGCACAGCAATTTCTAGAGAAGCTTTAGCAGGTTTTAAACCGTATAATGATGTAGCTTCTAATGCCGAGTTTCCCGAATAAGCTTGATTTCCTAAAGAACCTTGAGTTTCATGCATTAAATGTACACCTGTCACATCCGTTGTTGGAGAATGAACAATGGAGAGCGCACAAGTCTCATGCAAAGTATTTGCATCTACTTGCCAAGAGCTTTGGCGACTTAGATACTGCCACAAAGGATCTGCTTTAGAGTCTGCTGTATTGCTGATTAAGGTATCTCCAAGGTTTGAAGTCATTATTTGCTTCCATTATGTTGACAAGTGATTTCATTGATTTAGGTGACTACTACATCTAATAATCAACAAAATATCAAAACTTATGTAGCTAAACTCTACATCGGACTACCCCACAAGGAAAAAGTATAATGAATATTGATTGGGCTGTATTACTCACAGAGTCAGTTTTTGCCGCTATTGTTGAAGGCTTAGCACTTGGCTTGGTCGCACTTTACGTATGGTATCGTCGTCGGCAAGCTTTAGCCCAAGGCAAACTTGAAGATGTGGTCTTGCTCTCTTTTAACTTTGTGGAACAGAATCAAGTAGGAGAGCCACAGCTAGCCTTTCGTACGCCTTTGGTGAGTTCTATGAATGAAATTTTCATGAACGATCAATTAGTATCAGCGATTAAAAAAGCTGCCAACAAAACCACTGACTCTGACCCTATTGTGCGCTTAGCTAACCAAAAGCTTCATAATATGATGCAACGTAGCTTAATCAACTTTGCCAATCGGCTCAACACTGCAGGCCAAGTGGCTGCCTTGACCGGTTTACCTTTTAAAGAAGAAGAACATATTTTAGCCTTAACCTATGAACCTGGTGCAGTCACCAAGTGCTTTCGAATTATTCTTATTCAAGACCGCCTCTTTGCAGAGCTAGATCAAGTGGGTGATACTTTAACCTTTGGCTTGCCCTATCATAAGGACCGTCTCACCACCCTCAATATGATTCGCCAAGAACAAGAGGCAGATCTAACTAGATCGGCAAGTAATCGTATTTTAGCGCCATTCATGGTCGCTTCACCCATTTATCAACCTATGCCTCAAAAAGAAACTAACGCTGAGCAAGCCGTGAGTGATGCATCATGATGCTTACCCGAGATGAGATTGCTCAACAGTTTGAGTCTTATAGTGACTTGCTTGCGCCTAATGCTTGGTGCTCTATGTTGGATGCCTTTGCACGTCCCTTGCCTGCAACAATGTGGACTCATCCCCAACGAGCCACACCACAGTGGATTGCAGATCAGTTTGCTAACGATGGGCATGAAATCAAGGCATTACCGTATGTGCGGGGTGGCTTTATGTCACCTAAACCCATGAAATGGGGACGGCGCTTTGAGTTTAGGACCGGACTTATTCACTTGCAGGAAGCATCCTCAATGCTACCGCCATTGGCCCTAAAACCTAATCCGGGAGAACGAGTACTTGATCTTTGTGCGGCACCGGGAGGCAAAAGTGCTCAATTAGCTCTGATGATGCAAAATCGAGGCACTTTGGTGGTGAATGACTTGTCCTTTAATCGCTTGCGCGCTTTGCGAGCCACTCAAGAGCGCTTAGGGCTTAAGAATATGGTTTTATGTGCCCAAGAAGGTCAAAAGCTACTCAAAGACCATCCTCCCTACTTTGATAAGGTTCTTGTTGATGCACCCTGCTCCTGTGAAGGTACGCTTCGCAAAAGGGGTAAGTGGAGCTATGCACCGGATGAAGGTGACTTTAAAAAGCGTTTAATCGCAACCCAAAAGGCCTTATTATTACAAGCCCTTAAACTCACTAAGCCGGGCGGCCGAGTCGTGTATAGTACCTGTACCATTGATCCCCTTGAAAATGAGTCTGTGCTTAATGCCATTCTGGATCAGTGGCAAGCGCTAAAAACAAGTGGGCTTGTGCAAGAAGATATTTATCTTGAGCCCATGCACTTTGATGGTTTGATATCCTCAGAGGGCATTACCTCTTGGCAGGGTCAGCAATGGAGCGAAACCTTAAAGCATGCGCTAAGAGTATATCCTCATCAAAATGATAGTGGAGGTTTTTTCCTAGCATCTATAAGGCGTGGTAAAACGAGTCAATCTCCAGCAATTTCTTTGGAGAAATGGTCTCAACCCAAACTTTGTGATGCTCAGCAAAGGCAGCATATTCTCGCTTGGTCTGAGCAGTACTTAGGTTTAGCTGATAGCACTTGGCAACAGGTTAACTTTACCCAGACCAATTCTCGTTATCTTTCGACAATCAGCAAAGACTTACTTTTACCGCCAACTCGCTACCAAGTCGCCGGTTTGCCCTCGGTCTATGTACGTGGTGCCGTGCCTCGTCTCACCAGTGCTGGTGTTTTAGAATGGGGGCAGCACGCCACTCGTTCGGTGATTGATTTAACAAGCCGAGCACAAGTTGATGCTTATTACTCCGGCCAAGAACAAAGCATGGCTGAAAAGGCTAAGCAAGGTGTATGTATTCCACGTTTTAAGGGCTATCCTTTAGGGATTGCTCACCTCAAAGCTTATGAGGCGGATGCTTCTTTGACGGTGCTTAAAAGTGAATACAGTAAGCGACTTAGACTGACTGAAGGTCATTCAGCCTTTGAAGGTCCTGATTTGGCAGAGCGTACGTAAAACGATATCGGCTGACTCAAATATCCATATATTTACATAAGCTAATAAAATAGAGCAGGAGTTGAGATGAAACTGAGTAAGGGTAAGCGAGGAGTATGTGCCGGTGGACACCCCTTAACGGTGGAAGCGGGTCGAAAGGCTTTTGAAGCGGGTGGCAATGCTATTGATGCTGCTGTTGCTGCTCAATTAATGGCCTGTGTTGCCGAGCCTCTTTTAACCGGTTTAGGCGGGGGTGGTTTGGCACTGCTGAAAACAGCAAATCAATGTAAAGTTTTAGACTTCTTTTCCGATCGTCCGGGCTTAGGACCAAAGCGTCCCTTTGCTCCTTTAGATAAGGTTTCGGTGAGCTTTGGGGTAGATGTACAAGAGTTTAGTTATGGAGTTGCTTCAGTTGCCATTCCCGGTATGATTCCAGGTTTATGGGAATTACATCAAGCGGGTGGGGTTTTGCCTTTGCCCATGCTCGCTCGCTGGGCAGCCGATGTTGCCGATCAAGGAACAACAGTAAGTGATGGTTTAAGTAAGTCAATTAAAGCACTCGCTCCAATTATTGAGAAAGATCAGTATTTATTGCCTCGATTCTTTACTCAAACTGAAGACGGTGCAGATCTGTATGTGGGCGCCGGACACCATTATGCCTTTCCTGAACTGAGCGAAACTTTAATGCGTTGGGCCAGTGGAGGTCCTGATGAACTCTTTAGTGGTTCATGTTTAAAAGCGATATTGGATACCTTGGGACAGTTTGCACCACTAGGACAGCATGATTTTGCCCACTATCAAACCCGCTGGTTAAACCCGCTTTCTAAGTCCTTTAAAGCCGGTGAGCATGAGTTTAAAATATCTACTCCTACTTTGCCAAGCCAAGGTGGAGTACAGATTTTAGCACTCATTGAAGACCTTTCTATCGGTCTCCAAACACTTCGTCAAAAACAAGCGAACCTTGATCCTTTTGGGCATGAGGTCATTGGGCTTTTAGCCTATATTATGCGTGAGCATGAAGCTAAAAAAGGTGAGCTTTGGCCCAGCCCATTGCTAGGCGCAAGTCCTGAGCAAGCTTTGAACACATTTTGGCAATCTAAGCTCGGTTTTACTACACATATCAGTACCTATGATGCGCAAGGCAATGCGGTGGGCATCACTAGCTCTTTAGGAGAAACAGCAGGGGTCAGTGTTGAATCTTTGGGTCTGTTACTTAACAACTTTATGGGTGAAGAAGATGTTGCGCCTTCTCATTGCTTACCTGCGATAGGTGAACGCTTATTTACGATGTGTAGCCCAAGTCTTCTTGAAATCAACCATCCTTATCAAGGTGTTCAAGGATATATGTTAGGTAGTGGTGGCAGTAGTAGAATCCGTAGCATCATTGCTCATGGGATTATGTACTTAAGCCAAGGTCTTTTAGCCTTGGGTGATGATTTAGATCAGGTGGTAAAAGCACCTAGAATTCACTGTGAGGATAATAAGCTTCGTATTGAAACTTTTCAGCGTTCGGCAAATATTATTGAACAAGTCGGTGTGTATCTTGAGCAAAATGCTAAGCAAGACTCTACTCAAGAATTACCGGAATTGATTGCCTTTGATGACCTAAACTTATTTTTTGGTGGGCTACACTTAACCAGCGGTGGTATTCATGGCTTGGGTGGTGCTGGTGATCCACGCCGCTCAGGCGCGGTTGCTGTGGTTTAGACTTTGTCAGTTGTTGTCACTGTCTACTTGGCCATCAAGATTTTGGGGGGATCGATCTCTTAAGAACATAATGAAAAGCTGTCATATTGAGTTAAGCTTGCTTGGTCCAAATCAAGAACAGCTTGAGAAACTTAATCCTAGTTAAGTCAGCTTTAGTCCAAGCCGATCTTAATACATATAAACACTTCAATGCGTAAAAACCGCTTGAGGTCACCTGGTCTTTCTGTGCTAATTTGGTAAGTACATAAAGCTTCCTATCTTCCTGTCAAAAGAGTCATATTATGTGTCAACTCATGGGCATGTCCGCCAATGTTCCCACCGATGCGCGTTTTAGCTTTACCGGTCTTGTCGAAAGAGCCGGACGCACAGATATACATCGTGATGGTTGGGGCATTACATTTTATCAAGGTAAAGGCGCGCAAAACTTTCGAGGCCTCTCGGCCGGCTCCGACTGTGAAGTTGCTCAGTTTCTTAAAACCCAAAAGATTAAAGCCGACATTGTGGTCGGTCATATTCGTCAGGCCAATGTGGGTGCTCTGACTTTGGAAAACACGCATCCATTTTGCCGTGAGCTTTGGGGACGCTACTTTACCTTTGCGCATAATGGCCAAATTCAAGGGATTTTTGATAAACTCAGCTTGGGCCGCTTTACACCCGTTGGAAGTACAGACTCAGAGTTTATCTTTTGCTGGCTTATGCATGAAATCGAACAAGCTTTTCCAAGTCCACCCGATGATTCTAGAGCCCTTTATCAACTGATTTACCAAAGGTTAGGGCAGCTGCATGCAAAGGGCGTATCCAATGTTTTACTCACCGATGGCACCGTGCTTATTGCCTATTGCTCCAACCGCCTACAATGGATTACGCGTCGAGCGCCTTTTGGCTCGGCCCTTTTAAAAGATATTGATCTTGAGGTGGACTTTGCTACCGAAACCACTGAAAACGATGTGGTCACTGTGATCGCTACCCAAGCTCTCACCACCAATGAGACCTGGCACAGCTTTGAGCCTAATGAAATGTTAGTTTTTGAGCAAGGTGAACTTAGCTGCCAATTTAAAGCTGAAATAAAAAATATAGATTGACCACTAGGCTGAGTAAAAGAGCTAATTTTAACCAAAGAACCTTACTTTCTAAGCTTTGCACTTTTTCTAAGCGAATCTGTTCAAGTGATCTTGGTGACTCTTCAGGGCTTTCGGCTGACTGAGCATAGCGGTTTATATCAATTGAGGATAAAACTTCAGTCGCTCCGATACTTCCAAAATCATCCCCATCCAATAATCCTAAGGATGGACCAGTCAGCTTGGAAAGAGTCAGTGTGTACTTACCCATTTGCATTCGGTCTCCATCTTGTACCTCTAAAGGATGAAGACAGGGCTCTCCATTGACTAAAACTAGATTATGTTCAGAAACTTGTTCAATGAAAAAACTTCGGTTTACAAAGCTTAGTCGCGCATGATCTCGTGAAACACTTTCATTACTGAGAGCTAGATCACTCGCTTGACTGCGACCAATTTTGACTACTCTTTGAGTCAGAGGAAACTTTTGAATCTCTCTACCTTTAAGACTAATAATGAGCTCGGCCATAATCTTCTCAACTTTTTGCTACTTTAGGTGTTTAGTATACCATTGATGATTGAGGAAATAGAAAATATTCATGCAAAAGAATAGTCAAAAGTTGTGTTTTTTTGAACAAAAGCATCTTTGGGCCCAGGCTCGCCTTTCCCTTTATCGACATACCATACAAGAGTCTATTAATTGGTCGGGTGTAGGCGTTCATCAAGGTCAAAGATCAAAGGTCGCTCTTTATCCTTATTTTCCAAAGGACACTAAAGACTTAGGCCCAATCTTTTGTGGATACCCCTTAGCTGAATGGTCAGTCGTACATAGTGCCTATGCTACATGCCTTGCACACCCACAAGTTGGACAGAAACAAATGACTGAACATCTCTTTGCTGCTCTTTACGCTACAGGTATTGATGATGTGATCATTGAAGTCGATGGTGATGAGCTTCCCATTCTTGATGGAAGTGCTTGGACTTATTTACAAGCGATTTCTCCCAGTATCTCAACCATTGCTCGACAGTGGGTTCAGCTTCCACCATCTTGCTCGCTCACTTGGCTACAGTCAAACCTAAGAGTAAGTGCCAACTCTCATCATGAATCAGCGACTTCTTCCCAACATTTCTCCTCTCAACAAGCCCCTTTACAAGTGACTCTCCACCTAGATTTACCGCCCTTGGCACCACAATCATTTTACTTGTCGAGCTTTCAAGACTTATATGAACAAGTGATCCCTGCCAAAACTTTTGGTTTTTTAAAAGATGAAGCTCACCTTAGGTCTTTAGGACTCATCAAGGCTGTTAGTTATGAAAACACTCGGGTATATGATGAACAAGGCCAAGTGCTTAATCCACCATTTATACCTAATGAAAGTGCCGCCCATAAAATCCTAGATTTTCTTGGAGACCTCTATCGCTTGCCTTATTCTGTAAAGGGAAAAATTCATATTGAAAGAGGAAGTCACGAATTAAATCATCGTTTTATAGACTTGCTGATGCAAAGCAAGATAGATACTTGAAACGCTCACTAAATAACTCACTAAACAACTCACTAAATGACTCACCTACGACTTCATCAGTAACTTAATCAATCACTACTTTATCATTTAAATCTAGACTATAATTATCAAAAACTTAAGTTTTGTACTCAGCAATCAGTTATAAGGAGTTTACCCTTGCTTAGTCATACCTTTAGTGCAAACTTTGCACACCGGCTTAAATCATGTAGTTTTATGTTTATACTCATAACAGCCTCTGTGAGTGGTTTTATCGGATGTAGCGCTCCTCCAAAAAACCTAATTAAACCCGGTCCTCCTGTTGTTGGACTCAATCTAAGTGGTGGATATGACTGTATACACTTTGGCTATATGAAACTCAGACACACCGGCAATACCGTCAGAGGTACCTTTGAAGGTGTAAGACGTAATGGTGATAATGGTACGTTGGTTGGGAAAATAGAGGGTGATATTGTATGGCTTGATTGGGTACAGCCTGGCGACATTGAACAGGCCCTTTTGCCCACTAAGGGCAAGGGCTATTGGCGTATTTCACAGCGTGGTGCCCATATCGAAGGTAAATGGGGCTATGATGAAAGCCGAGATGATGGTGGTCTTTGGGTTGCTGATCGATCAGAATTCTCCGAATAATCGTTTCAATCAACTCTCAAAGCAAACTTCTGGGGTAAATGAAGTAAATTAATGCAAAATATATTTATTAACCGCACCATGTCCTTCTTACATATTGCACAGCTTAGCTTTTTAGTTTGTCTTCTTTGTGTAGGCACGTTGCAAAGTGTATTCGCCAATCCCAATCGCTCAACTGACTCTGCACAAAACTCGGCACAGACTGATTCGACGGAATGGATCGCTCTCACTGAACAAGATCTTGCGCCGATCTCCTTGGGTAAGCATGAAGCTAAAATACGTACAGCGCTCAAAAAAGGCGAATGGAGTTATGCCGCTCGTCTATTACATACTGATCAAGCGCCACTCCAATTTCTAAAAGCTTGGTTTCATGCTCAGGCTGAAGAATGGCAATCTACCATTAATACACTTAAAGGTTTAGAAGCCCATCCCATTTTAAATGATGAGGTTAATGCCTTGCTTGGTCAGGCCTATCTCAAACTTAAACAAGCTGATTTGGCAGAAGCCGCTGGTGCAAAAGTATCTAAGGTTGATCAAGCTCTATGGTTTGAAACCTTGAGAAGTCGAGGACAGGCTTTGCGAGCTCTCAAAAAATGGGATGAGGCTAGCAAAGTCTATGAACACCTTGGTCAAAGCGAAGATGACTTTGAAAAAGGGATTTCGTTATTGGGTCTTGGTATGGTCGACTTGGAACGTGGCGAAGTCAAATCAGGACTGAGGCGACTCAAAACCATTGATATTGACTATCATGGGCTATGGGTTGCTAGCCAAGCACGTCGCGAGGCCAAAGCTTTGGTTAAAAAGGATCCCCAATACCTTTCTTTTTGGTACGATCGAAGCCTTGCTGAACAGGTACGTAAACTAGAAAGCGCACTTAAGCGAGGACAAACCTCAAAGGTGATCGATAAAGTAAACCAACTGCTCAAGCAATCATTGTCAGATGACTTAAAATGTCGTGCTCTGATTGTTAAAGGCAGAAGCTATGACAAATCTCGTAAACGCTCTCAAGCCTTAAGTACTTTAAGTGAAGCGATTAAGATCTGTCATCCTCAGCGTCATCCACAAACTCCCTTAGCATTGTATGTAGCAGGACGAGCCGCCTCAATTATTGATGACTATGACCAATCAAACGCCTTCTTCAACACCCTATTACGTGAATATAAACATAGACTTAGCGATGATGCTGCTGTTTTCTTAGTCAGGCATGCAAGTCAAAATTACTTACAGACTTATGGGCAAAAACAATCTATTTCTGCATTGCTCAAGCTTAAAGTTCTGACCAAGGCCCAACGTAAACAGCTCAAAAAACTCTCTGGTAAAAAAGCGCCCCAACTCCAAACGATTATTGATGTGCTAGAGATTTTGGTAAAACGTCACCCTGATGGTGATTTATCAAGTGAAGCTCTAATCTTTGGCCTAGTTGGTGTGCTCCGAGCTGGCCGACTCGACTTGGCCCAAAAACTTATTAACTTAAGTACCCAACTGACTCCAAGTGGCTTTCGCTTTCATGATGCCGGCCGTAATTTATATTGGCAGGCTCGAGTGAAGGCGCTGATGGGTGAAAAAACTAAAGCCACGCAACTTTATAAATTAGTGCTGAGTAATGCGCCCGTCAGTTGGCATGCACTTATGGCTTACAGTCGACTTTATGAGTTTAATAAAAAGGATGCCCAAAAGGCAGTTAAAGCAAGTATCAATTGGACACCCAATGGCCTAGGTCTACCCGGTGGAGAGCAACATCGTTGGGATTGGCGCTTTAGGTCGGATGACCCACATTGGGCATTGATGAAACGCGCTTTGCTGTGGATGCGTTTGGGCTTGATGAAGCGTGGTAGACGCGCCTTTAGAGAATTGGCGAGTTATACAGATCGTCCAGATTTACAATGGCTCAGCGCTTGGGCTCTTGATGGTTATCAGCAGTACCATTGGAGCCATGATATCCCTAGGCGTAAGCTTATAGAATATAGGCATTTCCCTCCTAGTGGTTATCACTTAAAACATTGGAGTATTGCTTATCCCGCGCCTTTCCAAACCGAAGTTTTACAGGCCGCCAAGGATGAAAGTGTAGAAGCTCAATTCATTTGGGGGGTCATGCGTGAAGAATCAGGATATGCCGAAAGAATCCGTTCTTCAGCAAGTGCAGTTGGCCTACTCCAACTCATCTTACCCACCGCCAAGATGATGCGAGAAAAAAGTGAACCAGAGATCACTGTTGATCGCTTGGGTATTCCCAAGGTTAATATCCCTTTGGGGGCTCGCTATTTAGCTTGGGTTAAGCGTAACGTGAACTGTGCTTGGGCCTTAGTACCCTCTGGTTATAACGCTGGTGGTGGTGCGCTTAAAAGCTGGATTAAAGACCGTGGTCATCTTCCATTAGATCTCTTTGTGGAAACCATTCCTTATGAAGAAGCTCGTTGGTACAATAAAAGAGTAGTCGCCTCTTGGGTGACCTTTAGAACCTTATATGGAGTGGCTAAGGGTCAGTTCCTTTGGCCTTACGTGAGCCAACGCACCAAGGTACCCGAAGATAGCCCACCCAAAAAGACTAAAGCTAAAAGCTCCAAAAAGCGTAAAACTAAGCGCAAGGCTAAAAGCTCCAAAAAGCGTAAAACTAAGCGCAAAGCTAAAAGCTCCAAAAAGCGTAAAACTAAGCGTAAAACTAAACGCAAAGCTAAAAGCTCTAAAAAGCGCAAAGCTAAAAGTAAAAGGCGTAGCACTAAAAAGAAATAACTCACTAGCAATAAAGCTTAGAAGGTTATTTTAGACATCATTTTGATGATCTACTTGCGAGTCTCTCTTTCGTCTTCTATCTTAGGATTTCTAAAATAGATCACCAAAGATAAAGTGAGAGAATATGAGTGCTCAAATGCCAAAAGTGATTCATCCAGAGGGGTGGAAAGCGACCAAAGGATATAGTGCCGGTATGCTTGGCGAAGGCCGTCAGCTATTTATTGCCGGACAAATCGGTTGGGATACCCAGCAAGAGTTTCACTCAGACGACTTAATCGAACAGTTTGCTTTGGCGCTTGATAATGTTTTGGCGGTTCTAAAAGCAGCAGGGGGCCAAGTTGAGCAGCTCACCGAGATGACCGTTTTTGTAACGGACTTGCAAGGTTATCGTGAACGCTACCGCGAGCTTGGTCCCATTTGGAAGAAGCGCTTAGGACGTCATTATCCAGCGATGGCTTTGATCGGGGTCGCCGGACTGGTGGAAGAACGCGCTTTAGTTGAAATTCAAGCCCGAGCTGTCTTGTAGTATTCTACTCTTTAACTAGTCTACTCTTGGCTTAACAACACCAAATACATCACCCCGCTAATTTATAGCTTATTGATTCGCTGATTTACGAAATTAGGTTTATTTATGACTCAAGCATCTCTATTAAATCCCACCGGCTTCAAGTTTGAACTAAATGAAGGCGTTGGTCTCATTACTCTTAATCGTCCTCAACGTTATAACGCTTTAACCTTTGATATTTATCAAGAGCTCAGCGATTTCTTTGTTGCCCTACAATCCCATCCCGAAGTTCGAGCGCTTGTCATCAGTGGTGAAGGCAAGGCCTTTTGCTCGGGTGGTGATGTTGAAGATATTATCGGCGAGCTATTTTCTAGGGATATGAGTGGCTTGCTTGCCTTTACTAGAGTCACCGGTGCCTTGATTCAAAATATACGGCAAGTGCGTAAACCAGTCATTGCTGCCGTCAATGGGGTAGCCGTAGGTGCTGGTGCAGTGATTGCCTTAGCCTGTGACCTACGATATGCCAATGATAAAGCACGTTTTGGTTTTATCTTTCCTCAAGTTGGCTTATGTGGTGCCGATATGGGTGCAACCTATCTTTTACCCAAAGTCGTTGGTCTAGGTCATGCTTCAGAACTGCTTTTTAGCGGTGATATTATCAATGCAAACAAGGCCTTAGAAATTGGCTTAGTCAATAAGATCTGCGGTACAGAATGCTTAGAAGAGGCACTTAATTTTGCTAAAAAGCTTGCTCAAGGGCCGGCTTTCGCTCATAGCATGACCAAGCAAATGCTAGAAGCCGAAGCTCAGATGACTTTGGCGCAGGCTATTGAAGCCGAAGCTCAAGCCCAAGCGATTTGCATGCAACATCCTGATTTCAGAGAAGCCCACGATGCGTGGAATGAAAAACGCGCCCCTAAATTTGAAGGAAGTCCCCAATGAGTCAGCCCTTTCTCTCAACGACCGATCTCGCTATGTTCTTTGCCGATCATCATGACGGCATTACCAATGACTTACTTTCCTTTGCTGAACAATGGTCACCTCGTGATTACTCGGATGATTGGCTCGCCACTCGTGATGCCGTCAGTCAACTCTCGGCTCAGCAGATCACCAACTTATGCATTCCAGAGCGCTACATGGGGCGAGCGGTCAATAATCCGGTGGATATTGATGCACGAGCGATCACCTTGGCGAGAGAATGCTTGGGCTATTTAGATGGCTTATTAGACTGCGCCTTTGCCATGCAAGGACTGGGAAGCTACCCGATTTCAATGGCGGGTACAGAAGACCAAAAGTCTCGCTACTTACCCGGCTTTATCTCCGGTGAGCGCATCGGTGCTTTTGCCTTAACCGAGCCTAAGGCGGGCAGTGATGTGGGTAGCCTAAAGATGAAGGCCAAAAAAGATAAGAATGGCGATTATCTTTTATCGGGACAAAAGACCTTTATCAGCAATGCTGGTGTTGCCTCACAATATATTGTTTTTGCGAGTACCAATCCCAAAAAGAAAAGCCGTGGCATTACCGCCTTTATTGTAGAGCCCGGTGATAATGGCATTAAAATTGACCCCTTTGAGGTTATGGCTCCCCATCCGATTGGCACCATCACCTTACGCAAAACTCGTATTCCGGCCACTCGTCGCCTAGGTGAAGAAGGGGACGGCTTTAAGATTGCCATGCAAACCCTAAATACCTTTAGACTTTCGGTCGCCGGTGCTGCTTTAGGCATGGCAAGACGAGCGCTTGACGAGGCCACTAAGCACGCCATGGAACGCCAGCAGTTTGGTGGACCTCTGTTTGAACAACAGCAAATTGCAGCCATGCTCGCCGACTCCGCCACCGAACTCGATGCCGCTAGACTTTTGGTTTATCGCGCCGCCTACTTAAGAGATATGCGTGATGTTCTTGGCAATAATGCGGCCAAAGAAGTCGCAATGGCCAAACTGTATGCCACAGAAGCCGCTTCAAAAATCATTGACCACTGTGTACAAATCCACGGCGGCATTGGCGTGAAAAAAGGCAGTGTTCCCGAAAGACTTTACCGAGAAGTTCGTGCGCTAAGAATTTATGAGGGCGCTAGCGAAATCCAAAAAGTGGTCATCGCTAGACAAATGCAAAAAGACTACGAGTTTGTGAAGTCTCTAGCCGAACTCGAGGATTAAACTTGAGAATTAAACTCGAGGATTAAACTTGGGTTTGCTGTGATTCATCTTTTGAGTTGGCAAGTAATCACTCAATGGTTAGGTTCATTTCTAAGTGGAGATAAGTCCTTCTGCTTTAAGCCATTTCAGCACCTTTGCTCGACCTCGATGATGATAGGTACTGCTCTCAACATAGATCTGAATATCGATGCGGTGACACGTTAATCCCAGCGCTCCATATCCACACATCCAAAGCGTTTCTTCGGCATAGCAGATGAACGTATGGCCCTCTGAATTTGGACCGCTGATCGTCCATTGAGCGATGATCTCTTGAGGAAGTGTATGTATCATGATGCCCTATTTTTACAGAAGCTATTTTTACTACTACTACAGAAGCTACTACAGAAGCAGCAAAGTATTTAACGCTACTACAGAAGCAGCAAAGTATTTAACGCAAGAATCACCATAAATCTTAAGCATTTCCAAACTTTTTAAATAAATCACGCAACAAAATCCAAATTCTGGCGAGAGGTATATGCCCCTTTTCTTAACTCAATTAAGGAGTATATATGCCCGCCCATTTACGCTATCAATCAAAATCCTGGGCCACTCATCATGTGGTATCTCGCTGTATTCAAGGCTTTGGCTTTTTGAAGCCGATTCGTGAGATTCGAGCCTTTATATAAGACTGGTTCATAGTTGGTTTGTTTGATCGTTTGGGGTCTGTTTAGGTTTATAGTTTTTATAGTTTACTTTTTACAATAGACAGCAAATGTATCCATGTAATAGCCTAAGTCATAAATCTCGCAATCATTTAGATTATTTACTCTATCCATCTTCGTTTGATAGAGATCCTCAGACATTGACATATAATTTATGTTGACTTGACATACCATTCTATGGCGATTCATAAGATAACCATTGATTTGACCAACACAACCTTCCGATTTCTTACATGCGCTGAACATATTTGGTTTGCCAACTGTACTGACCTTAAAGCTTACATTCTTTAATCTCTTATTCTTTACTCTAGCAAGCAGACGTTTAACAGCAAACTCACCATCGTCTTTATGCTGTTTACAAAAGTTTTCTAAATCCATTGGATCACTACTGTGTGGGGTATGCCTATCAACCTGACTGCGTGATGCATTGCTTCTGTTTGACTGATCGATGTCCTCTTGTGGCCCGCTAAAAGCCGGCATTACATTTATATAAATAACAAATATTGCCACAATCGATATATATGCGATAATAATTTCTTTTTGATATTTCATTTGTAATTCTTTTCAAACTAATCAGATATTATATTGAAAGATTCATAAGTATCATTCCATCTAGTATTGTCGTAATTTGACATTAGATTAATGGATTAGGCATCCATTTGGTGACCACCATGAAGCCGCACGTTTGGATTCTTGCCAAAGAGTTCTATCTTGGTTGCTGCCATCAGAGGGGTGTGATCCGACAATAGGCATACAGCTCGTCTGTGAGCCTTTCACCAAAATCCTTGTTCCACGTTCAATTTTGCGTTCAAGTTTATCACAGTCAGAATATGATCTACGACACGCTGTACTTTTTTGTGGCACTCCCCTAATTTTCTCTTTATAGCAAAGACAATACCAGGTCATAGGTGGG
>CAKZRU010000152.1 GCA_937146725.1 uncultured Myxococcales bacterium
TGGCTTATCTCTCTAATAAAGCGATTCCTCTATACCGGGATCAAGTAACTAGAATGATTGCTCCTTTCCGCTTGAGACTGCCGCAAGTTTCTGAGTTGCAGGCCTTATATGCAGCGAACGAATTAGCAAGTGATACTTGCTATTGGACACGTGACTCTCGGGATCGTCTTTATTCAACAAGCGAGGGACGCTTTCGCTCTGTAAAGCAAGGTCTAAAAGTTAAACTCGCTTTATTCTTTGCTGAAGACCTAAACTGGGATGAATTGGCGGATAAGTCATATAGTGAGCTTGATGCTCAGGCTTCTTTGCAGACTTTAGCTGCAGATGCTATGGATAAACTAAACTTTGGATTGTTTGAGTCTGATTCTGAGTCCGGAAAAACACCGTTGAGCAATGCACCGGCTTTTCAACTTGAAGCCAAGTCAGAAAAAGCCAAGTCAGAAGAAGCCAAGTCAGAAGATTCTGTATCAGTTGCACCAGTACAAGTTACTCAACCTTCTGTCACTCAACCTCAAGGGTTAGCTGAAGAGCAAAGCCAAATTGATTTAAGTCAATACTCTGAGCTCCAACAAGCACTGTTTAGTGAATTACCAGCAGAGTATATTACTCATATACAAGCACTTGATAAAGATGAATTGATGAGCAAGCTATTGACCATTATCAAGAGCGAACAAAAGGTCTCTAGTAAAGATCTTTCATCGCAATTTGGCATTAGTATGATCGTCGTTAGTTTGAACCTAAATAAGCTCCAGAGAAGGCTAGATCAACATAACCTTGCTCCGCTTGTGGCCAACAAATTTGAGACCACGCGGACCGCGACAACCACAGGCATATATTTTACCTGGTTACTTGCTTAAGTCAGACTCGCTTATATGATCCAAACAATAAGTCGCATAACTTTGTGCTTGCTGATCATAATCAAGTCGTAGCTTAATTGGATTTATGATTAAAGAACTCAAATCGATCTGGCCTTTAATGAGAATGCGTTGGAGGGCACCTCGAGTGCGAGACTTGATCGTAACTTGATGGCCTTGATAGTCAATTGTTTCCATATCATGTTTGTGATGCCTTAGCCCATCTTTTAAAAGCTGTTGAACAAAAACATACGTAAAGCTTCTTGCTTCCAAGTATACAGAGTGTTTTTTATGATCTTTCTGCTTCAGTAAGCTTTGGTTATGCTTAAACAGATTGTGACAAAGTTCCGGATGGTCAAAGCAGATCGAATAAACCTTGTAGCTACGAAGCTTTACAGTAGGTAGCGTTTTGATATGAGTTGATGGTATTTGTATGAGTTTTGAGCTTTCTTCAAATAACTCTTGAGAAGCAGTTATTGCTCTTGAGCCTTGATGTTTAAAGCTTTCACGACCGCCGGGGTCCATTAGCTTTCCGGATCGTTTATCGGCAAATAATAAAACGGCTAAGCGCTTTTGTTGGGTATTCGGATCCAAGATATACTGCCAAATTAATACTCCGGCTCCCGATCTTTTCATCTGTATCTCCTTTAGTTTGAGAGCATTTATAATCGTTTTAATTAGGTCATAAGCATATGTTTAAGCAAATGACCCATAGTCATAACGATGCAGCTCATAAACATTGACTATTTTATTTCAACAAAGATCGATCAAGTTGACTCAAAAAAGAGTAAATCTGTTTTATTGGTCTAAGATAGAATACTGACTCGGACTAGGCTTAACAGATTGATTTTGAGTTTCACCTACCTGATCAACATAGGCTCTTAGTTGCTTCCACCAGTTCAAGACTAATTCATTTTGTGGATACGCGAACTTGAGTAGGTCTTCTCCGGTTTCACATTTTTTGGTAAAACACAGCAGCAAGACAAAAGAGAGGCTAGCTTTTATTTTGTCAGGGTGCATGGCTTGTGCATCTGTACCACGCAGTGAAAGAAGAAAATTCCTCAATTCATTTGCTTTTGGTGTTTGAAGCTCAATGTTTTCTGGAGGAGCGAGTCTAATGCCATGTGGTTTTAATATGTAAGGCACAGGCAAGTAAAATGCGGGCCTGAGCTTAGTAAGGCTTTCAAGTGGTGCAAGCATCTCAAGTTGACCACTATTAGCAGTTTTAAATGTAACTGAGCCTTCTAAAGGTGCTTCTTCCCCGTGAAACAGCCCCAGCTGAAGCATATCGTAATACTTTAATGATTTGTTTTCATTTTCATTTCCTAGCTTTATCAAATGTAAAATACGATCCTGCTCAGACTTGGTCTGAATTAAGGCAATCAATCCATGCTTACGACTAAAATACCTGAGTTTAATGGGTGCAATATCCTGAAGAATTAAGCGACCAAGAGAGACCTGTTCTTTAGTATCGAATGCTTCAAACATAAGTCGAGCCTTGGAGGATATGCCATCAGCATCCCATCGTTGGATAAGATGATTCTGGCAAAGCCTAGCGCAGCTTTTGCTATCATGAGGACAAATTTCACTACATGGCACTAACAGAAATGCAGAAAACTTAAGACTTTGTTCTTCAGTATAATAGACTTGCCGGACGGCAACCAAATCTTCATCTACATCCGGCCATAAGTTTTGCTGTAAAGCCCACTCTCTAATAGCCGAAAGAGAAAGTTGGTCATTGGGATCTTGTCCTTTAGATTTTTGATCTTTTTCCTGAGGAAAAGAAAGAGCAAGCATAAAGATAATCAGACTGAAAGCGGCGGCAAGCTGATTGTTTTGGCTTAGGGATCGCATCTTGGTCTTTATCTCCGTCTCGCTAAGGAATTTTATAAGTCTCATAATGTGTAGGTTCAAGTGATCGAGAAAGCAATACGAGAAAGCAATAAATAAGAAGTTTAAATTTAATTTAGGATTCCCGATATGGCTCTCTGTGTATTTGTTAATAAAATTAAGTACTTATGTATTGGTTGGGCGTTGCTTACAAAAAGATACATAAAAAAGCTTCCTTTTTTAAAGGATGTTCCGTAGTGTATTTAAGTCAAATCTTTTTTTATTGAAAGGCGCTTGAGTGGTTTACAGGAAGCAAAAGATGCTCAACGACACAAAATCCAAGGCCAAAACAGTAAAGTTAAAGATAGATAACAGAGACAGAGACATTTACATTTTATCCTCAATGACAAAACTGGAAGCAATGACAGCTTTGAAGAGATTAAGCTTTCGGCTGATTAGTCAGTTGATCTAAATTGGCATTTATTCATTTCTAGAGACTTCTATTCTCTTTCCTTAGCTTTTTCTTAATTTTCTTCAGCTTTTTATAATCCAGTTTAGGGATAACTATTTTTAGTGGTCAGCAGATTTATGGCCACAAAGAAAAGAAAGGTTCAACCTGATGACTTCGACTTTTCCATCAAGCCTTAAAGCTCAAGCTCGTCAATCCCAATCTCGTCAAAATCGTCGCAAAAGAGCCGAATCAAGATTAAGTAAGCTCGAAAAAGCTCTGGCACTTCTCCCCTTTGATCTAAGTTTTGATAGATTTATTAGACTTGTCGAATATCAAGTACATACTTATTTAAAAAATCACCCATTTATTAATAATTATTCGGCTCATGCCCAATTGAAGCAAGATACTACAAATCAAGTGATTGAATATTTCTGCACAGATCAAGGAATGAAATATATTTCAAGTGCTTATAATCAAAGTTACTTACAAATGGTCGCTCGCAGCCGAGCAATCGATTATCTTGTCAAATATACCCGCCATACAAAGCATGAAGTATCATTGGTTTGTTTTGAAGCTTCTAATGATGACCTTAACGATCAAATTAATGCTGATAAATTAAGCTATTTATCATTAAATGATGATGTAGAGATTAATACTGATATTTCATTTCTGTATGAGAGAGCTTCTACAGTATCTGATATTAGTGAAAAATTAATATTTGCTTTAAGTAATTTACCAAAGTTGCGAAGATCAATTTTTATTATGAATCACTGGGATGAACTTGTACTAATCTGTGAGCATTTAGACTCTGATTTATATAATCGTTACGAATTGGCTAAGTTAATTCATACAGAAGATAGCTCTATCGAAGAGATTCTCGACTTAATGTCAAAGTTTGGTAATGGTAAAGATAGATTTAGTTATCTACTTGAGAAAAAAGGCATTCAATCGCAAGCTAAAATAAGACAAGCTATTAATGCATTCAGTCAAAATCTTTCAAGAGCCCGTAGGTCTGTCAGAAACCAGATGTCAAATACTTTGGCCTAAGCTTTATTGACTTTGACTTTTGATCAGCTTTCTAGTTTTCTTAGCTTTAAGGATTTTAGATTCATTAAAGCTAGGTAACATATGCAACGCGGGACGATTAAAGCTCATAAGCTCTTTAAGCTCTACAAGGCTCTTTACGACCAAAAAGCTAGTGGTTGGTTACATTTAAACCACAGCTCTGGGTCCAGAAAAGTTTACCTTCTTGATGGCTGCCCCAGTCGTGCTTTTTCAACGCTAGCATCTGAAGGACTATTTCCGCGTTTAGTCCGTGAAGGTATTTGTTCGACGGTAGAAGCCATAAATTTGGAACGTAAGTCACATGAAACGGACCAATTGCCTGAACAAGTTTTATTGGATTTAGGTATTGTTTCAGAAGCCAGGCTTAATCAGACTCTAGCTGACCATATAGCCGAAACAGTATGGCGTTCATTGTCTTGGAGAGATGGTGAATTCGGTTGGCTTGCTGAAAGCCAAGCTCCAAGGTTTAATGTCCAAGTAGAGCCTTTGACTTTGTTAATTATGGCAGGTCAGTTTCTTATCAGTGGTCCTGAGCTTGCTGCTCTTTGGCAAACCGCTTCCAATCAAAGGCTGATCTTACCAGAGCTCAACCAAGACGAATCTGAAGCGCTTACTGATTTATTGGGGCCGGCTTGTGTGCAGGCGTTCAAAAAGGGTAGTCAGCTAGATGCTTTTGACTTTTCTAATGAGCAGAATCCGCCAAAGCTTAAGGAAGCCGTCGCCGGTTTACTTTTAAGCGGTTTCTTCAAAGCACAGCAACCGACAGAGCAAACAACACAGCAACAAATCACCTTACCCACAGAGCCGGTCATTCAAGCTCATCAAAAGCCAAGTGTTAAGGCTCCACAAGCAGTTCAAACGCCTAAAACGATCCAAAAGCCTATCACTCCTCCACCAAGTCCGTCTCAGCCTTTAAAAGCTAAGCCAAGCCACAATGTTACGCCACCAGCTAGTTTTATTGATGAGCGGGCTCGAGTGAGTTCTGCTTCACAGGTTCAATCCCATGCTCAACCTGCACAAGCTGCACAAGCAAATACTCAGACCGTAAAAGATCGCCGAGTGATGAAGCCGCCAGAGAATTGGCGTAGTTTTAGTATTGGTAAAAAAACTGTGAATACACCGACACCGGTACAAGCACCGGTCGCCCCACCTGTTTCAGCACCGGTCGCTCCACCGGTTTCCGCACCGGTCGCTCCACCGGTTTCCGCACCGGTCGCTCCTGTACAAGCGCCTTTGCCACCGCGACGACCTCAGTCTAATCAGCGAGTCAAAGCCAAAAAGCCTGCTCCACCTAAGATTCAAGCTAAAGTTGATCAATTCTTAGAGTTATATGAGCGCCGAGCGGACCTTAATCACTATGAACTTTTGGGTGTTGAAACACAGGCAAGCACTGATGAGATTCGACAGGTTTTTAAAAAGCTTGCCGGTGAACTCCATATCGACAGATTTCTTAGATTTGATTTTTCGGATGACACTCTCGAGGCCATGAAGCAACTCTTTATTGAGTTCAACAAGGCCTATCAAGTGTTGATTGATGATACGCAACGCCAAGAATATGATCTCGAACTTAAGCTTGCAAATGATAGTGATGGTGAATCGGTTGCTAGTGGTAAGAGGGATCTTGGTCAACTATTGCAGGCCGAACAATTGGTGAGAGAAGCGATCAACTTTGTAAAAATGGGTAAGGTTGATTTAGCCGAACAACGTGTTAATGATGCTTTAGAGATTAACTCAGACGACCCTTTAGGTGAATCGGTAAAAATCTATATTGCAGGGCTCAATGCTAAGGCTAAAGGTGCGAGTAATGCGGCTATACGCCCCTTTATTGATCGTCTAGAGGTCTTGACTAACAGCTATGAGAGTCGGGAGGAGCCTTTCCTGTACCTAAGTGTTCTATATTCTTACTGTGAGGAGTACAGCAGGGCTCTCAAGGCCGTGGACAAGGCACTTGAAATCAATCCTCACTTCGCTGAAGCCTCTTCTCAAAAAAGGCACTTACAACGTCTTGAGCAAACTAAGCCCAAAACCACAACCACTAAACCAAAAAAGTTGAGTCGCTTCTTTGGTAAAGGTTAGGCTTGATCATCGATCAGGTATATCTTATCACCTAAATATTATTTTACTCGCACTCGACAATGCAGCTCAAAGATAAAGAGGACGGCATGAACAACCAAGGTTTCATTAAGATAGATCGAACTGGAAAGGCTTTTGTATTTGGGGACTCTTTACAACGCTCACTCAGTCATCAAGCTGGTTATTATAGCTTGAATTCTAGTTCCCAAAATCAAATTAGTTTGAGTCGAGTGCCAAGTATCCCAAGAAATGCTGAGCTGCGTGAGCCCTCCATTTTTCAAGGTGATATAGGTGGCATTGGCTCTACGATCGAGATCCTAAATTTTGTGATTAGTGCCAAGCTGAAAGGATCACTGAATTTTGTCCAGGGTGAAGTCAGACGATCCTTGTTCTTAGATGCGGGTGAGTTAACAGCGGCTCGATCAAACCATTTAGATGACAGATTGTCAGAGATTCTCTATAAATTCGGTGCTTTAGATCGAGAAGTCATCGAAGCAGCCGAAGAAGCCTGTGTACAAACCAAACAGCCATTGGGCAACTACTTAATCAAACAGGGCTTACTTGAGCAAAGCCAGCTCTATTTATATTTTCGTAAACAAGTTGAGGAGATCGCCTTTGCGACGCTAATGATGGACCGCGGTGAATTCTATTTTACAGTCTCTCACCTTGATGAAAATCCCAGCCCACTAAAACTGAATGCGCAGCAATTATTACTCGAGGGTGTTCGTCGTGCCGATGAGATGAAGCGTTACAAGACTGTCCTTACTTCTCCTCAGGTGGTCATCGAATTTGTTAAAACCAGCGATGAGCTAGACGAAGAACTACAAGCGCTTTTAAGCTATATTCAACAAAGCTTTTGTAACTTACAGCAGTTAATTGATCACTTTAAAGTCGGCGAGTTTAACATTTATCAGCGGGTATTTAAGCTGATCAATCAAGGCTACTTAAAACTCGCAGATAAGCAACAGTTCCATGAGCAAAAGCTGTCCGATAGCGAACTGATTATGCTTTTTAATCGTACCTTTAGTATGATTGATCAATTCGCCAAAAAAAGTGGTAGTGAGCAAGCATTAAACTTAGGTTTAGATGTCTTTAGAAGCTTCTATCAACATGCCCATTTGTTTCAAGATATTAGCTTTGATGACAAGGGTCGTCTTGATCAAAATCAGATCTTGGCGCAATGGGAACAAGAAGACCAGGACAGTCAAGATTTCTTAGGCCAAGCACTGTGTGAGTTGCTTTATTTTCAAATCTTCACCGCTCGCAATTGGTTGAGCAATGAAGAGCATCAACAGTTGGCTGATGTCTATGAAGAAATCTCTCAGTTGATTGCTCATTAACATTCTTCAAAAACTCTTGATGTAACTCAAGCTCATTAAAAGTCTTGACCTAGTCAAAGGACTTGGCTAAAGATTCCCATACTTTTTTCAAGCCTAACGAAACGATGGCTTCGTTAGTGCCGTTTCATATACTTAAATACTAAGGAGTATATTATGCCACTCGATCAAGATGTTAAAGCTGAAATCATTGCCGAATTCAAACGCGGTGACGCAGATACAGGGTCTGCTGAAGTGCAAATTGCGCTACTTACATATCGCATTTCCTCTATTACAGATCACCTAAAAAACAATAAACATGACTACGCATCAACCCGTGGATTAAAGAAATTGGTAGGTCAACGTCGTAATCTTTTGAAATATTTGAGCAAAAAAGATTATGCCCGCTATGTTGCAGTGTCTCAAAAGTTAAAGTTAAAAACATTAAAGAATTAAGTATTAATAGATCAACTCTAAGCGTTCTATCTGTAAAAAACAGTCAGGTCGCTTAGAGCTGATAAAAGCTTGGTGCTTTCATGTAAGCCTTAGGTAAGGCAAATAAGGCCTTGCCTAAAGCAATACACATGCACTCACGCAGAATAAATCACATGATCAGTATTCTTTATCTTGACCTTAGCACTAGATCTGAGCATGGTAAGCTGTCAATTTAATGATTACATAAATTTAAACAAATATTGGTGGAGCGCCATTCGCCCACCAGCACAGTGAACCACGTGACTAAATCATTTATCGAGACAATGGTGTCTCATTCAGCGTGAGTTTGCTGAGCATTAAGGAGTGACCCAGTATGGGTGTAATTAACATGAAAGGCCGTTTCGGCGCTTCGGAGATTAAGATTGAGACAGGAAAGCTCGCCAAGCTGACCAATAGCGTCATGGTGACTATGGGAGAGACTATTGTTCTTGTCACTTCTACAGGAGCAAATTC
>CAKZRU010000153.1 GCA_937146725.1 uncultured Myxococcales bacterium
ATACAGCCTGGAGTTTCGGCATTAATGAAAGGGCCACTGCTGTTCTCATCTGCACCATAAAAGCCCGTAGCGGGATAATGGTCTGTGCCTTGTAAGTAAGGAGTGAGAATCAGGCTGATACTGCCTATGATAAATAAGATGGCTTTGTAGACTGCATATTCACCTTCATAAATGGGAGTTAGCAAGGCTATAAGGCAAAAGAATATTAATATTCCCGCTCTCACAAAGAGTCCAAGTAAAGAATGATCGGCCCCTTTTTTCGTCCATGAAAAGTAAAGCTTAAATAGACATTTCAAAAAGTCCATGAACTCGTCTTTCAGTGGTTAAATGTTATGTAGTGCTATTATATGGTGCAAACTTACTTTTTTTGACTTAGTTTCATTTGGCAAATTGGGCAGCTGTTATCGCCTTTTTCACTTCTGGCATAATGCACAGTGCCCATATCACAGTAGTATGCACCTATCGGTAAGGCTTCAGCTTTGATTGGAGGCTCAAACTTTTGACCTTCCGGGGTGAGCTGTAGTCCTTGTTTGGCCTTAACTTTGTCTTGCTTTGCTTGAGTATGAACATGACCATTATGGGTCTGATCAGTAGTGGTCTGATCAGCGGTAACAATTGCCGATTTTGGAGTATTTTTTGTAGCATCTGCGGACTCATTAGATTTACAAGCAACACAACACAAACCAACAAATAAGCATAAAGTGATAAGAGATTTCATATGGATGTTTCTTTCTTTATTAAGTGAGAAATCATGAGTTAAAGATCACTTAAAAAAGAGCAAGCTCTGTGCCAAGTTTTTAATACTCATTGTATGTCTGATGTATGATGTATAATTCACTAACTGAACTTAATTATGAAGACTCATCCTCTTGGGATTTATCTTCTTGAAATTTTTCTAGACGATACAAAAGCGCATGTCTGGGGATACTTAGATAACGAGCAGTTGCCGATTGATTACCCTGATTAAGCGCTAATGCTTGTAAAAGGATCTCTTTTTCAAGCGCCTTTAGATCCAAACCCGACTTAGGTAATGAAAAACTAAGGGAGCCAACCCTTACTTTTACTGTTGAATCATCAGTTTCCTCCAAGAGACATGGTACTTGTTCACTCCTTTGCTCATGAATTAAGCTAGAAGTGTGTCCCTTGTCCTTTAGCTCATTCTGTAGCTCTAAAGGTAAGTCACTAAGCTCAAGTCGATCATGATCTCTCAATAAGATTAAACGCTCAACTAGATTACGAAGCTCACGAATATTACCTGGCCATGAGTAGTTTAAGCAGGCTTGATCAACCTCGGAAGTGATCTGTAGTTGGGTTTGTGGTACAAATTCTCTAACAAAATGCCTAAATAATACGGGAATATCATTACTCCGTTCTCTTAAAGGGGGCACATGGATAGGGACTACATGTAGCCGATAGTAGAGATCTCGACGAAATGAACCTTGATCCATGGCCTTGATTAAGTTTTGATGCGTTGCAGTTACAATTCGCACGTCGACTTGCTCGGGTTGAATTGCGCCCACTCTTTCTACTAGACCATCTTGTAATACTCGTAGTAACTTTGACTGTAAGGCTGGAGACATTTCGGCAATTTCATCCAAGAAAAGAGTTCCTTTATCTGCCAAGGTAAACTTACCATCCTGCCTTTTTTGCGCACCAGTAAAGGCACCCTTTTCATAGCCAAATAAAACCGATTCTAAAAGCTCGCTTGGAATAGCGGCACAGTTAACAGTCACCCACGGTCCTTGAGCCCGATTAGAACGCTGATGCAAGGCCTGAGCGATGAGCTCCTTACCTACGCCTGACTCACCTAAGATCATGATAGGCGCATCAGAATTAGCGACCTTGTCAACGACTTTCAATACCTTATTCATGGCCGGTGATGAAGCAATTAAACGATGACTACTACTTGATTTATATTCCTTTTTATCATTATCGACCACTGTTGTTTTAGTTTGATCTACCAAGCTTTGATAGTGATTAATCGCTCGATTAATTTCAACCGACAAGGCCTTAAGATTCACCGGTTTTTCAACATAGTGAAAGGCTCCCTTACGCATCGCTTCAAGCGTTTGCTCGATCCCTCCAAAAGCCGTTAAAATAATGACCGGAACTGTTGCTTCTAATTGTTTGAGTTTAACGAGTAAATCTAGGCCATTCATCTCTGGCATTTTTATATCTGAAATCACTGTGACATAGCTTTGCTCGTTATTTAAGGCTGTTTTAAACAAAGTAAGTGCCTCAAAGCCACTACTTGCTTGGTCAACCACATATCCTAGGTCCTCAAGATTAAGTGAGATGACTTCTCTTAAACTTTCGTCATCTTCCACAAATAAAATACGTTGCGTCATGATTTCCTCATCTAGTTTCCTTTTCCACTTTTCCTCATCCATGTTTCATCAAAAAGACCTAATTTAAGATCGTTGTTTTTGAGTCATTCACTTCATAACCCCATCACTAGACTCTAATTTAGGCATACACACCCAAAAACAGGTTTGTGCATGCTCTTGGCTCAATTCGATATATCCTTGATGAGCCTCAACAATACGACTTGAAATACTTAAGCCTAAGCCCGTTCCAGCGTGTTTGGTGCTATAAAAAGGCTCATATATCCTCTCCTTTTGCTCATCTGTAATGCCGACTCCTTTATCTGATACGCCAATGCAAAGATAAGCTTGATCAAGATGGATGGTTTCTTTGAAAAGATAGGTAATTTCAAAAGGCTCATCAGCTTTACTCGCATGCATCTCATTTAATGTTAGATTTAATAAAACTTGTTGTAAATGATCCTTATCTGCCCATAGTTTTTGCGTTTTTAACTCAGAGCTTACCACAAATTGACCCTTTTGTTCTTGATGTTGGGCCAATTCGATAATCTCTTTTACTAACTCTCCAAGATTTAGCTCATTAATTTGTGGCGTTCTTAGCTTGGCAAAGGCCAAAAAATGAGAAACAGATGTTTCCAAACGCTTTAATTCTCTTTGTTGCAAACTCAAAAGTTTCTGTGCGCGCTCATAGTTGATTGTTTGCTGCTGTAAACCTCTTTCTAAACCCTCGGCAGCGCCCATAATGGAAGCAAGTGGATTGCGCAATTCATGGGCAACACCGGCCAATAAGTGTCCTAAGGCGCTCAATTTACCAGCTCGAATCAGCGCTTCTTCCATTTGAGTACGATCATATAGAGCCTTTCGCAACGCTTTTTGCGAAGCCTGTTCCCGATCAACTAACCAACCGGTCAACAAGCCCACCAATACATAAAGAATCATTTCAAAAATCTTATCATTGGTTGGAGCCGGATCTTGATGATGATGCATAAAAAAGGCATGAGGCATATAAGCTAAGCTTGCACAAGTCGCCATCAAACTTCCCCCACGCCACCCAAAAGCAAAGGCTGCTAAGACAACAGGTAAATAGTATAAACGCCGATAGGTATGATGCAGAATCTCATCATGGGTATTGGTACTGTAATGCGCTAAGGTAATCAAAAATAGTAAGAGTACTGAGGCAACTGTTAACCATTTTTGCGACTGAGAAAAACCCTCATAAAAACGATAGCTCATACTCATTGGCTTGTGATCCGACATCATTTTTCTTCAATCATTTTCAGATTATGTAGGTTAAGTAGAGTACGTCGTAGTGTAGAATAATCTACAACAATTCGCTTACTATCAACATTAATGTAGATAATTCTACAGTATAACGAGTTTTCATCATACTGCTAAGTCACATCTTTCCAAATAATGAAAGCTTAAGTGAGATGATAGAACAGGCAAGCTCTATAAATGAGCTGATCTGCAAGATTTAGATTAAGCAAGAGTGATCTATCAACCTTGGCATATAATATGCATAACTCATAAATCAACAAAGCTGAATAAAGCTTATTAAAGTGTGGTAGACAAGGTTCAAAGCAATGCTGATTCAGAGTCAATACGAACTAGTCAAGCGAGTTAATATTAAAAAATATCTAAGATTCCTGGTTATTTATACTCAGTTTTTGTCTCGACTTTTACTTGTATCCTTATCTCGACTCTTATTTAGGCCCTTACCCTCAACCTTAACTCGCTTCTTACTTTGTGGGCTTTTCTTTTTAAGCTTAAGCTTAAATCAAAAGCTTTTTGCTCAAGATTATTCGATCAATAGTACTCAAAAAATTCTCACATGGCTTGATCTACAAGCTAAGGCCTTAAAGCATTCACCTAAATATGCAAGGCAGCAGGCTCAAATCAAAGAGGATCAAGCCTTGGCCAAGGCGCTTGATAAATGGGAGAATCCCAAGGTCTCTTATCGATTTTCGCCAAGAGCGGTCGAAACAAAAAATGGTTCTCTTGATCACAGTATCTCTTTGGGACAAAAACTTCCGTGGTCTGACGCTTTAGATCTTGAACAGCGTAGAGTTTACTTAAAAGTTGAACAAAGCCGCTCTTTATTAGCAGCCAATAAACTTGAGATTATTGCTGGCCTTGAGCAAAGCCTTTGGTCTTTATGGCTCAGTAGGCAGGCACGCTCACTTTACCAAGAACAAGTCAAGATTAGTCTTGCTTTAGTGAATTATTTAGATGGCCTAAGCGAAAGCCAACAGAGCAACTTAAGCGCCTATAAAAAAGCTCAATACCAACACCAACAACGAGTTGAACTTGTGCAAAAGACTTATGCGAAAGAAGCATTATTTAGTCGGCAAGTCGCACGCTACCTTGGCGATAACCTTGAAAAGCCGACCTTTCAGAGCAAGCTGCCTAATGACCTGTATAATCAGACTGCGAACCTATGCCAAAGTCACTCAAAGATGGATTTTTGGCTGAAAACTTCTCTTACTTCAAACAATCTTGCTCAAAACTCTCTTTATCAAACGCCTAAGCTTCAAGGCATGGCTTTAAAACTCAAAGATATAGCTCAAGCCAAAGAGCTACTGTCCATAAAGCAAAGGCCACAATTTGAACTTGCTATACAGTGGTCAATCATTAGCCAAGATACCGGTCCAGAATTAGGTAGCTTAAAAACTTTAGAGGATGATGCACTGACTCTACAGGTCAGCAGTACCATTCCCCTTTGGCAACAGGCAGATCAAAGCGCACTCCAGCAATTAAGTCATCGTCATACCAAGCAGAACCTTGCCTTACAGCATGAACAAGAATTATGGCAGTTAAACCTAGAAGAACTACAAGTTCAACTTTTAGAGTTTGTCCGTCAATACCAAGTGATTCAAGAAAAGTTTATCCCGCTTGCAACCGATGTACTTGAACTTAAAAATCACGAGTATGAAAGCAATCTCATCAAGCTTAATGAAGTTTATGAAGCTCAATTAGAGCTGATTCAGCTTAGGCTAAATAGCTTAAAAATATTCCAAGCCTGCGCCCTGTCTTTAGCCCAATTTAAAACTCTAACTCCTCAAGTAAAGCCATAAACCCAAGCTTAAACTCAAGGTTAAGTTCATGAATGAATTCAATAATATAAAAGAACAAGTGGATAAACATAAACAGACTAGGCGCCAAAGTATCCTTTTTTTGTTATGTGGCTTAGCCTTTGGATTAGTACTTGGTTTAGTGCTCGGTTTAGCCCTCGATCATGTTGATCACGGACATGAGCACTCAGCACTCACCGCACATTCAAGTCAAGAGGCAAGTAAAGAGGCAAAAACAGAAATTTGGACCTGTGCTATGCATCCACAAATACAATCTTCGCAAAAAGGAACTTGTCCCTTATGTGGAATGGACTTAACCCCAGTGGTGCAAGAAGATGCTAAGCTCAATTCTCACTCTCTCAATACTCAATCAACGGTTCTCAAATTAAGTCCACGAGCTCAAAAACTTGCCCAGCTTCAAAGCGTTCCTGTTGAACTCAAGTTAGTCTCAGAAGATCAAGAATCATTATGGGGAGAAATCAGTGTTAATGAAAAATATCAAAGCACAATCAGCGCTTGGATGAATGGTCGTATCGAACGCTTATTAATGAATAAGGTAGGCCAAAAGGTTTCTAAGGGGCAAGTGTTGGCTGAAATCTACAGCCCCGAAATATATCAGGCTCATCAGGCTTTGCTCAGTGCTTTAAAACACAAAAGTCAAAGCAGTATTCTTAAAACAACTCGTCAGCGTCTTAGACTGCTTGGTATCAGCAAGTCTCAACTCAAGTTGATGGAAAATGCGAAAAGACCATGGAGAAAACTCAGTATTCGTAGTCAAGTTTCGGGAACGATCTCGCAAGTGAACATTCAGCTTGGCTCATATATCAAACAAGGCCAAGTACTTTATCAACTTGTCGATTTAAAAAAGCTACAGGCGACTTTAAGAGTCAATGAACAAGTCTTGGGCCAAATTAAAGTGGGTCAAGAGATACTACTGAGCGCCCAATCATTGCCGGGTTATTACTTTAAAGGCCAAGTAGAGGTAATTGAACCCTTACTTAATACGATCGGACGCTTTGCCTTGGCTCGTTTAACAGTGAATCCTAAGGCCCTCTCGGCTTCTTTGGAATCTACTCAAAAGAGTCAGTCTTTGTTGTTACCGGGTATGGTGGTCTTTACCTCGTCCTTAGGCTCTTTAAACTATGCGGAGTTAAGTTTAGTCATTCCTGATTCAGCGCCCTTATTTGCTGGAGACCAATCCTTGGTTTATGTGGTTAAAATAAACTCAGAACAAGAATATATTTACGAAGCTCGGCCAGTCATTTTGGGTAAAAAAAGAGGTGCCTACTATCCGGTACTTTCCGGTCTTAGTCGTGGAGAGCAAGTCGTCAGTAGAGGAGCCTTTGTACTCGACTCCGAATCACAAATTAGGGGCTTATTTAGCCTAAGCACATTAGCAAAGAAACTCATCGCCAAAACACAGGTCAAGCATTCAGAAGCTGATGCTCTCTCAACGAAATCAAGATTACAGCAGATTACACTCAACCAAGCCCAGCAGCATCTTTTTAATCTTCATTTAGATCACTATCTTGCTTTACAAGAAGCTTTGGCAGCTGATCAGGCTAATGTGGCCCAAGAAAAAGCTCAACGTTGGCTTAAGGAATTAACATCGATAGTAAAAAAGATGAATACGTCAGTTCCTCCTCCTATCCCAACCGACTTGCTATTAGATTCTAAACCCACTGATCATCCAGATCATCAGTGGCAGGAAATGCAGATGCTTATTCTTCATGATTTAGAGCCCTTCACTACGCAGCAGACCATCTCTGAATATCGAAATATTTTTAAGCACTTAAGTAATACAATTAAAGCTTTACTAACCTCCTTTGGTAATCCTAGCTCTTATACTATTTATGAGGCATTCTGTCCGATGGCTTTTGATAATACCGGAGGGACATGGCTACAAAAAAGCATGACCATTAATAATGCCTACTTTGGTGCCCAAATGCGACGCTGTGGCACGATTAAACAAGAGTTTGCCACTCAAGATCTCCTTCTTAAGCAGTAAGGTATATGCATGAGTAACAATATGAGTCAACCCAATGATCGCTCAACAAAAAACAATGACTTAGATGACTTAGATGCGAATGATTCGTATAGACCAACTTCCTTTTGGTCAGTTTTGACCGGCTATATATTACGCCAACGCTTTATTGTACTCAGTATTATAGTCCTTATTTTACTGTTGTCTGTATTGGTTCACCCCTTTGATCATTTGCTTAGTCAAGATTCTACAACACATACTTTAAGGCATCCTATTTCAGTAGCTGCAATACCTAACTTAGGTGAAAATCAGCAGAT
>CAKZRU010000154.1 GCA_937146725.1 uncultured Myxococcales bacterium
TAAGACAAGCGATTCGGCTCGGATATGACACAGCTTCAATCTGCTTTCCAGAGGGTGGAGTGCCTATGTTTGGTAGCCGGTACTCGCCTGATTGAACTTTACTTATCGATAACGTAGTGGCTTTTGATTTTTTGGTAATTGTAAGTTTAACCGCTTAGGAGTTTACAGCTTAGGTTTTGATTTTAAGGCTTTAACTTTTGGTTAAGGTGTGGGAGAAGTGCGCTTGAAGTGAGGCTACAGGTGAGCATAAGTAACGTATTAAATATTTTGCTGCTACCTTGGTCGTTAAATATTTTGCTGCTACCTTGGTCAACCTTGGTCAGTCACCTGGTCTAAAATATTTTGCTGCTACCTTGGTCACCTTGGTCAACCTTGGTCACCTTGGTCGTCAATGTCTTTGAAAACAATTGTACAGATAAGCGTAAGGAACATTTTAAATATTTTGCTGCTACCTTGGTTGAAATATTTTGCTGCTACCTTGGTTGGCTACCTTGGTTGACCTTGGTTGAGATCTTGGTCGTCCTTACGCTCAAGCGGTCGAGCGACTTAACCTTGAAGAGCTTTGTGACGTCAAGGTTAAGCACATCGGGTCGGCTCTACCTCTCGATACAGTCAGTATACTGAATGCTCGTACAGCTTGGCGGCTGCTGGCAGGTGTTGAGGGTTTGACCCTCCGGGCATGTCCAGCCGCTATTTTCGCCAATATCAAAGGTCTGCCCGACCATATCTTCGGTGGTGAAGATGATATTGTTCGCATAATCAGCTTGCTGCTGGCTCAATTCATCGTCGAGTGACCCCATGGGGAAGGGGCCGCTGATCTCGGCACCAAAGGCCGCCACGTTCCCATCATTTCTACCGAGAAGCTCAATGACGTGGATCCCGCTCGTCAGCGAGATCTTCTGAACATGCCAATAGTTGAAGTTACGGGTTAAGTCAGTGTCGAGCTCAAAGGTCATCACACCATCGACCCTAAACCGCACTCGATTATCACCCGCGATCCCAATGAGGTAATCTCCTCCGACCGCGATGTCGAGACAATGAGAGAAGCCGATCCACTCATCGATCGGAAGCGTGCCTACGCCGCCACTTCGACTATCACAAGCCCAAATCCCAACAGTGTTCAATCGACCCTCTGTGGTGCTGTTGGTTACACCCCAATAAGGATCATTGACCACATTGTTGCTGTCGTCGCCATCCGTGTCTACATACAGCGCTCCTGCCCAGCCATAAGCCGTGCTACCCGCCGCGTCACACACGTCATAGTTGACCGCGTTATTCTCTGCTGGTGCGTTCAATGTAGATACACAGGCGTCATTAGCGGGTGTAGGCGAATATCCTCTTGGGCAGTTACATGTTGGCGTCTGAGGACAGTTCTGAATCGACAGAGGGTGATCCACTCCGTAGCAGACAGGTTGGTCGCCTTGCCAGCACTCAGGACGATCTCCGATTTCGCAATATTGACCTTCGACACACTCATACGAACGATCACAACTGACGCAGTTGCCTGTGTCTGGATCGCAAGCATGACCCACCTGGCATAAGACACCTTCACAGAGGTCAACCTCTACACAGGTGCCCTGCCAGCCATTGACTGGATCAAAGTTGAGCCGGCCTGCGAAGCCCTCATCGCAGATGCAGTTGGGCGCGCCGCTAGCGTTTTCGGGGCATGGAGCGAGGTCACAGACGAAGCCTGACCCGACGTAGCCTTGGTTACAGGCGCAGCTGTAGCCGTTGCTCTCGTCTGTACAAGTTGCATTCGCGTCGCACTCGTCAGTGCCGTCCGCGCACTCATCGACCTGCGCGTCTTCGCATTCAGCATAGGTCGTGAGGGTACACTGCGGCTCGGGCGCGCAGAGGTTAAGCGCATACTCATCGTTAGGACAGCTCCAGCCACTATTCTCGCCGATATCAAAGATCTCGCCTTCCATGTCACCGGTGGAGAAGATGATGTTCCCAGCGTAATCCGCGAGCATCTGCTGCGCCTCTGTTTCAAGGCTACCTGCGGGGAAAGGCCCGCTGATCTCGGCACCAAAGGCCGCGATGTTCCCGTTGTTACGTCCGCTCAGCTCGATGACGTTGACACCGCTGTTGAGCGAGAGCTTGATGATGTGCCAGTAGTTGAAGTTTCCTGTATCGCCGCCCGTGCGCTCAAAGACGAGCTGACCGTTCACCTTTAAGCGAACCTGATTATCTCCCGCGATCCCGATGAGGTAGTCACCGCCCACCGCGATATCGATGCAGCGAGAGAAGCCGATCCACTCATGAACAGGGAGTGTGCCGACGTTGCCTTGCGCCGCGTCACATGCCCAGATTCCGACGTTATCCAAACGCTGGGTGAAGAAGTCATTGATCACGCGGTTGTTCGTCGGATCACCGTCAGTGTCCATGAAGAGCGCGCCGCCCCAGCCATAGGCTGTGCTGTTTGTCGCGGGGCAGACTTCATAGCGCGTGGCGTTGTTGATCGCCTCAACAGCGGTTGACTGAACGCAGACCTCTTGGTTCGGCGTCGGCGAGAAGCCATCGGGGCAGACGCATGCATCCGGCTGCTGGCAATAATATTGAGAGAGAGGATGAGAATCTTCAAAGCAAACCGGCGCATCTCCTGCCCAGCAGATCGGATTATCGCCAGCCTCGCAATAAGAGCCATTGACACACTCATAGGCGGTTGAGCAGTCCACACACTCGCCATTGCTTGGGTCACAGAGCTCGCCGCGGCCACAGATGACACCGTCGCAAGGGTCTACTGCACAGTGCTCAAGCGAGATCGGCGCCTCAGGCGGATAACAGACAGGGCCGTCTCCAGACCAACACTCTGGGGTGTTCTCGAGCTCGCAGTAAGCGCCATTCACACACTCGTAAGATTGCGAACAGTCTACAGGATCAGGACAGTGTCGCACTGAGAGCGGATGGTCCGTCGGGTAGCACACTGGCAGCTCGCCCTGCCAACATAAGGGGTTTCTCCCTGTCTCGCAGTAGGCACCATTGACACACTCAAAGGCCTCAGAGCAGTCTGGCGCTTCATTTAGGCAGTCGACTCGCTCAATCTCCGAACACTCTGGCTCGTCCATGCACGTGTTCAATGCCTGAGTTTCCCCTGGACAAGACCAACCGCTTGAGCTACCAATATCGAAGAGACGTCCCTCCATTCGGCTCGTAGAGAAGATGATGTTTCCCGCATAATCAGCCGCCTTCTGCGCGGCCTCAGTCTCAAGTGACCCCGGCGTAAACGGACCGCTGATCTCTGCCCCAAAGGCCGCGACCGCGTGATCATTGTAACCCGAGAGCTCGATTATATTGAGCCCGCTCTGCAATGAGACTTTTCGAATGTGCCAATAGTTAAAGTTCGTGGTCTCCTCATCATCACGCTCAAAGACCATTTGCCCATTGACACTGAAGCGGACTCGATTGTCGCCAGCGATGCCGATCAAGTAATCTCCAGCTCTGTCGACAGAGAGGCAGTGAGAGAAGCCAATCCACTCATCGATTGGGTCTGTTCCGACCGTGTTCGGCTGATCGGGCAGACATGTCCAAATGCCCACTTGGTTGAGACGGCCGAGCGAAGAACTGCCCTGTTGACCCCAATAAGGATCAACTACCGCGTTGTTGCTGTTATCGCCGTCCGTGTCCTCATAGAGAGCGCCTGCCCATCCATATCCACGATTACCATTCGCATCACAGACTTGATACTCTGTGCCGTGGAAGATCGCAGGCTCGCTGTTCACTCGGATGCAGCTGTCTTGGCCTGGCGAAGCGACGAAGCCCTCCGGACATTCGCATGCCGTGGGGAGGTCATCCTCTTGGCAGTATCGCTGCGAAAGAGGGTGACTCGGCTCATAACAGACGGGCGCATCTCCGCTCCAGCAGGAAGGCTCATCCGCAGCTTCGCAGTACGAACCATTAATGCAGGATGACTCACGAAGACAGCTCACACAGCCTTGAGTCGATGGGTCACAATACTGATCCTCTGGGCAGATGATCTCATCACAAGGATCAGCCGCTACGCAAGTGCCTAACCAAACATTGTTCTCGTAGTCGAAAGTGAGGAGTCCGACATAGCCCGGATCACATGAGCAATCAGGGGCGCCACTCGCAAACTCAGGACAGATAACAGGGGTACATGAACTGCCGTCTCCTTCGTATCCAGGCGGGCAGATACAGTCATAGCCCTCCTCTGTGTCGACGCAGATCGCGATGTCACCACAGAGATTTGGATCCTCTTTGCACTCATTCACAGGCGAGGTCACGTTCACGCACTCTGCGGTCTCAATCGTTGAACAGGTCGGAGAGTCCACACAGGTATTGAGCGCTGAGCCATCGGGGCAAGACCACCCGCTGCTCTCTCCGACATCGAAGACCTCTCCCTCTAAGTTACCGGTGCTGAAGATGATATTCCCTGCATAATCAGCCTGTTTTTGAGCATCTTCGGTGTCGATGCTCCCGGGCGCAAACGGCCCGCTGATCTCAGCTCCGAAGGCGGCGATCAAGCCGTCATTGAGGCCTGACAGCTCAATAAAGTTAACGCCGCTCGTGAGCGATATTTTGCGCATATGCCAATAGTTGAAATTGCGCGTTTGATCGTTGTCGAGCTCAAACATGAGCGTCCCGTTTACCTTGAATCGCACCCGATTGTCACCCGCGATCCCGATCAAGTAGTCACCTGCCTCCTCAACCGCTAAACAGTGAGAGAAGCCGATCCACTCATTCACAGGGTTAGTGCCGACCTGAGAGGAGGTCGGGTCACACGCCCAGATCCCGATTTGGTTCAAGCGACCGTTCACGGCGTCAGAGGCGCTCGTTGAGCCCCAATATTCGCTGACCAAGTTATCATTCGTTGGGTTTCCATCAGTATTTTGGTAGAGCGCGCCGCCCCACCCATATGCAGAGCTTCCATCCGCATCACAGACCTGATAGCGGGTCCCGTTGAAGGTCGCCTCGCTCTCGCTCACTCTGATGCAACCATCTCCATCTGGCTTTATCGAGAAGCCTTCAGGGCAGACACAGAACGAGTCATCCTCTAAATCTTCGCCGCAGTGACGAATAGAGATCGGGTGGCTCGGATCCCAACAAATAGGCGCGTCACCGGCCCAACATTCGGGGTGTCGAGCACTCTCACACCAGCTGCCATTCGGCGCGCATCGGCCGACTTGATCACAGTCGACCTCCGGCGCTGGTGGGTCAACGGGCGTCTCACAAGCGATCGTGTCTAGCTTGGTACAGGTAGGGGCCTCTCCGCATGTGTTCAGCGCGTAGCCCCCCTCTGGGCACTGCCAACCGCTCTCTGAGCCCAAATTAAACACCCCTTGATCGATCAACTGCTCGGTGGAGAAGATAATGTTTCCCGCATAATCTGCCGCCTTCATCGCCTCTTCGGTCTGGAGTGAGCCCTCAGCGAAAGGTCCGCTGATCTCGGCGCCAAACGCGGCGACTTGATGATCATTCAAGCCGTAAAGCTCGATAAAGTGAACACCGCTCGTGAGCGAGACCTTATTGATGTGCCAATAGGAGAAGTTACTCGTGTCCTCACTGTCCCTCTCGAAGACAAGCTCACCGTCGACTTTGAGGCGAACGCGATTGTCCCCTGCGATCCCGAGCAGATAGTCACCCGCCTCCTCGACGACAAGGCAATGCGAGAATCCGATCCACTCTTCGATGGGCTCATGTGAGGTGGAACCGCTATTACCGACTTCGCAAGCCCATACGCCGACTTGGTTTAGACGACCGTTGTTTTGACCGTTGTCGCTGCCCCAATAATCGCTTTGCTGATAATCATTTGAGCCGTTTCCATCGGTGTTCGGATAGAGCGCGCCAAACTTGCTGTAGTTGAAGTTATCTTCCGCTGCACAGACGGACAGAGCCGCGCCGTTCTGAATCGCGTCAACCGTCTCAGCGCGCACACAGGCGTCACCATCAGGTGAGACCTTGTACCCTTCAGGACATTCGCAGCCGTGAGTCCCTGTGGCCGGTGTATCTGCGCAATATCTTTGCGAGAGTGAATGATCCGCCTCGTAGCATACCGGCGCACCGCCCGCCCAGCACTCGGGGTGAGCGCTCGGTTCACACCATCCTCCTGCTGCGCTGCAAGACCCCAGCGACGCACACTCATCGACGACCTCTTGATCGACCTCTTGACCTGTCCCTTCATCAGCCTCTTGCCCCCCCTCCGGCTTCATATCTACAGAGGTGACCTGACTGTCTGATGTCAGCGTCATGTCCAAACGGTTACCGGTCACAGGCTCTTCGCAGCTCGCAAATAGCAATAGGAGAGAGAGACTAATCAGAGGTGTACAGTATTTCATAAGTAAACTCTTGCAATGGTTTAAGATTTTGATTGTCTACATTAATACATAATAGTTTGGCTTCTCCTAACACTTCTTTATAGGTAACCGTCGGATTGCGGGTCAAGGATTAGAGAAACCTACGGCGAGAACCCTCCTTTGGATAGGTAAAAACAGTCCGATAATGGCTTTGTTGCATAAATAAAAATACATCTAATCAATAACTTAGACAACACCGGTCTTTTGATTTAGTCTTCATGCAACCAATGTACTTTGAGGGCTACCTAACAATCTAAATTGATTCAGAATATTACAAGCGATGACAGACTCCACCCTTCGTGAGTTTTCACCTCTCGCTCTCAGTTCATCTCCAATCAAGTTTTTATATCGAAAGAACATATTTTCAACCTCACTTTGACGGTAATAGCCTGATGTTCTTCTCCAGGCTAAGGCACCGTCTTGGTTGATGGACTTGATATGTTGATTTCGTTGTCTAAGTGCAGCTTCATCCGTAGCAGAAACAACTGCATTTGATCTTGGATGGATGTTGATTTGACCAGCTTCATTCATATGATCGTTTGAAGCTTCATATACACGACTTTGGTCGTATGCTTTGTCAGCTGTGATCGAATCTATTCGTCCAACTTGGTGGATTAAGTTGGGAGCAATTTCACCATCAGTTTTTCTATATTCACTAAGCCATTTGGCTACGATCAATCCATTGCTCACTCCTATGTGTAATTTTCGCCAACCTCTACGTTTTCTTTTACCATGCTTGTGTCGTGTCCAACGACCTTCACCATGAATGACAAGGCCTGTACTGTCGATCACTAAATCGACTCTTCCACTCGGCTTTCCTATCCTTTTAAGCTTAGGTTTTAATGTACTATTTCTTCGTGATAGAGTGGTGTGATCAGGCACATTTAGCCCAACATTCATCAGCCGGAAGATGGACTTTAAAAAGCCCTCAGTTTGTCTAAGTGGCAGCTTAAACAGAAGTCGTAAAGTAAGTGCTGTTTCAATGGCTAGATCTGAGTATAATTTAGGTCTACCCATTCTCTGACTTAGGTCGCTATTCCAAGCTTCAATGACGTCTTCTGAAAGCCATAAAGTGAGATCGCCACGGTTGATTAAAGATCGCTCATAAGACCGCTAATTGTGTATTTTGTATTTCTTTCGATACTTTGGATGTCTATTCCGATGGTGTGGCTGAGTCATGGTTTACTCCTCAGCACTCATCTTATACTATTCAATAGGCTTATGCACCAATGCATTTCATCTGCATTTAAAGACCCAAACTGTGCAAGCTCCAACAACAAGGCATCAAAGATTGAGCCTAAGTTTTGTACTATCACAGTGAAACGGGTCACAAATGGTTCTTTTCAGAAGCGGACTTCCAAAAACTAAACTCTGATGAAAAAACGATTAATCAATAATCCCCACCACTAAAGTTGACCCAACTTTAATCGTGACTACAGCATTTACTGTGGGCTGAGCGTCGTGCTTTTAGATTGAGTAAGTGGGCTAGCATCAAGCCTAAACCGCCTAACACTGCAAACACGACACTGACTGTTGAATGCTCATGCAGATGCTCATGACTATGGCCGGTTGAGCTTGTGGTATGAGCGGCTAAATCTTCTAGTCCATGTGCTTCCTTAAACATAAATGAAGCAGTGAGTAAGGCCCAAGCTATAACAAAGCCTAAAATCACTTTGAGGTCTTGGTCTCTTTTCCAAGCGCCCCAAGCACTAGGGAGAGTGAGTAAAAAAGCGATACTTAAAAGTATGACTTCTCCCTGAGTAGTCCATAATGCACCAAGCCCAAAAATAGGAATCAGCACCATGGACAGTGGAGTCAATGCGCAGTGTATTGCACAAATAAAACCTAAGATCGCTCCCCAGCGATCGAGATCATTTTTAGATCGTAATTCGGATTGGTGACTATCTTTGACCACGTGTTCACTCATAATAATTTAAACAGTATGTGAGCTCTCATATAGTTTCATTACCCTTGAGTGTAATTTGAAGCCATGGTTTAAGCGTATTTTTATCGAACTAGGACTTAAAACTTACTTGGTGATAATGATTATTCTGCCAAAAAACAAGAAATTTACATACTGATTGCAAGTGACTTGCGTAAAGCTTTAGATCTACAAGAAGATCTTCAGCAATTATTGGCTCAGCTTCTCTCGCTTGGGTATGAGCAAAACTAAAATAAAAGAACTCTTAAAGTTTAACCTAAGATTTCAGGCCAAGTAAATCGTTAGAGCACTCACATAAGTCTAAGCTTCTTTGGTTAATCCGTTAGATAAAGTAAGACTTAGCAGTGTTAAAGCGTTATATCTTTAGAAAGCATTTTTGTGTGCGTCTTAACGATCGTTGGTTAAAGGAAAGAGACATAAGAGCATGAGTAAGGAATCTAGACGCAGTGATGATTTAGTCACCTCGGCACATAGTGATACCCAAGAGCAGGCTGATCCTAATCTTGAAAGAGCTCTCCGACCTAAGCAATTTAAAGACTATATCGGTCAAGACCATGTGAAAGAAAAACTAAGAATCTTTGTGGAAGCCGCCTGTCAGCGCTCGGAAGCTTTAGACCATGTTTTATTGAGTGGGCCTCCCGGTCTTGGGAAAACGACTTTGGCTCTGATTATTGCGGAAGCAATGGGCGTTCAGTTACATATTACAAGTGGGCCGGCTTTGGAGCGTAAGGGTGATCTAGCAGGCATATTATGTAGCTTACAAGCTCATGATATACTGTTTATAGATGAAATACATCGCCTAAGCCCTGCCCTTGAAGAAAACCTATATCCGGCCATGGAAGATTATCGCTTTGATGTTATGATTGGTGAGGGCGTCAGCGCTAGAAGCTATTCGATTCCTCTGCAACCCTTTACCTTGATTGGTGCAACCACTCGAGCCGGTGCTTTAACGGCTCCTTTACGAGATCGCTTTGGCATTATTGAGCATCTTGAGTTTTACCAATCTAAGGATTTAGCTAAAATTGTTAAGCGCTCTGCTGGTTTATTAGGGCTTACCATTGATGATGATGCCGCCTTAGCCATCGCTCGACGTTCAAGAGGTACACCGCGTATTGCCAATAGACTTTTACGACGAGTCCGTGATTTTGCTCAAGTGAAACAAGTGGAAAAAACCACCGCACATGTCGATCTTGAATTAGCAGATTGGTCACTTGAGCTTCTCGATGTTGATCAAGCCGGCTTTGATCGAATGGATAGGCGTTTGCTAATGACCTTGATTGAAAAGTTTGATGGTGGACCGGCGGGCGTAGAAACATTGGCGGCCGCTGTAGGTGAAACAAGAGAAAGTATAGAAGATCTGCATGAACCCTTTTTGATTCAAGAAGGGTATTTAAAGCGTACTCCTCGTGGGCGTGTTGCCACCGCAAGAGCCTATCAGCACTTCAGCATCCCTTTTAAAGGCCAACAAAGTTTATTCTAGGCTAGGATTTCTCCTGTATAACATAGAGTAGGTTTAGGCACACATGGTTATGTTCATTTGAAAGCGAGCTGTACAAGCATGTATAAGCATTTGAATTTATTTAAAGAATCTTCATTTACTCTTTGGTTAGTCTTCATTTCACTGTCCCTTCATTGGGCTTGTGATGATGAAAGTATTCCACTGATGAACTCCACTGATGTGAATCCCTCATTAGATTTATCACCTAATGATCAATCTATGCCTACATCCGACATGGCCCTCGATGATTTTCAATTCAATCCAGCGGATGCTTTTCAAGATGCTGCGGTGATGATTGAACCAGAATCAGCCCTTGATACCAATTATGGGGAAGGGATCTTTAGAGCCGGTTGTCCCAAGTTTGGCTTTGCCCATGCCCGATACTTACAAGGCCCTAGCCTAATTAAGGGAGAGGCGGTTGTAGGCAATACTGGCGACATCATTTTGATGAATGAAAAAGTGGCCTACATTATTCAGGATCCTAATCAAGGCTCAAGAACTTGGTGGTATTACGGAGGACAAATCGTTGATGCTGTGCCTCTTAAGGACTGTCAACAAGCCGAAGAAGACCGACTCAATAGTTTAGGAATTGTCATTGGAGAAGGGGAGATTACTGCCCTAGACCAAGCTGTGATGAGAGCTTTTAAGGGAGAAAGAGCTGAGATTATACATAATGGTGATGGTGGCGGAGAGGTCCGAGTAAGAATCCATGGGATAGATGCCCCGATGTGGTTGGTTGAGGCAGAGCTCATGAGTATGGCTTTAAAAGCCGGACGCCCCAAGCTCAAAAGCGAAGAATTAGGTCTTGAATTATGGGTGGACTATGTTTTAGCCCCCGATGATAACGTCATTCAAATTGAGTTTGGTGCGACCAACCTAATCAATGAAGACAGAACGCTGCGTATGTCCGCACTCACTTTTTTTGGGGATAAGGCTTATACCCAGCGCTTTAGTCCAAGTACGCTTAATTTGAGCGGGATTCGTTTATATACGGGCCTTCCATGGTTATCCGCCGGACATATGGCTTTAGCCCTAAAATCAAATAACATGGCAACCGCTCATTTTGCGGGGGTTGATTTATTTATTGATGTGACTCGTTTTGTGAGTGGTGATCGCTTTAGTCCCTTGCAAGAAGGCACGCTTGAGCAAGCACATGATGAGCGTAATGAAAACACTGATAGTCGCACATGGCAAATGTATTTCTCTGTGCATCAAGACGGTTTATCATCAGCAAGTGAAGCCTTGGCAAGCTATCAAGCCAATCCTTCTTTGGGCAGACAGCATGAAGTCCAATCTTTACCCATGGCGATTCAATATAGCACAGAGGAAACAGAAGAATTTAAAGTGGGATTACAAATGGATTCTCCCTTACTTTCAAGTTGGCAACGCCAAGATCGAGCTGAGCTATGGATCATGACGGAGTCTGATGATGGTTCGATAGAGGCGCTTGGTCAGATCGGTGAGCAATGGCTTAAGCAAGAGCTTTTACAAGCAGGTGAAACCTTTGAGTTTAAAGTACCGAACTTACTCAAAGCCAATGAATATTATCAAGCAAGAATCAAGCTTGCAGGATTACCCGAATATAGAACACAACTGTTTAATCTTCATGATATTGCTGCAGGTCAAATTGACTTAAGTTCAATCCCCTTAGGGCCTCGCGGACGACTAGATATCAGTGTAGAGGACCAAAATGCTCAACTCATTCCTGCAAGCTTACGTCTTGAGCCCATCAGTAGAGTTGAAACTTTTGCTGACCATAGTCTTCACAGGCAATCAGAACTTATTCATGTCATTGAACAAGAAAGCTTTTGGCTTGCGCCAGGTCGCTATACATATAGTTTAAGTAGAGGCTTTCAATATGAGCCCATCACCGGTGAGTTAGAAATCAGATCAGGAGAATCCACGCCTCTTTCATTAAGCCTAAACCGTCTTAATCCTATCCCCAACTATCTAGCCTTTGATGCACATGTCCATGCTGGCCCAAGCCCTGACTCTGATGTTTTAATTAACGATCGCTTACGAGGGGCAGCCGCCGAGGGCGTGGATATTGTGGCTGGTACAGACCATGAGATTATTACCGATTGGTCCTTAAGTATGCAAGCTAAGCTTCGTCCTTGGGTGTTGCCGATTATTGCTGAAGAAGCCACTGCAACCCTTCCCGAGCATATGAATATTTATCCTTTGCCCGATCGTTCAGAGCAACTTCGAGGCGCACCACCACTGTGGTATGGTCTTGGTCTTGATCGCTTTATCGAAGAATTAGAGCAAAGAGGGGCACAAATTATTCAGCTTAATCATCCCCGCCAAGGCTGTAACTACTTATGTATTATTGGCTATGACCGAGAAAGCGGAGAAATTGATTCGAGCCTAAGCACTTTGAACTTTGGATATGATGAAGGCGAGCTCTGGGATTGGGGCTTTAATACGGTTGAACTTCTTAATGATCCAAGACCCATTTTTATGGACTTAAACAATCCACAAAGCACTGGTTTTTATGAAGATTGGGCGAGTTTTATTAACCTTGGTCATCCGGCAACGGGTATGGGGGTCAGCGATATACATAGTGCAGATGGTATGGGCGCACCGGTGACTTTGGTTAAGATCAAAGATGACCAAAGCCTGCCATTAGTCAGTGAAACAACGCCCAACCAACTTGCCGAGGCCATTCTTCAAGGACAAGCACAAGTCAGTCTTGGCGCATGGGTTGATCTTAGGGCGAATGATGCTGGTCTTGGTGAATTAGCCAACGGAATCAGCCTAACCAGCCCTGATTCTAATGAGCCCTCTGAGCTTGGCTCGAGATTTAATCTTGAAATATCGGTTAGAGCCCTACCCAGCGTTGATGTGAGTTGGGTATACCTCTTTGTAAACTGTGATTTATATGCTTCATGGGAAGCGACTAATCCCAACGAAGTCCTTAAGCTTCAACAAGCTGTCGAGCTTGATCTCACCCAAGATGCTTGGATCACCGTGATGGCCTTTGGTGATGATCAAATGCCGAAAGGTCTTGTGGATTATGATCCTAGAGTTACGCCAAGAGTCGTGACAAACCCCATTTATCTTGATAGTGATCGAAACGGAATGTGGACCGCTCCTGGTGGTAAAACCTGCTTAATACCGGATGGCAGACGTCCCTAAGCTTATCCATACTTTATGAATACCAAGACCCATCTTATAAAGCTCTTTACATGAATGTCTTAAAACTTACTCACCCTAACTGCCAATTCAAAATCAATTTAAGAGGAAAAAATTGGATCAATTCACAGGAAAAGACGACCAAGGGCCATTATGTACTGTCTTGGTCACAGGGATTTGCCTTCGAACTCAACTCTGAACCAGTATCAGTAGACCATGCAAGAATGAATGCCTTGGTTTCAAAGCAGAGTATGCTTCCATTAAGTTCGCAGTTAACCGGACATTACTGCTTTTTAAGAATCCTCAGTACTCATCCTTTTTCAGAAGAGCAAGAGATCAATTCTGAGTTTAGCATTGAAGTCCATTGTGATCGCCTAAGGTCATTTCCGATGTTCTACTATCAAGATGAAAACCTTTTATGGCTTTCTGATGACCTATTTTGGCTTGCCGAACAACTTAGAACTCATTCGGCATTACACTTAAATCCACTTGGTATACTTTCTATGTGGAGAACGGCTCAATTAGTCAGTGGCAGTGATACAATTCTCGCCCAAATCAAGCAAAGCCAAGCATCTGATCTATTAATTTGGCGCAATGGTCACTTGAGTGTATCTAAAGGCGAGCAGTATATTCATCAAGAAGATGAAAAGTTAGAAGTAAGCACTTTAAAAGCTCAACTTAAAGAAGCTGCTCAGCGTTTTACCCAAAGACTGATTCACTATGCCAATGGTGCTCAAATTGTTGTTCCTTTAAGCGGTGGTTTTGACTCTCGCTTGGTTTTGACAGCTTTAGTCGAAGCACAATATCCCAAGCTCTTTGCTTTTACCTATGGCCGACATTACAGCGGTGAAGTTAAACTGAGTGAGCAAATTGCGACGCAACTTAATGTACCTTGGCAGTTTGTACAGTATACTCCGAAAAAATGGAAACATTGGAAAACGACTCTACAATGTGAAAAACTCTTTCATCAGGCTCGTAGCACAAGTGTTTTAGCGCATATCCAAGACCCAATGGCCATTGATGAGCTAGTTCAAAGCGGTCATATTGAACCGGATAGTGTGATCGCTTGTGGGCACTCGGGAGATGTGCATGCAGGTAGTTTAATCGACCAAAAAAGTCTTAATACAGCTTTACATAAAACTGCTTATATCGAACTGCTTTGCAAAAAGTACTATCGCTTTCAGGCTGAGCTCATGCCACCTCTACCGGCATCTGCGCCGACCAAGTCCCTAGAAAGTCTCAAAACACAACTTAAAGCTAAGCTTGCTCAGGAACTAAGTTCGGTTTTTACCCAAGGCCTTACTCCGGATGGCAGTATCGTCCAACGGGAAAAACTGATTGATGAACTTGAACGTTGGTTTTGTGTAGAGCGTTGTTCAAAATATTTGGTGGCTTCTATGCGTGCCTATGAAATCTTTGGCTTAAAATGGTGGCTACCGCTTTGGGATGATGCTTTTACGCAAGTTTGGCTGTCTGTGCCCTTAAAACATCGCGGTCGCTTTTCGGTTTATCATGAGTTTGTAAACGAATACTTTGAAGAGATCAGCAAGTCCACTGCGCCCAAGGCCTCCGTACGTCATACAACTGCACCAAAAGTACATCCAATAAAGGCACTGCTTCTCAAGCTTAAGTGGGTTCAAGTCTTACGCTTTAGACAAAAGCATCCCTTTGCTTGGTATGCATTCATTCCCTTTTTACAGCATCTAAGATCTGCTTCACCACAAGAGCATATCAATGTTCATCTGATACAAGACGAGATTCAATGGTGGTTAAACTATGAAAGATCTAAGTTCTAAGCTAACTTTTAAGCCAGCCTTTATCCTGTAAAAAGCTTTTTGCTTGCGGATTAGACCAAATAATGAGGATTAACCACCCAAGACCCCCTACAACCGCTGTAAATATAAGAGATAATAAAGACCATTGGTGCACCTCTCTTAAAAAGTAGAGCAAGCCGACCCAGCAGGCAGTATAAGTGAGTTTGATCAAGGCCTTAGAAATTAAGCCATGCACTGAAACTTCCATCAACTTAAGTAGCCAAGTAATTTGCCAAAGCTTGAAAGGCACTGTAGCCAAAACAAAGCCAGCAAACGCCCATAAAATACCACCATATAAACAACCTAAATAAAAGGCTAGAAGCCGTAGGGTATGCTGTATGAGAGACTGTTGAAAAAAGGCTTTTTGCTGATGGAAAACATTCACCGCTAAACTCAGTGGTGAAAAAGTCATATTCACCACTGCCATAGGTATTAAAAATTGCGCAATCTCACCAGACATTTGAAAAGATTCGCCCAACAAAGCACCCCATAAGAGCGGGGCTATTGGCAGAAGAATAAACAAGGGATAAAGACCTAAGTCAAAAGACAGGTTGGTCATCATTTTAGCCAAATCATTTAAGGCGACTTGATCTTCTCTTGCTTGAGCAAGTTTAGGATAAAAAATGTTACTTGCAGATTGATTCAGTAAGGAGATGGGCAAAAAGAGTAAAGCATAGGCTTGACCATACCAAGCGATTGCAGCCAACCCAAAAAAATCACCCAACAGAATAGAAACTAAGCTCCACATGGATACATCAATTAAGGAAGAAGCACCTAGATATAATGGGAAATCTTTATATTCCTTCAGAGTTTGCCAAAGTTGCTGAGGCGCAAGACAGAGATGTACTAAACAGTCTTTACCTAGGCGATTTAAAAAAATAAAAGCACTGCAAATAAAAGCAAAAACTTGCCCTAGAAAAAGAGCCCAAGGCCCTACACCTAGCAGGGCAAAAAAAACAAGAGGTAACCCTCGTTGGCAAAGCATTCCGACCACATCAGCACTTGCAGTGACTGCATGTCGCTCTCTATAGGCCGCCCATTGCTTTCCAATTTTGCTCATAGAGACGGGAACAAAAAGAGCAATCGCCGTCATAAGAATCAAGGGAAGCTCAGTCGAGTTATAATGCTCAACCAGATAATCATGCCCCAATACACACAAGCCCAAACAAAGTGTAGTCACCACTAAAGCAAAGCTAAAGGCAAGACCCACCAAGCGTCCTGCTTCTTCATCATCACGACTTTGAGGAATGGCTTGATCAAGTCTTCCCATCAAGTAAATGATTGGTATCTGAGTGATTGAACTCACTAAAGATACTAAGCCAAAGTGCTCGGGTGCATACACTCTTGTTAAAATCGGTGTACTTAACACTAAAATGAGTTGTGAGGCTAAGCGGCCAGAAAGCAAAGTCATAAAATCTTTGGCTAATGACAAGATTCCTCTTTTCTTTGAAACGCCATACTCAATCTACGCTTATTTAGAGTTGATTTAAAATAGTGAGTAGACGTTCTTTTAGTTCATGTGGCGCGATTGGTTTGTTTAACACTAATTCGGTGGGCACATTATATTTACGTACAGCCTCATCCGCATAGCCCGTTAAAAATAGAAAGGGTAAATTGGGATGTGTTTTTTGCATTTCTCTCCAAAGCTCAGGCCCGCTCATGCTTGGCATTACCACATCACTTAAAACGATATCCATCGCTTTATCATTTTGCTCAAGCCATTGTAAAAACTCGATTGCCGACGCAAAGCTACTTACTCTAAAGCCAAAACGTTCTAGAGTATTTGCTAGGGACACACGTACTTGATCGTTATCTTCGACCAACATCACAGAGTACAAGCGTAGTGGTGTTGTAATGCTAGGGATAAGCTTGGCTTTTTGGATCTGCTTTATCTTTGCTAAAGGCACATATAATTTAAAGCTTGTGCCTTGCCCAAGTTCTGAAACAACTTCAATCCCCCCAGTCATTGCCCGTACAATCGTATTATAAACAACCGTAAGGCCTAATCCGGTGCCCTTGCTGCCTTTTGAGCTAAAAAAGGGTTCAAAAAGTCTATCTAGATGATTTTTTGGGATCCCCTCTCCATTGTCTTCTACAGTAATCAGTACATAAGAGCCGGGATGAAGGGACCCGCTATTGATCACTTGTTTTTGTTGTTGTTCCCAGCGCTCGACACGAATGGTTAAGCGTCCCATGCCTTTAAGTGCATCACGACCATTAACCACAAGGTTCATCAAGGCTTGATTAAAAGCATTCTCATTGCCCTCAATGTAGAGTTGCTCATCTGGTAGCATTAAATTAAAGCTCACTTCTTCTCTAATGACTCGTCTAAATAACTTAGCCATTTCCTCACAGGCGGATTGGACTAAAAACACTTTATGATCTTGGCGACGATCACGACTAAGACTAAGGAGTTGCTGAGTCAGCACCTTGGCTTGATCGCAAGAAAGTAACATCTCATCAGCTTGCTCAGCCCATAGCTCTAAGTCTTCAATCGCTATATTCACCGCTAACTTATCGGCCTGCTCACTGCCTTGCTTACTTACCGGCTCACCGTCTCGTTCACCTGCTCGCTCTTTTTCGTTTATTCTGGTTTCGTCTTTAAGGCCACTTTCCCTCACACTTTGAATCAAAGCACCAAAATCCTCTTTCAAGATTTCAGTATTCATTAAAATCACACTCATTAGGTTATTAAAGTCATGGGCCACGCCCCCCGCTAATGTACCGATTACTTCAAGTTTTTGCGCTTGTCTTAGCTGATCTGAAAGTTGACTATTTTCTTGAATCTGGTCTTTTAAAAGATGTAAGGCTGCTCTTAAACGCTCAACCTCTCCTTTGATTGGTATTGAAGTGGAATGAGAAGATGAATGTTGATCAAAACCTTCTCGTATCAGATTGACTTCATCAACGAGCTCACTGATGGGTGCAATGTGCTCTTGGGTAAATTGAGCTAGCTTCCTAAGTAAAAAGAAAATTAATATCGAACCAAGAATAACAATGCCTAAAACCCCTACTTTAGGCCAAAAAAGCATCACATTTTCAGGAACCATAACCCATAAATGAGCTTCGATTTTTGCTTGGATATTATACAAGGGTAGCTGTGCCGCAAAAACAGAAAAGTCCTTTGCCCCAATATGAAACTGTTCATAAGCGCCCAAATATGGAGAGGCTAGATTTAACTTAAAATGCTGTGAGGAAGTATGTGTTCCGGCTTGATCTCTAGTTTGATCTCTAGTTTGATCTCTAGCTTGATCTCTAGTTTGATCTCTAGCTTGAAGCTCACTTTGTACAAAGTTAGGGCTGCACTCTGCTTCACATTTAAAAGTTGTTTGCAAGAGTTCTCCACGCGAACTCAATAAAATATATTCAGTTGCGGTTAACTTTTCTAAAGATGACAGCCAATCTTGATTCACCAAGCTCACCAATACTCCGTGTTTATGCTGATCTTGGTATAAAGTTAATTCGTAAAGCTGTCCTGCATACTCTTTGTAACCAAATAACTTATATGGCTTTTTAGATAAATCTTGTTGCTGAGATTGATCTGGCTTTTGTTGAGCGACATCTGTGAGCCAAAGTTGAACTAAGGGCCAAAACTCTTTGGCATGAATCCCCTTACTTGTTGTAAAAGATAGAGAGTTAATCTCAGCCTCTTTAATTTGAGTACTGTCAAAAACAAATAGAGCTTGGTGGTCTTTAAGCAAATCAAACTCTGAGTATAATAATAAACTTAAGCGTTCTTCTTGATGAGTCCTTGAGATTTCTAAAGCATTTTTTACAGCTGAGCGTGAAGTACTAATCCAAGCGATACCACCTTGATAACTACCAAAGTAATGATTAAAGGCTGACCACAGAGTCATGATCAGTATGCCCACTAAAATGAGTGTGGTCACACTTTTTTGAACAGTCCAAGTAAGATTATCTTTAATCATGTTCAACTGACTTTCTCAGTATTTTAAAATACTCTTTGGGCATAGTCCTATTTACATTTAGCCCTGTTTACATTTAGCCCTGTTTACACTAAGTCTTGTTAACATATAATTGCTTCTAAGTTGAGTAAATTGAATGAGTCAAGACACACAAAAACTCACTTCCGCAGAAATAGATAGTTTTACAGACCAGATCCCGACTTGGTCTATAGATGAGTCTCAGCAATCGATTTACAAAGAGTTTACTTTTCAAGATTTTGGGCAAGCTTGGGGCTTTATGACGCAAGTCGCCTTACTCGCTGAAAAACTCCAACATCATCCTGAGTGGTCTAATTGCTATCATCGAGTGTCAATTAAACTAACCACACATGATTGTGAGGGTTTGTCTTATTTGGACTTTATTTTAGCCCAGCAAATTGACCAAATTAGTCAGTAAAATTAGTCAGTTTCAACATCTTATTCGGCATTTTATTCGGCGTATCTATTCCAAAGCTCATCGACTTGCTGCTCAAGCTTTTGCCAATCTCCATCATTATAAATGATAAAGTCGGCAAGGTTTTCTTTGTCCTTAAGAGGAAGTTGCGCATGCATACGGGCTAAGGCCTCATCTGCGCTAAGTTGGTCTCGGGCCATAATTCTCTGTATTTGGATTTCCGTACTTGTGGTCACTACCACCAAAGGCCTAAATTGTTCTGCCCGACCCGCTTCGATCAGTAAAGCTGCATCATAGACGATGAGAGGCGCTTTTGCCGTCTTTGCTTGCTCGATTTGGCTTTGGCTTTCGGCTGCGATAAGAGGATGGGTAATAGACTCTAAGGCCTCACGCTCTTTAGGATCAGCAAAGACAATTGCGCCTAATTGAGCACGATTAAGTTGCCCATTAACCTCCAAGAGTTGCCCGCCCCAACGCTCAACGACTTTTTGTAGGCCTATACTATTGGGGGCTAAGATATTTCTGGCAATTTGGTCAGCGTCAACAATGATGGCCCCTTTTTGAGCCAAACGCAAAGAAACAGCGCTTTTCCCACAAGCAATCCCACCGGTTAAGCCAATTACTTTGCTCATCAGTTAGCCTTTGAATCAGATTAGTTATGAAGACTAAGACCCTCTTGAAGCTGAGTCATTTTAGGCCCTAAAGGTGCTCGACTGACCACTTCAATTGCTTCACCAAAGAGAGTGTGACTTGTGGCACGAGTGACCTTAACTTTAACCAAGTCACCCGGATGATAGCCGGCTTGGTCAAAAATCGTTGTTCTAAAACAGCTAGAGCGCCCCATCACCTGATTAGGATCACGGCGAGTTGGACCAATCACTAAAACTTCATGTTCCTTGCCAATTTGGGTTTGATTGACCTCGGCGCAAATCTGCTCTTGTTGGTCGATCAACTCACGTAAGCGATCTTTCTTTTCTTGTAAAGGAACATCATCCGGCTTTTTACGGGCGGCTAAAGTCCCGTCACGCTCGCTATAATAAAACATAAATGCGCTATCAAAACGAACTTCTCGCATGAGTGACATGGTCTCTTCAAAGTCCTCACGTGTTTCACCTGGATAGCCAACGATCACATCGGTTGAAAAACTGTAATCAGGCAAGATCTCACGAGCGGTTTTCATTAATTCAACAAAGCGCTCTCGACTATATCCACGACGCATATCCTTAAGGATACGAGTACTGCCTGATTGCACTGGTAAATGAATGTTACGCCCTATTTTTGGAAGCTCAGCAAGCCGATTCAGTAAACGAGGAGTAAAGTCATTAGGATATGGAGAGGTAAAGCGAATACGTTCAATCCCCTCTACTTCATGTACCATTGAAAGCAAGTCGGCAAAGTCACAGCCTTTTTCATAATAAGACGATACAGTTTGGCCAAGCAAGGTGACTTCTCTAAAGCCTTGATCCGCCATTTCTTTAGCTTGGGCGACGACTTCGGCCGGTGAAAGACTGCGCTCACGTCCTCTGACAAAAGGTACAATACAGAATGAGCAAAACTTATCACAACCTCGTTGAATTGAAATCCAACCCGATACACCGGGTACTCGATCCACTTCAACCCGTTCATACATTTCACTTTTATCAAGCCGAACATCAATAGAAGGATTAGGATTGTTGAGTTTAAGCTTAAACTGAGGTTTGGGGCTATCACCTTCTTGAGCTAGAATGTCATTTGGGCTTAATTCAGCCTCATCACCACGTTTAACTAAGTCATCTACCAAATCAGGCAAACGTCTATAAGCATCCGGTCCCACAACTAAGTCTACATAGGGAGTACGCTCGGTAAGCTTTTCACGCATACGCTCAGCCATACAGCCGGTGACCCCTAGAACAACCTTAGGATTTTTACGTTTTAAATCCTTAAGCCAACCTAAGCGTCCAAAAATACGTTCTTCTGCTCTTTCACGAACAGCACAGGTATTTAAAAGAACAACATCAGCTTCACTTTGTTCCTTGGTTAGTTCATATCCTTGCTTACGTAATAAACCATACATTAGCTCGGTATCGGCCTCGTTCATCTGACAGCCATAGGTTTCGATTAATACTTTTTTACTCATAGCTCAATCTCTTCATTTAGTACTTAATTCTTGGCTAGTATCATAAGTTTGGCGTTTTCACCATGCGTTTAAGCCTACCAAGCTAAGGTAAAGCCCATCATGTATCTTGCTGCCACACCATCACTTGCTAAGGGGGCATCCAATGAGAAATCTACTTGTGAGCCTTGACTTACTCTCAAAGTTAGGCCGGTACCAACCAATGGGGTCAGGGTGCCTGCGTAGATTTCAGCTCCAGCTTGAGTAAACATAGACCAGCCTATATCGCTCCAAGTCAAGGAGGCCATCATCCCAAACAAATGTGCTAATTTTTCAGCATAGGCAACATCTTGTCCCTCAATATAGCCATCGGTAAGCGCATATTTTAACGCGAGACCAGTGGAAAGATGAGCGTTAAAGCTATGACTCATTTGAGAAGTTGTCATAAATAAAGGATCGGGCGTGAAAGCTTTAGCTGTGCCCGACAAAGGTAAGCCAAGCATGGCAACTATTGAAAACTCAAAGTCCTTGAATGTCTTGGCCCATTTTGAGCCAAAAAGAGTGCCACCAATGAGCAAATCGGGGTTTATTTCTTGGCCGGTAAGATCAGTATAAGGAAAGGCTTGGGTTAAGGTTGGGCTAGTGAGTCTAAGTTCCCAGCCCTTACCTAAACCATATCTTAATAAGGCTGATGCAGTAGAGTCTTGCTCCGGTAACCATGACCCTCCAAGTTCTAAGTGCCAATGACCACGATCAACCGAAGCCGTTGCATCGGAATATCCCGGACGATCAGGCACGAAGGATGGGCCGGTTTGCGCAAAGACATTTCCGGTAAATACTGGTGCTAATAAGAAAGTGACAAGTAAGCAAGCTTTCAAGAAACCGCTTTTAAAACAACGGAATTGAAAGTGATCTGACTTGATGTCTGTTGTTCTCTTTTTTATCTGAATCATAAGATCACCTGTATATGATATTTATGTTTTTAATGGCTTCATCAATAGCTCATCTATTGCATTTAAAATAAGGCTAACTTGCTCAAGATGATTGGGCCAATGAGGTGAAAAACGTAACCAACCGTCGGGATTGGTAATGATAATATTATATTCTTTTAAGGCTTGCACCCATTCTGCAACATTCTTGGGATCTTCATTAGGGGGTCTAACACTCAAAATACAACTTTGACGAGCAGTATCTTTGCATCGGGCACTGGTGAACCCTCTTGCTAATAGCTGGGTTTCAAGAGGAGTAATTAAGCTTTGGACGTGTTCATATATCGTTGAGATACCAAAGTGATTTAAGATTTGAGTAGAAGCCGCTAAGGCCTCATAAGCCAATGAGCATTGAGCTCCACCTTCAAAAGCACTCATCTCTTGTCGAATGGACTTATCTGATCTAAGAACAGACTGTCCAGCAAAAAGAAAGTCAAGCGGTTCTTCTAGGCTGAGCCAACCGGCTTGCTGTGGGCGCAAACGATGATGCCACTTGGGATGGGCATACAAAAATCCAGCACCTTCGACAGCCATCATCCATTTATGTCCTCCACAAGCTATAAAATCTATGGATTCAAGGGGGATGGGGGTAGATCCACAGGCCTGTATTCCGTCAACAAATAAAGCGGTTTCATATTGCTGACATAGTTTTGCTAGCTCATGTAGAGGCGCGCGAAAACCGGTTTGAAACTGAACTGCACTGATGGCTAAGAGTTGTACACCTTGCTTTAAAAAGCTCTCTACCTCGCTCCAATCACAGCCGGCTGCATTCATCAAGGGATTAATCTGAGCCCGATATAGTGGTATATTTTGCCTTTGAGCAGCTTGTCGCCAAGGCAGGGTATTGGTAGGAAACTCACCCTCAAATACCAAAATACCTTTTGCTGTTTGCCAAGGAAAGGCATGAGCAATTGCCTGTATGCCACTTGTGGTATTTGAACACCAAGCAAAGTCACTACCATCTTGTGAGGGAGCGTTTAAAAGCTTGGCTAAGCTCTTTTTGAGTGCCAAGCGTTTTTCAACCACAGGCATAAAGGCATCACTGCCATGGATCGAAAACTCATCAACAACCGCTTGGATCGCTTGCTGAGTTATAAGGGAGGGCGGGGAAATCGCTGCATGATTCCAATAGATTTTCTGATTGAGTTTAGGAAAGAGCTTGAGTTGACCAAAACATGGCTCCGTATTTAAACCTAAGTCCTGCAAGTGTATACCCAATTTCCTAAGTGAATGAATCAGATTGTCGTAGGGAAGATTTTAAAACAGCCTATTAGCGCATGGGGTTCATGAACTCATCAGTGATAGAGCCTAAGGTTACATCTCCATCGCTACGCCATGCTGAAATACGCTTTTGATCTTTTTGATAATAGCGTTTGTATAACCCGCCACGCTTCATCACCTTTGGGAAATCATCAGGATACAACTGATTGATACAAGATAGTGTGTAAAGGCGAGCAGGCCATAATTCTTGCTTATCTTTGAGCTCTCTGATGAGCTCTAACAGTAGCTCTCGAGCCTTGTCTTTTTTGGGTTCAACAAATTGTACACAAAAGTTTTCAACCTCTTTCTTTAAGTCGGTTCCACTCACCGGCACACTAAAGTCGGGTGTGATACTCATTAAGAACTCTTTGATCTTATCCTTGGATATTTCTTGGCCCTCTTTTGTGCTAAATTCCCAAGACCAACGTAAAGCTCTAAAAATCATCTGTGCATGGGCAGTAGGTGATTTTAAAACACGGACAAACAAGGGGATCACTTCATCATTGATTCCCAATTCGTCGGCACCATTTGCAGCTTTATCAATGGCCATCTTCAGAGTCGTAAAAGGCACTCGACGATCACGACCAATTTCAATTAAGAATTTAATCAAGGTATGATTCTTATTCTCAATCATGGCCTCAACCATTGCTTCAGTGATGCTCTCCGGATAAGACTTACGAGCAGCCGCTAGTAAAGCCACAGCCATCTGTTCGGTAATCGATGGGCTTCTTAGGTCGTGTACCACTTTGTGTATTCTTAAAATATAATCGGTCTTGGCAATGTTTTCCGCCATATCTTCCTTGACCAAATCAAAAACACCTTTGGATTGATCAACAGCGCTTGTGACATGCAAAAGGCTCAGTAAAATATCTTGTGGCTTAATGTGAGCTTCTTTGACTTTGGACATGCCCGGTTTTTGACTAGGCACGATCACCTCGCGTCCTGAACGAATATAGCCCAAACTCCACTTGGTCAACTTACTGGTAATTTCATTACGAATCGCAAAGGCCTGCCTTGGTGCTTCAAGACTCATCAAGAAAAAGCTAAGCTCGGCGGCAATCGTTTGTTGCTCAGGTGATGTTTTAGAGAGTGTTTTATCAATAAAAGTGATCAGCTCCTCCGTAAAGAATGCGGCCTCTGCTTCACCACCTTGCTCAAGTTTAGTCAAATGCTGATAAACTGAAAGAATATCGTCATAATGACGGCCTTTGGCTAAGATCGAAATGCCTTTTTTTCTTGATTCTATCGGTCTGTTAACATCCACGATATATGAAGCTATTTTTAAATGCCCATAATCATCATTTTGCCAAGATAAAAGCTCGCGTTCTTCAATTTGGCAAGCACTCATGAAACCGGCAATAATACAAATAAGTGTAAGTAAGGTTCTATGGGGTTTAGGCAATGACATAATCTAACCTTGAACAATAAATGATAAGTAAATAATGGGGGCTTTTTAAGAACGATTGACTTGAGAGCCTATTGGTTTTGTTCGGCAAGAGGAAGACCCTCTGCTAAATTTACACCAATAAAGGGTAAGTTTCTAAACTTATTATGAAAATCTAAGCCATATCCAATCACAAAGCGATCTGGAATGGCAAAGCCAAGATAATCAATGGTGAAAGTTGCTTTTGTTTTTTCGGGCTTATGTAATAAACTCACCACATTAACAGAGGCTGGCCGTCGAGTTTTTAGGTTCTCTATTAAGTAAGACATGGTTAAACCGGAATCGATGATATCTTCAACAATTAAGATATGCTTTCCTTCTACCGAATCGCTTAAATCACTGATGAGACGCACAACACCGGAAGACTCATAGCCATCACCATAGCTAGATACGCTCATAAAATCGACGGTTAAGTCGATATCAATCGCTCGTGATAAATCAGCTAAAAATAGGTAAGAGCCCTTGAGAACACAGACTAAGACAAGATCACCTTTACCTTGGAAGTCCTTAGTAATTTCAGCCCCTAACTCCTTGATACGAGCTTGTAAGGTGGCTTCATCAATCAATACTTCTATTTTGCTTGGGTCATAAAATGTCATCTGTCTTCCTTGAGTCTATGAATTACCACTATTGATTAATCATAGATCTAGCGTGGCGACAAACTGAATCTTTGCCCATAGACTAATCTTATTGACTTTTTCTATGCTGAAGCTGCCCTAAATCAACAGGCCAAGCTAACATGGCACCTTGATAAATCAATGACTCAAGGCGATTGTCTGTCTGTGCTTTAGGAATAATCGCTCTTGGAAAGATCAGTGTATCTAGTGATTTGAGTAAGCAACTAGTGAGATGCCATGATAATTGATGTGTTGCCCCTGCGCCCACGAGTCGACCTGATGCATTCGTATTTAAACGAAAGACCAAATGCTGGCTTACATGAGATGAATAATCTTGTGTATTCTTATGCTTTGCTAAGCAGTTCTGCATCATTGGACGAGCTTTTTGAGTCATCGTATGGATAAGCTCCGTTGTTAAACGCCCCGGCTGTTTTTGGAGAATACGTAAAGAAAGTGGTCGTTTAGCAAGCTCTAAGTTTACTTTTTTATAGGTATTCAAACCTTTAAAACCTTTTTTAGTCGTCATTGGGCGAGCGGGTACTGCAAAAAGATGCTCATTAAACTCAATTAAGCGAATCATTCCCTGCGGATCTAAACTCACTCTTGCTTGTAGAGCTCCCATGAATGACATTGACCACTCAACAACGGGCAACCACAGGCCTCCAATCCTTTCATAGCGACGATCAATCACCTTAATGGCGTTCTGTTCGCACTCGTTGGGCTCATTAGGTAAGGTATATCCACCACCAACATGAAAGGTAGAGGCATCCCACAAACGACTTGTTAAACCTTCTAAATCTTGAGTGGAGATCTTGGTTAATGACATATTTTGCGTGGAATTCGTGAGCTTATCTTGACTTATCTTTTGTGTATACTTGAGCCATTGACCTTGATCATAAAAGTCATAGAACGCTTGCTGATTTTGACGATAGATTCTTTTAAAGGCAACGAGATGATAAGGTGGATAAGCTTGAAATATTCTTTGTTCTTCAAAGGTATACCCAACACTATTTATGACCGGATCATCTGAGAGTTTTACCTGCTCGTGTGAGAGTATGTAAAGCTGATTTAAATCTTCAAAGTGGTTTGGTGGCTCGCTGAGTTCAAATTTCAATGTAGTCAACACATCAGCTTCTTGGCTCATCATCCTAAGCTGATCCATTGATCTTGGCTCAGTGACCGATTGAGAAACTCGGCCTTTTCTCTTTAGCCATTGAATGGTCTGGGTCACTTGTCCCCGATGCATCCAAACCGCTTTTATGTGTTCATTAAGCTTATTTTGAGGGTCAGTTTGAGTGTTCTCAAAAGTTCTATGAGTCACTTGAGCACTCTTGGGCATCTGAGCATCTGATTGGGCAATCAAACGGCCATAGATTGTGTACTCTCGCTTACCTTGATGCCTTAACCCCCACTCAAAGACTTGAAAATCTTTGAGTGTCGGTGGCTGAACAAGACTTCTAAAAAAAGTGTCTTTGGCATCGGCACTAGAGCTAAAACTTACATTCAATAGGGCGCTCATGATCGTAAGACAAAGGACTAATGGCCTAAAGCAAATAGTTAGACCGAACATGCAGTGTCTGTGGATATAGTTGAGTGAACTTTTAATGATATGCAGTGGATATTGAGAGTGCATCGTCATAGAAGGTCTCATGAATCAATAAATCATCACTTTGCAAAGATAAACTGAGCTTGAAGCTAGCTTAGTCTACTTAAAACTAACTTAGTTCACTTAAGATAAGCGGTTTAAACCTTCTTGGCTGGCTGTATGCTCAGGATTTAAGCTCAAAGCTCTTTGGAACATATCCTTCGCTTTACGCTGGTCACCAAGCGCTTGGCGAGTGACTCCATTTAAGTAGAAAACTTCTACCTTATCACTTTTGCTCAATTGACGCTGAATCAAAAGTGGACTTAACAGAGCTTGAGCATCATCCCAACGTTCTGCATTTACATAAATCTGACTTAGAGCGACCAATGCTGGTGCAAAAGTTGGATCAGAAGCACGGCAGCGCTCAAATAGCTCAAAGGCTACATCCTGCTCTCCCTGTGCTTGCTTAAGCTTGCCTAATTGATAAGTATAACGATTCAGAGCTTTGCTCTTACCGGCCGCTTCTAAATTGTCCATCATGGTACGAATCATGGGCTCAACTTCCGTAAAACGCTGATCTTTTAGATATCGTTCCACAAGCATTTCGGTCAGTTTGGTCGCCTCTGGTGCTTCTTGATATGCTTGCTCTAAAAGTACGAGTTGATCTTGCTCACGGCCGCTACGTTGATAATAGCTTGCTAATTCACGATAAACTGACAGTCTGTCTCTACCCTCAGCAATGGGAAGTTTCATCTCGAGTAGTTCACCCACTCTTGATTCATTTTCCTCATCTCTTGCAAACATCACCAAAGCATCCAAAGCTTGTGCAGTAGGTGCTTCATTAATGGCCGATTCAAACGTTTGCTTAGCTTTTGCGTCATCATTGAGTTGGTCCATATAAATCAAGCCTAAGCGCGTCAGTGCTTCAGCTTTAACAATTCCGGTTTCAGAGTACTCTAAAGCGCGCTGAAGCATATCGGTGGCCTTTGACCAATCACCTTCTTCCTCATAGGCTTTAGCCAAAGTCGAAAGCGCCACTGGATGATTAGAGTCTATGGCTAAAACTCGTTCTAAAGCTTCAACAGAGCGCTCTTGCATACCTTCTTCTTGCGCACGCTGGGCCAACTCAATGTTTAAGTTTAAGCGTTCCTCATTTGATAGGTCTTGATTGGCCTCCAAATGAGACTCGATCAGATCAAGTAAATCATCATAACGCATAACTTGTGTCATCAGTTGCTGAGCTTTCGCAAAAATCACTCGGTCAGCTGGACTCACCTCAAGAGCCTTGAGTAAGTAGTCAATCGCATCATCAACTAAAGAGAGTTTTTCCTCACAAAGCGCAGCTAACTTTTGAGCTAAGCGAAGTTGCTCTTGACCTTGAGCATTTTCCAAGTCTTGGTCGAGTAATTCACGAAGATCATCCCAACTTTCTTGATTCATCAATAAGCGGTGCAAAGATGTTTTAATTTCTTGATCGCTAGGATGTTCTTCATAAGCCTGTCTAGCGACTTCAGTTGCTCGATAATAGTCACCGCTTGCCTCAGCGATTGAAATAAATTGCTTTTGAAGCTTACTTTGCTCGACTTCATCCAAGTTAACCGCTTCTAACTTACGCTCAAGTAAGTTCATAAGCTCGGTTTGCTTTCCAAGATCACTGAGTAACTGTTCCAATGCTTGATAGCTTGAAAGCTCTTGGTCATTAATGTTGATCAGTTCCTCATAAATGCTTTGAGCCTTGTCAACCTGTCCAAGATTATGCCAAACGTTTTGAGCATATGCTTTAAGAAGCTCTACTCGTTTTTCCTCATCATAGGTTGCCTCAATTTGACGCTGTTGGACTTCGGCTAAGGAGCCCCAATCTGATCTTTGGGTAAAGATACGTTCAAGCGCTTGCGTTGCTTCTTGGCATTCGCCTTCAACGCGTAGTGCATTTTGATAAGCAGATACAGCTTGATCACTATCGTTGAAATATATCTCCGACCATGAAGCAATCTTAAGGTAATCAGCAACTAGAAGCTCTGGATCACTGACAACACTCGTGCTTTGAAGTAGCTTTGGTAAGAATGTAATCCAAGCTTCTTTCTTTTCGACCAAGGCGAAGAGTTTTTCACGAATCTCAAGCTCAACCGGATTAATTAAGAAAGCTTCACTATATGCATTCAGCGCATTCAGCTCATCATCAAGTCGGTCGGCATAAAGCTGTCCAAGTTCGGTCCATAATTCTTCCCGACGTACAGAGTCATCCATAGAAATGGCATCTAGAAGTGCATGATTCATCTTGACCCAAGCTTCCCAACGTTCTTGCTCCTCATAAATCGGTTCAAGGACTAAGGAAATATCATTTACAAACTCGGGATCGCTCAAGTATGTTTCCAGCATTCTTTGAGCACTTTCAGCTTGTGGGAAATCCATTAAAACAATTTTCCACTGCTCAATGGCTCGACGAGCATCACCATGAACTCTAACCATCAACTCACCCAAAAGTACTCTTAGTTCGTACTCGTCAGCTTCAAGCTCAACTCGAGTTTCTAAGATACTGATCAAATCGCTCCAACGCTCTTGCTGATTATATAAACCACTGAGCGCTTTGAGAGTTTCCAAGTGATCAGGATCAACGCTCAAACTCTTTTCCCAAGCTTCGGTCGCTTGCGCAATATCTTGTAGACGATTCTCACAAAGCTTTGCTCTGAGACGAGATAATGTTGCCCCTAGCTCGCTAAATGGATCTAGAGTAGCGATCTCAGCATAAGTTTGTACCATTTCTGCATACATACTTTGCTCACCACCAATCACTTGTAAGGTGGATAAAAGTTCTTCGTTTTGCAGGTCATCTCTCAGCGCTTGTGCATAAGCAAAGAAGGCTTCTTGTGGTAAGTGAAGCTGGTCACGTAAGAGCTGACCAAGCTTAATATATATACCACTGCGCTCTACAGGGTCGGTTTCTGAGGCAACTAAGGTTTCATATGTTGACTTAAGCGCTTCCGACTGCTCGGTTTGTTCAAAATAAGCAATCAACAACTCAGCCGAATCACCACGCACTTCATCCATATGCATCATCTGAGCCAAACCATCTACAACTTCTGTGATCATTTCAGGTTGAGCATGATTTTCCAAGATTTCTCTACGCTTGAGAATCTCACCATAAAGCTCAACCGCAGTGAAAAGTTGCTGAGTATGCTGACGGTTCAAATGCGCTTGCTGTACATCAAGAAGAATCGCTTCAAGGCTATCATCATCATAATGAGAACGTTCATCTTCAAGTAAAATACTTAGATCATTCCAATCTTCACGTACAGTAAATAGCTGTTTAAGCATATTTAAGCTTTGAGCTTCTGTTGCTTGAATTTCCAAGATTTGACGTAAGCTCGCAATTTGCTCTTCTGGATTTTGTAAAGATTCTCCATAAACAGTAGCGATCGCATGGAGATGAACAATCTTAAGAGCCTCATCTTCTTGTAGTTCAATTTGCTCGTTTAGGCAGTCGATCACTGCCGGCCAATCTTGGGCTTCTCGGTGGAGCTTTTCAAGAGCTAAAAGAGGCTCAAGTGCGTCAGGAGCCTCTTGTCGTAGCATTGAATAAACTTCAATCGCTTCCTCAGCCTGTTGTAAAGTTTGAGTGAGAATCACCCCCGCACTACTTAGAGCCTCAATTCGATCAGCTTCTTCCTCAAGTAAAGGCGCTACATCCTTAAGTAAATCAACCAATGCTCGATAGGATTCACGAGTGGTGTAAAACTCACGTAAAGCGGTTATTGCCTGTGTTGAGTCAGGGCTTAATTCTCGTGCTTTAATGTAAGCTGCTTGAGCCCGATCATCATCGTTTAATTTAGACTCATAGAGTTTGGCAATCTTGAGCCAAATACGTGTGCCTTCCTCCGGATCAAATACCTGTGCTACGACCGACTCAAAGATTTCAATTGCTCTTGTCCAAGACTCTGTAGCCTCAACCAAGCGATCGACTTCAAGTTCTAGCTCGGTTTGGTCTGGTAGCGCTTGGAAAGCTAAAGCGAAATAGTCAAGGGCACGTGTTAAGTCACTTAATTCACTTTCAACAACTTGGGCCAGGGCTTTAAAACGCTCGGTTCTTTCTTCTGGATCAAAGATAAAGTCCAGCATATCTTCGGTGGCTCGTATCCAAGCTTCCCATTGACCTTGCTCAAAGTATAACGGAGTTAGAATTTCGCTGATTGTTTGACGACGTGGTTCATCAACGCCAAGCGAGCGCCATAAACTTGCCATTTGATCCAAGGCTTCAAAAGCAGGCTCAAAACGTGCATCATCCTCATCTAAGATAGCTCGCCAAGTTTCAATGGCCTCATCATAGTCATTGAGCTGCTCTAACAACTTAGCGAGTCGACAACGGAGTTCGGCTCTAGATTCTGATTTATTTGCATCATAAGCGATATGCGCTGCTGTTTGCGCTGTGTTAGACTCATCATCGGACTCATCATCGGACTCCATACTTTCACTATTACTACTATCATCAAGCTCAATTCGCTCGATTCTCTCTTGTAGTAAATTAGCCAAAGCCCCCCATTCTTCAGTAATTTGGAACAGTCGCTCTAGCTCTCGATAGGCCACAAGATTTTGCTCATCAATTTCCAAAACGCTTCGATAGGTCTCAATTAATTGATCGTGTGCATCAAGATGTCTCATCATCTCACAGGCTTGGAACAATCTTCGGATTATTTGTTCGTCATTTTCGCTTTCATCCGCTAAGCGCAGATAGAGATCAATCAAGGATTGATACTGAGACAAGCGAGCATATAAAGTTTCCAAAGCAGTGACGGCGCCTTGATGCTGGGGATCATCATTTAAAATCTCTTGATAGAAATATCCAGCTTTTTCAAAGTCATCAAGATAGCTTTCATACACCTTACCTAATTCAAGTAAGAGACTGCTTTTGTCTTCGATTTCAAGAGCTTCATTGGCTGCTTGTTCCAAGCCAAAAGCCAAGTCTTGATAGCGATGGGTACTTAATGCCAAACGCTGTAAGACATGGCGGTTATCAAGCTCGGTCGCATTAAATCTTAAAGCTGTCAAACGAGCATCAAAGGCAGCTGAGGGGTCATTTGCAACTTCTTCTTGAAGCTGGGCTAGCTCAAGTAATTGCTGTGCTCGCACCTCCGGATCCATCTCATTTTGTTGTAACACATCAAGTACATGAATCAAGAGTTGTGGGTTTGCATCAAGCGTTCTTGTACTGACCACCGGAGCAATTTCAAGAGAATTGAGCGCATCGCCATCTTCTTTGTTTGACTCGGTTTCTTCTGCAGAGGAAATCTCAGGCTCAGTGATCACTTCAATGGTCAAACCTCGTGCAATAGGCTGCAATAATTCAGCGATTGCATTACGATCAGCCCCTGTCACTTGACAGCGTTCTTCATCTGCAAACAGGACACTTAAGCTGTCGATCGATTCTTGATGTAATGCATCAATTTCAAAGATTTCACGGATATAATCAATAAAACTGATCCCATCATTTAGCACATTGATCGTTAAAGTCGCCAAGCGAGATTTAACTGCAATTGAGTCTACTGCATTTTGAGTGCTAGCAATCCATTCTTCATAGAGTGCTGCGAGTTCATCGAATGACTCAGTGAGGGTCAGCAGTCGCTCTAATTCATTAAAGGCCACTTCATGACGCTCATTATCTTCAAGCTGTCTTCTCCAAACCTCGATGGCTTCCATCGGCATTGATAGGTGGGTTTCATATACGCTGGCAAGTAATCCATAGGTTTCAGAGCGTAAAGTCTCATCCTCAATCACATCAAGTTTTTGGTTATACAGCTCAGCTAAATCTTGGTAACGCTCACTGACGGCCAAAAGCTTTTCTAAGGCACTCATCACCTCAAGATGCTCTGGTTCTTGCATCAGGATCTCTTGGTATGATGCAATCGCTTTTTCTAGGTCTCCCAAACGTTGTTCTGCTAGCTCTGCAACCTTAATTCGAAGACCAATCTCTCGATCGGGTACATCAAGTACAGCCTTTTCATAAGTTTCAAGAAGCTCGCTATCACGTCCAGTCAACGCGGCCAATTCTTCAAGCTCTGTTTCTAATTCACTCAAGTCAGGCTCTAGTTCATAGGCGGCAACTAACGAGTCAAAGGCCCCAGAAAGTGAATCAAGTTTATTCCGTTGTACATCTGCAATATCTCTGTAAACAGAAACCTTTTCGCCCACATCAAGTCGGTCTTCCAAGGTACTTAAGAGAACAGAAACATACTCAATCCACTGTTCATTCTCTCTATAAACAGGCGCTAATACTTTAGTCGCTTCCAAGCGTACATCTATGGTGCTGAGTAAAGATTCAAAGGCCTCCATTAAGCCAGAAAGTTCCGGACTCTTAACAAAAACTTCCTGTAAAATCTCAATCGTTGCGATTGGATCAACAAGTTGATCACGATGAATCAAAGCTCTTTGTAGGTCATATTGAGCACTTTGCTGATGTTCTTCATAAAGATCAGCACGCTTTTTTAGGACCTCAATATGGTCTTCATAGCGTTGTAAGCTACTAAAGATTTCTGCCAATGAAATTAAGCTGGCTTCAGAACTTGGATTAAACTCTAAGATGCTTTCGTAAAGGTCGATCGCATCTTCAGCTTGTCCTAATTGGGCTAAGGAGACTTCAGCTGCCATACTCAGTAGAAGCTCTTTTTGCTCAGTATCTGAAATATATTCAACCTGCTCGCGATATAAATCGACCAAGCCATGCATATCATTGAGCTGAGTAAATAAGATACTTAAAGCTTCGTAGGATTGCGTATCACCCGGAATAAAATCAGCTCTTACTCGTTGATAAACCTCAATGGCTCGTTGAGTTTGTCCAAGCTGTTCATTTAGAATGGCACCTAATTGATAAGACAGTTCTCTTTGCAATTCATAAGAGTTGCTTACGGTCTCTTGCTCGCTTGCTTCGGTCTCTTGCTCGCTTGCTTCGGTCTCTTGCTCGCTTGCTTCGGTCTCTTGCTCGCTTGCTTCGGCCTCTTGCTCGCTTGCTTCGGTCTCTTGCTCGCTTGCTTCGGCCTCGGCTTCTAGCTCAATACGTAATTCAAGGATTTCTACTAAGGCCTCTGCTTGCTCAGTGAGCTCATAAAGACGATTTAGTTCACGTAAAATGATCAGCTCATCTGGCACTTCTTGTCGTCCGAACTCAAAGACAGCAATCGCAGTATGCTGATCACCGAGCTCTTGCTCAAAGATACGAGCAACTCTTTGAACCATGGCTAAACGCTCATGATCTTCTGCATCAAGTTGCTCGGTGAGTTGGGTGTATAAGAAGCTGCCTGTTTCGGCCCAATGATCAAGTTCTTGACTTAGTCTTTCTAATTCGTCGCAGAGATTGTGTAAACTGTATCCCTGTTTGATTCCGTGTTGAATCGAAGTATAAGCCTCAGCAACTAATAACCCTTCAAGTTCATAGTAACGAGCAATACTCAGATAATGGCTGGCTTTTTCTGAAGCATCACTTGAATCTTCAATTCGTTTTTCTAAAAGACTTATGCGTGACTGCCATTGACCAATATGGGCATAGACTTCATCAAGTAAGTCACAGCCAAGAGCACGTACTTCAAGAGACTCGTCAGAACCATCACAATAACTGACCAACATTTGCTCAATCAAAGTGATCGTAGCTTGGTCAATCTCACCTTGAATAGAAATATTATCGGCAGCATAACCGAGCGCATCCAAAGGTTCTCTTAAATGGGTATTGAGTACATAAGCTAATTGATAACGTAAGTAAGTGATCTTTGCTTGAACACTCTCTGGGCTTGTCTCTTGACTTGTCTCTTGACTTGCCTCTTGACTTGCCTCTTGACTTGCCTCTTGGTTTTCATCGTCTGAAACCTTTGTTGCTTCCACTTCCTCAAGATTTACTGTTTCTGGAGTTGTACTGTCTGTATACACCTCATTGGAAGCAAATTGAGAAAGGCACAAGGCCAAACGGGCTTGGTAAAACTCTGATAGTTCGTTGTAACGTTGACTTGCTTTGAGTAAGTTTTCAAGGCTACTTTCAGCGCGTTGGTCATTTGAGTCCATGACCAATATCTTTTGATAAACCTCAATGGCTTCATCTTGATTTTCTAAGCGCTCATGCCAAAGTCTTGCGAGCTTGTGTAAGCGCTCAAGCTTAATCTCATTTTCAACCAAAGCAAGGCTACGATCAAGCATTTGGATCAATTGTTCCCAGTCTTCAAGGCTTTCCGCCAAACGACTGATTTGATCAAGTACTTCTAGCTGATCACCTTCGGCCTCACCAATCTGTTGCCATACTTCTCTTGCCTGCTGTTGATCGTTTAATTGACTTTCAACAATTTCAGCGAGTGAGCGAGAAAGAGTGAATCTGACACTATCTTCAACTTCTTTTGACCCCACATAACTGAAGTCGTTTAGCACCTCAGCAAGATCTGCCCATTGCTCGGTTTGCTCAGCAAGTCGATATAAGTCACCTAAGATTGTTTCATCTTCTGGATTCACTTCAAGACGCTTAATATTGATTTCAAAGGCGCGTTCTAACTCAGTTAAGTCACCCTCGATCAGAACGGCTAGCTCAGCAAGCAAAGCACTTTGGTCTCGTTCTACAATAAAGTGTTTTGGAGTCTCTGAGGATTCTTCAACATCGGTCTCTGAGGATTCTTCAACATCGGTCTCTGAGGACTCTTCAACATCGGTCTCTGAGGACTCTTCAACAATTCCAAGACTAGAAGTCTCATACAGGCAATCCAAAGATAGCTCAGCGACAAAACCTTCAAGAATATATTCTAAAACTCTGACCAGAAGAGCTGCGTCAGTATTCTCTCGAGCGATAGACTCTAACAGCACAGCGGCCGGATAGGCAATGTGAAGATCTTCGTCTAATAGCTGCACTAAGATTTTAGCCGTCTCGCTGTGACCTGGGAAATGACTTAGGGCAGCACTAAAGTGGGTTAGCGCCGCTTCTGCACCTTCGCGCTCAAGCGCAATCTCACCCAATCTAAACTTAAGGTTAGCAAAATCTTCCGATGACTTACAAATTGCTAATTCAGCATCCAAATACTCAAAGAGCTGAGCTTGATCCCCACGTTCACTGGCAATACGCTGTAAACCTCGAATCGCAGAACGACTATTCGCATTAAGATCGAGTAGATCTAAGTAATGGCTCTCCGCTTGTTCAAAATCTTGAGTAAACTGCTCGTGAATCACACCAATTTGGGCAAGTAAACGCTCAGTTTCCTCTTGGATTTCAGTCCGTTCCATAAGCATTGCAAGAACTTTGAGCAATTCCGTCCAATCTTCAAGTTCTTCATAGAGCTCGGCCAAAGGCTTAAGCGCTTGATCTCCTTTTTCAAGATCAGAAGCCGACTCTCGGTATTCCCAATAGTAGGCAACCGCTTTGATATACTCTTGCAAAGGATCGGCACAAGTACTGGCCAATTGCCATAGCAAAGAAGACTTAGCCTCGCTATATTCCGGCTCTTGTAATAGTGTTGAGCTGTTTAGCAAGTCTTCAATACGTTCAACAAGCTGATGATCTAAACGAGGTTCAGTAAGTGGTGCCAAACGAGCAACGACTTCTAAAGAACTAATTTGAGTTGGTCGTACAGAAAAGGTACTTAAAGCAATAGAGAAAGCGTCATTGAGCGCGCCCAACTTAAGCTCATTGATCTCGATCAATTCAGTACTTACTTCTTCTAAGACTAAAAACTCTAATGCCCACTCATCGCTGTGCTCACCTTGCTCATTTCCATTGAGCTCAAGGCGTTTAAGTAGGCATTGATATCGTACATTTAAAACACTGATGAGTTCATTCCACTGCTCTTTGGCACGATATAAAGGAATTAAGGCAATCGCCGAGTCCTCATCATTGGGCACTAATTCTAGGGCTTTTTCCCATGATTGAGTAGCCATGCTTTCATCTTGAAGATCATTAAAGGCAACCTGACCTCGTCGGAATAAGATATTTCTTTCTAGGTTTTCTTCATGACTGCCCAAAAGAAGCTGGTCAAGATAAGATAGGTACCCTTCAAAGTCATTACGGGTTCGATATAAACGATCAATGGCATCTAAATCGAAACTTTCTGTGTAAAAACTTCTTAAAAAGCTTTCGGCTTGTAAATCATGTGGTTCAGCTTCTAGAACTCTCCACCACATTTCGGCGGCTGCTTCATCATTATCCATTTGCTCAGAAAGCAGATCGGCACGTTTCTTTAGCCAGGGTAAAGCTTCGCTTACATCAACAGAAACGATATTTTCTTCTTCGGACTGTTCATGCTCTGAGTCTGCTTTTGTCTCAAGATCAGAGGCATTAGTTGTATTTAACTGCTCAATCTTAGCTGCATACAGTGCTGACAATTCACTCCACTGTTGAACTTTTTGATAAAGATCTGACAGGGCATTCCAGGCCTCATTGTGATGTTCATTAAGCTCTAGAACAATGCGCCATAATTCGATTGATTCTTGGTAAAAAGAAAGTTGCTCATCTGCCACTTTGGCAGCAATCACCAGCAAAGAAACTCTTTCCCCCTCTTCCATATCAAGCTCAAGCTGGCGCTTGTAGGTTTCAAATAAGGAGGTCCAGTCTTTCATACCACTGTATAAACGTACTAAGGGCTCAATCGCATCGAGGTCATTGCTGATAGAAAGCATTTCCTCATAGTAGTAAACAGCCTGATCAAGATTACCTAAGTGTTTTTCATTGAGTTTCGCCAGATCTTTATAGCGAGTTCTTAAGGCCTCTTGCTCGCCTCGTTCAACAAGTAGCTCTGCTTGTCGTTCAATCATTTCAGCGAGTTCATTCCAGCGTGAACTATCTTGGTAGAGGCCTTCTAAAGCACTGAGAGCAGGCTCATATCTAGGATCGATCTCCAAGATTTGGCGATAGGTATTCATCACCATAACCGGCTGTCGCATTCGGTTTTGATAAATCTCAATCATCTGCTCAAGACGCTCAATCTTTGCAGTGATTTCATCATCTGCCAAGTACTCAAACTGCTCTTTGAGTAATTCAAGCAAGGCACTCCACTTATTTCCGAGCTCGTATAAACGAGTTAAGGACTCGATTGCTTCGGCACGGCTAGGATCAAGTCTTAGAATTGCCCGCCACATTTCTATGGCCTTGTCATTGCTCTTTAGATTTTCTTCCGCAACTTGTGCCATACGGAAGCCAATCACAATTTTATCTTCAACCTCCTCAGCTTCACTTTGCTGGGTTGATAAAACAGTGAGTAGGCGACGCCAATCTTCTTGCTGTGTGTAAAAATCAACATAGAACTTCAACATCAAAGGATGACGTGGATCGTTGAGCTTAATCCGCTTGAAATATTTTTCAGCTTCTACATAGTCAACAATTTTACGCCATAAAATCATCGCAATCTGGAAAAGCATCTCTCCTTCGTCTTGATTACGGCGACGCATCTTGAGTGCTGACTCATAGACTTGAACAAGCTCACGCCAACTTTGATGTAGGTGATAATATTCTGTACAAAAGTTGATTGATAACTCATCGACCGGATCAAGACTAAGAACTTCTCGGTGCCACTTTATACTCGAATCATGATCATTGAGCGCTTTTTCACTGAGCTTGGCCAAATCTTTTAAAATATTCAAACGATCTTGACGGCGTTGAGTGCTTGCCAATCTTTCAATGAGGAAGGCGGCTAAGGCTTCCCAACGCTCATTAAGCTGATAAAAGGTTTGCAAGCTTAGTCTTGCACTTTCATTGCGTGGCTCAAGCTCAATCGACTTTTGCAATAAGGTTTCAATTTCTGTGCTTTGAGGATCAATGCCAATCAAAACCTCTGCGGCATCTCTAAAACAACGAGCTTTTTGTCTAGGTGTTTTTGATTTTTCAGCCTCGGCTAAATAATCTTCATATTGCTGTCTTTGACGACCTTCTACATCATCGATCATCTGCTCATAGTGCACCGCTGGTTGGAAGCCAGGAATGAGCTTTGTCGCTTCTTTGACACAGCGCACAGCATCATCATTTAGATTAAGATACTTGGAGCAAATTTCCGCCATGTGTAAAAACAAAGTTGCTTTGTCTTTATCTTCTCTTAAAAGTTCTTGTTCATAGGTACAAAGCTGTAAAGCTAACTTCCAATTCCCAAGCTTTTCAGAAATGAGTCGGGTACCTCTCAGTGCTTCCATATTATCGGGATCAAAACGATAGGCCTTAGTAAATAAAGACATCGCTAAATCTTGTCGATCCACTTCCTGTTGCCAAATTTTTGCGCTCAATACACACAGGTCAGAGGCAAGACTCGCTTGTTTTTGATCTAGATCAGTGGAGAATTTCTCAAACTTTTTAGCAAGTCGAGCCCACATTGCAAAACGAACTCGTTCTTCTAAACCTTGAACAATCTCACGAGTGAATCGAACCCATTCCACCCATTGGCCTTCTTGCTCAAATAAGCGTTCTTTTTCATCTAATTCTGTGGGACTAATGGGTAGGTCTGCCAACGTGACAACTTGAGACATGCTAACTTCATCCTTACTGGCGAAAAAACTGAACATAACCACCATTCATATGGTGATATGATAAATGACTCTCATTTCAATGCGCGTTATGGTACAGAGCCTATCTCCAAAGTACAACTAATAACCGCTAAGAGTCGGTGACCTTGAGTAAAATTTATTGGGAGCTTCATCAATGACGCCAATCTCGACTAGTTCTTCCCCCCTCTCACCAATCCCAAATGATCAGCTTCGTTGGCGCTGTACAGCCTCAGTATTACGTCCAATATTGGAGAGTATTGCCCAAGAAAACAATCAGGCAGAAAATGCTTTAGATCATCTAAAATACTTTACCCCGCCTCGTGCCCATAAAGCGATTAAACTTTCTTTGGCAATGGATGCTCCCGGCTATCATGTATTTGTGAGTGGCCCCACCGGCTCAGGAAAAACATCGGCGATAAAGCAACTTTTACAAAGCGAAGCACGTCCAAGTCGACTCCGCTATGATTTTTTATATATTCATAACTTTGAAGATGCCGACCGACCACGTTTGTGTACCTTACCACAAGGACAAGGCAAAAGGCTCAAACGCAAACTTATTCACTTTGTTGAAGCCTTCCCAGAAGTGATTATGAGCGCCTTACACTCGACTCGTTTGAAAGATCGACGTAGGAATCTAAGTCGTCAATTAGAAGATGCTTTGCATGGCGCACTCGAGCAACTTAAAGAAAGCTGTAATGATACAGGCTTTGTCTTTCTACATTCAGAAGAAGATTTTGGAGCGAGTGAAATCCAAGTGAAGGTGGGTCGTCGCAAGGCAATTCCAATCGAGCAATGGATTATTGAGGTGACTCAAGGAAAGCGACGTGGAAAAGTCGAAGAAAAGCTCGAACAGCATGAGCAACTCACCGAGCAACTACATAGCTTGTGGGATGAGCTTTCGAGAATAGAATGGGACTTGCACCGTCATATTGCGGATATTGAAGTAAATGAGATTAGAGAAAGGTTGGCGATTCGAACCGACACTCTATTCTTTGAAGATGATGAGTTATCCGATTCTGATGACTTAATCAAAGCTGAGCTCTATGAAAAAGTGAATCAAGAGCTTGCTCGTTGGTTTGAGGGTTTGATTGATTGGGTTGATGATCATCTTGAAGAGTTAAAGCAGCTCTCAAGTGAACCTAACCTTGATCTTAAAGATCTTCGTATTCTTAAAGCGAACCTTATTCATGAGGCCCCCAAAGAGGCCCCAATTATTTTTGAGCGCACCCCCACTTTGATCAACCTGCTAGGTACGATTGAGCGTTCCGGTGAAGATACCCACCCGCATTTAGACTTTAGCGACATACGAAGTGGCTCCCTGTTAAGAGCCAATGGTGGCATCCTTATTGTGAATGCAAACGACTTATCCTTAGAGGGCTCCTCAACTTGGCGGTTTTTATTAAAAGCTCTTAAAGATCAAAAACTTGAAATACAGTCACCCGACCAACTTTTTGCTTCAGGTGGTAGCCCAATTAAGCCAACGCCTATTCCTTTGGACGTAAAGGTCATCGCGATTGGTGATGATGACCTATTTAGGGCGCTTTTTGTGTCAAATGAAGATTTTGGGCGAGTTTTCAAGGTCAAAGCTGAGTTTGATGATGCTTTAATTAATAATGAAAGTGGGCTGAAAGCGTACTTAGGGCATGCTTTAAGAGTTCAAAAAGAAGAAGGATTCAAACCTTTTTCAGCCGAGGCGCTTGCCCTTTGGTGCGAATATGGAACTCGACTATCAGGGCGTAAAGAGCGCCTTTCAACCCAGCTCAGTCAGCTTACCGATATTCTTAGAGAGGCGGGTCACTATGCCAAGCTCACCACAGGTGAAGAAGTAGGTGTTGAAGAATTAAGAGAAGCATTGAGAGCTCGCTTTGATCGTCATCGCTTGGTTGAAGATCATTTATTTGAAATGATCTCAGATGACTTGATTGAACTTGCGCCTCAAGGAGAAGAAATAGGCTTAGTCAATGGCTTAACCGTGTTAGATTTTGGCGATCATGTCTGTGGACATCCTTGCCGAATTAGTGCGACTCACTCAGCCGGTCTTCGCGGTATTATCAGCATTGAAAGAGAAGTCCGACTATCCGGTCGCTCCCATGATAAGGGGGCACTCAATGTGGCTGCTTATTTAAGAACACACTATTTACCCGAATATATTTGTGCTTTAAACGCAACCCTATGCTTTGATCAAGTACATGATGAAGTCGACGGTGACAGTGCATCACTCGCTGAATTACTCGCCTTACTCTCATCGCTCAGTCAAACACCACTTAAGCAAGCAATTGCCGTGACCGGTGCTGTTGACCAGCGAGGTAATGTACAGGCTGTTGGAGGAGTAAATGAAAAGGTAGAAGGCTTTTTCCGTCTGTGCCAAGAGCATGGATTTGATGGAAGTCATGGTGTGATTTTACCCAAGTCAACCTTATCTGAACTTGCGCTTAAAACCGAAGTAATCGATGCTGTGAAGCAAGGTTTATTCACGATTTGGGCAGTCGATCATGTGGATCAAGCCTTAGCGATTTTAAGCCTTTCTGCTGAGAAGCTAACTGCCTTGGCTCAAAACTATTCTGCAGATCAGCTCGCCCTTAATCTGAAGACGACTAAAGATCAAGTGAGTAGCAGACTAAAAGCGCTCTCAAAGCTTGCCATTCAGTCACAGGGTGGTGATGCTAACATCTATTAAGCGCTCTCGTTTAAACTGACGATCAAAGATGTTGATCTTTAAGCATCATGTATGAGTCACTCTTAATTCTTAAAGCCCTAAAAAGAAAAAGCCTTAAGCACCTTCTAATAGTTCAATATCTGCCTTGGCTTGCCCTTTCGCAACTTCTGCATTGACTACACAGCGTTTGTGGCCTTCTTCGGTATCTGGCGCAACATACATAATATCAAGCATGATCTTTTCGATGACCGATCGTAAGCCTCGAGCACCGGCCTTTCGCTTGATCGCATCCTCAACAATGACATCCATCGCATCGTCGGTAAACTCAAGCTCAATGTTATTTAAATTTAACAGACGCTGATATTGTCTAATGAGTGAGCTTTTAGGCTTCCAAAGAATTTCCTTGAGAGCATCCTTACTGAGGCTTTCCAAAGGAACGACCACTGCTAAACGACCTATAAACTCTGGGATTAGGCCAAACTTGATTAAGTCTTGGGTAGAAAGCTCTTTGATCAAGTCATTGTACTCTTTATCCTTAGATTTATTTTGTGACTTATTTGCACCAAACCCAATGGAACCGCTACTCATCCGTTGCTGAATTAATTGCTCAATACCAACAAAGGCTCCACAAAAAATAAAAAGAATATTACTAGTATCGATCTGCACTAGTTTATTACTCATCACCTGCCCCATATCCGCTTGGATATTTACTTGGGTGCTTTCAATAAGCTTTAAAAGACCTTGCTGAACGCCTTCCCCACCGACATCGCGCCCTTGGCTACTACCACCTCCTCCGCCTCGACGTGCAATCTTATCAACCTCATCAATTACAACAATGCCACGTTCGGTCTTTTCAACATCACGATCAGCCGCTTCCCATAACGAGCGAATAATGCTTTCTACATCTTCACCCACATAACCAGCTGAAGTGAGTGTAGTGGCATCTTTAACAATAAATGGAACATCTAAAAACTCGGCGATTTGCTCGGCAATAGCGGTTTTCCCTACTCCGGTCGGGCCAACCATAAGTATATTTCCTTTGGTTAACCGCACATCTTCTAAGGCTTTAGGTAACTCATCTACAGATACAGAGCCAACAGCTTCGCCATCCTTCATCACCCGTTTATAGTGATTATAGACAGCTACTGATAAAGTTTTTTTAGCTGTTTCCTGTTCGATAATATGTTGATCTAGATAAGTTTTAATCGCTTTTGGAATGAGTCTAGCTTGTTGTTTTTCTTTACTATCAGCTTGGTCACCCAGTCCAAAGTCAGCCATATAGCGTAGCACACATTGTAAACAAATATTCACCTTAAACGGGCCGGTAACTATAGGTTCTACTTCGGTTTCTCTTCTTTGATTACAGAATGAACATATTCTTTGAGTCATAATTTATACTTCTACTTTACGATCTATCTTTTCATTACGATCAATCTTTTAATTACGATCAATCTTTTAAAATGCTTAAGCCACGCTTTTGGCCTTGATCCTGCAAGCGTAAAACACATACCGCCCAATATGGCTCATGCGACGCGCCTTGTGCCAAACCAACGCCAAAGCTCTTTACTTGATCTTGTAACCACACTTCACCTTTTGGCAAGTTCTCTACTCGATTAATTTGACAAATAAAAACCTCGATGAGGCCTAGTCCTTCCTCATTTGAACCTTGATCAAGAAAATGCTGGGCATGTTGATTCACCTCATGCGGTTTGCATTCTCCGCTCACTAAAGAACGGGCGACTGACAATGCGGCCGCTTCTAGCCGAGCTTCATGAGGCAAGCGCCCCTGTCCTTCTTCTCGCCGATATCTTTGAATTAAGCGATAAAGTTCAGCTCGATCCTCAGTCAACCTCAAAGGACGATTCATAAGCGAGAAGACTTCAACACCAAAAACGAGATGCTTTTTAACGCAAATCCCAACTCCAACATGGGTTACTTCCGCATCTAAAATGGCTGCACGATGTGCTGGACTTGACATGAGCTTTTCATGGACTTCATCGATATTCACGCCCACCGCTAAGTTTTCAAATATATTTTCTGCTTTACCCTTGAGCGACTCGGTTCGATGGTTCAATCTTTCACCCTTGGGTGAGGTATGTGACGCAAAACCTAACTCAGCCATTTCTTGTGCATAGCCTTGTGCGATCGATTGCAGTACACGGCTTGCAGGCAAGCCTTTTTGTCCTACAAGCTCTCGACTTTCGTTAATTAAACGATAAAGCCGGCGACGGTTGATCCAATTAAAACGAGAGGGCATCTGTCCTTCGGTCAAAATAAACTCTTGGGGAGAGTTGATACTGCGGTACACCACAGTATTAAGACAGACGACCGGACCATGTGGCCCTTCTCCCATAATTTCGATATGATATATTCCTCGTTCTCGATCTTTGAGTTGCAAGGAGAAATATGAACCATTTCTTTGTAAAGGAATAAGTTGGGCCGTGCCATCAGGTCGAGTCATCCATGCTTCAAGTGGAAGCATTTCAAGACTTTCTCCATAGATGATTAGACCCATATCACCAAGTACATGTCGAGAAAAGGGATTGACTGAAAGATAGATCGGTTGGATGAGAGCAACTGTGATTCGTTCATCTTCAAGAGTGAGTTCAGCGAAGCCGATTCGATAAGCCGGTGCCCCTAGGTCAAAAGCTTCGTTTAAACTTTCTTCAAATTTAAAAAGAAAGCTTGAGCAATCTTCAAATAAGTTCTGTCTAAGATGAACAATGAAGGGAATGGGAAAAGCCACCCCAAAATGTGAACTTAAGTAAGTCATTAAAGCTGAAGATGGCGCTTTTTGTCCTCTAGCTAGGGCTTCTGCAACCCAATAGGCAACATGGCATAGACGAATATCTAGGTCTGGTGTATTCACCTGCCTTTGCTTCACTACATTTAAGCTAGATTGTTCAAAGCGTTTTACTAGGTCAGATGCAGGCTTAAACTCTTTTTTCAAACGATCTAAATCTTGAGGATCTTCGTATAATTTAACTGCTCTTTGTTTAGTTTGTAATGATCCAATCCACTTTTGACGACGAAACCATTTTTGGCTCAAGGCCTTAAGCTCTGGGCGACCTAAATGCCAACCCAAAGCTAAAAAAATAAGAATCACAATCCAAGTAAACATGACTTAATCTGCCTTCACTTCAATTGAGGCTAATAAACTGTTTAGCTTACTTGGTAATGTTACTGCTGTTGTCTTTTCGTTTTCATCGAGTTTAACAGCAACATGCACAGTCCTTAAAACCGCAAAGACTTTTGCAGCCGACTTAAATCGGTAATCGAGTGTAAACGACCGCTTTCCAATGTTACTGCATGTGAGCTCAATCACAAAAGGCACTCCTAATCTAAGTGGTGCTTTATAGTCAGCTTCAGAATGCACAATCGGCATGTGAACTTGATCAAGCCATGTCTGTAAAGGGTGACCTTGTTCGTTTAAAAATGCTTCATATGCGTCATGGGCGATCGCATAATATGAAGCAAAAAAAGCGACCCCAGCCGCATCTGTATCTCGAAGCTTTAAGCATGTTGAATAGCAAAACACTTTTAGACTCTACCACTTTAGTTTTAGGGAAATAAGATCACTGCCCATTCCATAACACATTAAAGCGCTTGTTTGCTACTCTATATGGGCTTTTCTCTGATTTAGCTTACTTCAGGATTTCTGATTGATTTGTCCTAGGCTCAAGTTGTGATCTAAGATCATTTAAAGTGCTCCATACATATTCTGCACTCCCATCTAACTCACGTTTTAGCCAAAAACCAATCGCTTTAGCTGGGGTAAAGACAGTCGTGCCTTGTTCGGGAAATCTTTGCTTAAGCGCCTGTGCGTAACGTTGCTCTAAATAACGGTTTTCATCATAATTTGCCGTAAATCTTGACAGGCTATAAGCGAGTTTTTCTTTGTTTAAATCCAAACTATTTTTTAAGTAATGATGACTCGTCAATAAGAGATCAAATAAGCGCTTATACCTACGCTGATATACTTGCTGTAGTCGATCGAGCAGAACAGGAGTATTCGAATTAGGAATCAGATGATCGTTAAACCAAAAGATGAAACGAGGATTCAAAAATAGGAAAGGTCGTTTTTTTTCGTGAGCCTCATAAGGTCTTTCTAAGCGATATGTGGAAAACTGCTCCCATAATTTAAGACTTTCTATTTGCTTTGATTGAGCTAAGCGCTGATTAACCATTTCATGACTTAAAGCTTTTATAATACCTTGATTAAGGCCTTCATGAGTGACCAAATGTTTTAAATCACCTAAATAAGGACCTGCTTCCTTTGAGTCTATATTCTGTTTAAGTAATGGGTCATACACTTGATTGAGTATCTCATTCTTAAGCCCTAGTGGACTGGCGGGTACTTGGGATAAAGCTTTTAACTTAAAATCGTTTAGGTGAGTCTGAATCGCATCTTTAAGAAATCTATAGAGAATGACCCGACTTTGATCCTTTTCCCTGCGAAGCCAAAAGCCAATATGTGTGATCAACTGCTTGCTGTCTAAAGACTGAATCGTTGTTATTGTTTCAAGATGCTTTTCTTGATCAGTCGCCCGATTCAACGCTATTTCGTTATGGAGCTGTCGTAGATAACGTTCTACTCTTTCTTTAAATCTTAGGTTTAAATGCGCTGGTCCCTCAAAAAAAGGATCATTCATTAAAGAGTACATCATGATTTGACTTTCTGTGGCCCATTCATGATGTTGATCAAGCAATGCGTATGACAAATATAAAGAATAAGCCTGCCTTCTAAGCTGGTCATTCTTCATAAGCTTTTGACTTAGGTGACGAATGCTCTGAGTATCAATCATTTTAAGAGACTGTAAAAATGAAGATGAAACTTGCTTGAAACGTCCTTGCGTATTCTGTGAAAACTTCGGTGTAAAAAGCTCAAAGTTTTTTCTAAATAGTCCCAAGTTATTTAAAGTTGTATCGATGTTTTCTTTAAGCTTGGCTGGTACTAGAACGGAGTTTTGTAGATATTGATGAATCAAGTATTCAAATGATGTGCTGTGCCAAGTTAAAACTTTTTGGTTTAACGTGGATTGTTTGGAAGTTGAACGAGTCTTGGAAGCTGAACGAGTCTGATTGTTTTTTGCCTCAAAAGAATCTTGAGCCCACGCCATTTTGGAACTTATGACAAAGATTAAAAGCAAGGGTAAAGCTAAGTATGATCGCTTCAAACAATGATTAGTATTAAATCTAAGTAAAGAATCATTCATCATTTCATTTCTCATCTCTTTTATGCATAAGTACCATAAACATAGATACTCAACAGCCAACAGTCACTACTCAAGTGATCTTCCCTCAAAAAGAAAAAGCCTTACTCCAAGGAGTCAGGCTTTAGCTTTGTTATTGCTTTGTTAAGTAAGCAAAACTGTGAGTGCTTAGTGAAAGCACTCTGACTTTAAAGTATGTAATCCAATAAAGTCATGGCTTGCACATTATTGTGCTGGGGCCGGTACCGGTGCGGCAGGAGCAGGAGCAACTACAGGCTTCGCTGCAGGTGCAACAGGAGCAGGAGCGGCTACAGGCTTCGCTGCAGGTGCAACAGGAGCAGGAGCGGCTACAGGCTTCGCTGCAGGTGCAACAGGAGCAGGAGCG
>CAKZRU010000155.1 GCA_937146725.1 uncultured Myxococcales bacterium
TGAACAAGTGTCAGCAATGTATGCCTTGCGATGGCAGGTTGAAATCTGCTTTAAAGGTCTTCGGTAATACCACTCACTTGATCAGTTACCTAGTCAAAAAGAAGAGGTTGTGCTGTGTCTAGGTTGTGCTGTGTTTAGTTTGGGCTTCAATTTTGTCCAATACTATCTCTGGCCGGTTTTATGAAAAGATCAAACCTTTGGTTTCGAAAGACCGAAGAGTTGCACTATTACGGTGGATGAAGCAGTTTGCACTCAAAAACTATGAACTGCTTCTCATCATGGCCGCTCCTAAAGATGTCGCTCACTATTTAGGTAAGCATTTACTCACGTCTTGGCTAAACTTTACACCCGATCCAAACATAAGTCGTAGTCGTTTTTTAACCCCGAATGATCAATGTTATTTTCTTAAGCGAACACGTGCCAATCAGATTACTTATCTAGCGACTTGCTTTCTGTTATTTAAAAAGCTAAACCTGTCATATTCTTTAGATTATAGATACTTGTTTGAGGTTATTGTCTTTTATGATCGAGTCACAGGATACTCAAATTCCCTTTAGTGCTCATTTGGAAAGTGGCGCGATTATTAAAGGGAAAGAGCAGAATCAAAGCTCAGATCATCTTGAGCAAGGATGGACTTTGATTAACAAGCGCAGTGCTGTTCGTGGTACACAGTATTGGACCGCTCAACAAGATCAAGTACAGGTGGAGTTAAAGGTTGTTTGGCCAGAGGCTTATAGTGATAATCCCACGATGTGGGCCTTTCAAGCTAGTCTTGAAATGGATAAACTTTCACAAATTGAGCATGAAGGCATTCAAAAAGTCATCGAATGGGGCTTTGATACTAATTATGGCTGTTGGTGGGTTGCCCTAGAAGAGGTCAAGGGCTTTACGCTCAGACGTATAATCGAAGAAAATGTTCTGAGTGTTCCCGATGCACGAACCTTGTTTTTAGCTTTGATTGAAGGCCTTTCAGCTTGTCACCAATTAGGCCTTGTTCATCGCCATATCGATTTGGCTCATATTATGCTGACCGATGCCGGTGCAAAACTCATTAGATTTCAGTGGCCCGAAGAAGTTAGAGCCGGTGAATTAGCGGCCGCAACAGCTCTTTTACGTGCTGATGAAGCCGAAAGTATAAAATTAGGACCTCAATACGATCTTTTACCACCAGAATGGCTCGATGGAGCCGCAGGTGATGAGCGATCAGATGTATATTCCTTGGGGGCCTGTCTACTTAGAGCCGTAGCTCCACAAGGGCAATCTTGGCGTGATGCGCCTGCCCCTTTACAGGCCGTGATTGCACAGTCCATGAGTATTGATCCACAACAACGTGGAGACTTGGCTCAACTTGCAACTCGACTTAAAGAATCGGCAACCTCTTATTTATACAGAGGTTCAGAAGCTGATGAACCGCAACGGTTGTTTCTACATGAATTAGTACAAATCATTAGGCAAGACGAAGTTGCTTGGCATATGCTTGGCCAGCCTCAAACATCGGATGCATTCACTAAAGAAACTCAAGAGTCAGACTTAGATGCAGAGCTTTTGCCTTGGGGTCATTTTGAACAAGTTGTGCAAGCCATTGAACGGGCAAAACGCGCACAACCTACCCATAACTCCGATGGAAGTACACAAAAAGCCATTGCACTTTTGGATAGAGAAGCGGCCTTACTGAAAAGAGAAGAAGCGTTAAAAAAACTTCTCGAAGAACGCAGTTTAGAGCTAAAAAAACAAAATGCTGAATTGGCATTGGCCCGAAGAGAATTCAGCCAAAAAGAGTCGGTATTAAAAGCAGAGTTAGAGCGCGAAAAAGAAAGAGCTCAACGTGCGGTCGCCGAAGCAGAAGCCCTAAAGAAAGCTGCTCAAACAGAATATCAGGCCGCTAAAGAGGCTCGTGAGTTAGCCGGCAGTCATTTGGCCGACCAAGATGCAAGTCGCTTAGCTTCCCAATCCGAAATCCAAGCGAGCTATGAGCAATTAAGACAGCGTGTCGCTCGCTTCAAAAAGCTTGAGGATGAGTTTAAAACGAAACAACAGCAGTTTAAGCAAAAAGAATTAGCTCAACAAGATCTAGAACAGGAATTAACTCAACAAAGCAAGCTACTGGCAGACAAAGAACAACAGCTTACCCAAAGTATAAATGAAGCCCAGCAAGTATCAGCAGAAGCTAAAATTGAACGAAGCGCTGCTGTAGAAGCAAGAGCCAAAGCAGAGCAGATGCAATCAGCGACTCAATCAGCTAAAGACCGGCTCAAACTTGAAAGTCAGGCATGGCACGAAGAGCAATCTAAACTCCGTACAGAGCTCAATGCTCAACGCCAAAAAACTCAATCCTTACTTAATCAAGCCGAAATAGATGCATCCCAAGCTCAACAAGAGCGCCAAAGTGCCGAATATGAACGCCAAGAAGCCAAAAAAATGCTTAGTGACTCTGAAACTCTTGCCACTCAGCTTGCTCAAGAGAGAACTCAACTTGATCTTGATTTAGATCGAATTAAGCAAGCCGAAATTAAGATAGAACGAGACAAAAATAAGCTTCTTGCTGATCAAAGATCACTCATCGATCAAACCCGAAAACTTAAGTTCCGAGAAAAGGCCATCGAAAGTAAAGAGTCTGAACTTAAGAGTGAAGAAGCCAGAGTAACGACCTTAAAATCAGAGATTGAAGCTCGCTTACAGCGCTGTGTTACTCAAGAAGAAAAACTCACAAAAGCAAAGCAGGCTTTAATTAATGAGCGTAAAGAACTTGAGCTTGAGCGCAAAGGTTTTGAGCAGGATAAATCCAAGCATTCCGGAACTCACTTAGCTTTTACTGAAGGTAGAGTTGAGCGTGGTGAAGATGGAGAGCCTTTGCCCGCAGGATATTTGAATGAGGTTATGGTTGAGGGACAACGCCTTCGTCTACGCTATTGTACGCCAGGTCGCATGCTACATGGAGCGAGTGGACCGCAAAGTAAGCCAGAAGAAGGCCCCAAGCATTTGGTTGAATTAACCTGTGGTTATTGGCTTTCAGAAAGCCCCGTGACTCAAGCTTTATGGACGGTCGTCATGGGCCCCAAGGAATGGGCGGTTGAGCAGGACGAAATTCCAGCAGATCAAATCACTTGGCTAGAAGCGGTACGTTTTTGCAATCGTCTAAGTCGTGCTTTTGGTCTTTCTCCAGCCTATCGTATCGAAAGCGAAGCAAGACCACTCGTTAAACATCTGATTGAGGCAACAGGTTATCGCTTGCCTACAGAAGCCGAGTGGGAACATGCCGCACGAGCCGGTGGAGTCCATAAGACCCTCTTTGCCGGTGATGATCCATTGGAAAACTTGGGTTGGTACATCAAAAACAGTGGAAAAAAGCCAAATCCTATCGCTAGTAAAGCACCTAACGCATGGGGCTTGCATGATTTATGTGGAAATATATGGGAATGGTGCCATGATGAATGGCGCAAGGATAGTTATCGTTCTCGAGTAAAAGATGGGGAAAAAGCGATTATTGACCCCATCCATTACAGTGAGCAACTGACCCCAAAAGTAATCCGTGGGGGAGCATTTTACGAACTATCCGATAATTGTCGTCTTGCCACACGACCCGGGCAAGCAGTTGATCAAAGTTATGGCGTAGGTCTACGCTTGTGTCTTCCGATTTTTTAAAGCTAGGCTGATGAATAGAGCTTTTCGGTTAAGCTAGACAGATTATTTACGCTCAAAGGCTTACCAACCGACCATAATGAGCAGATCTTTTCCCCTTGGCTCAAATATATTCTGCCGGCAAAGACTCTAATTTCTATGATCGTTTAAGAGTACCAGTAAGGTGAATTGTTGGTGATCGTAACATTGCCTAATCAAGATAAACATTAGGTCAGTTTCACATCCCACATAATAAAATATTAAAATATCTAATGCTCAAATATTTACTCAATCATTTATAAAAAGATAAAGCATATGCCTGATCCAACTTATTTATTTTTATGTATCCTGTATAGTTCCATTGGCTATGGTTTTTATCGCTATGGTAAGCGCCAACAAAGACTAATCGCTCTTGTATGCGGTATTGCTTTGATGCTTATTCCTTACTTTATTGCTACGGTTTTTCAATTAATACTTGTTGGAGTTGTTCTCATTGCTCTGCCTTTCCTGATTCGCTCTTAAGAAAGCTCAAGTAAAAGGCTGTTTGAAGATGATTAGAAGAAATCATTGGCCAATAAGATGTCGCTCAAACAAGCGATTATTGATTAAAAGACCGAGCATAATAAAGCTTTAGAATCTGATAAAGAGTAAGTAATATATATTGTGCTTGTCAAAGTTCCAACGATGAGAACTCATATAAATCTAGTTAGGTAGAGAAAATACCATGTTACTTCATACTCGATTAAGATGTCTTCTAATAAGTCTTTTGGCCATTTCGCTTTTATCCTGCGCTGAGCGTCCCAAAACAGCACCCGAGGACTTTCAAGAACTCACAAGTTTTCTTTATGAGCATTTAATGGATGAAGATGATGAAGAGTTGAGTTTAGGTGTAGAAAACCTTTATGTTTGGCTTAATCAAAACACCAAGGCAGTGCGCAAAGGATATACTGTTAAAAACTTAAGCGCCGAAGCGATCGCAACAACAACAAGGACATCAAATCCCAAAGATTTAATCGGTGGTGCTGTATTAACGGCCCATCAACACACGGTTGATTCTCTAGCTCGTGCCTTTGGCATTGACAATGTGAGGGAAACAAATGGAGATTCATATACTAAATATGATCGAACTTTTGTCGGCGATCCAGAATGTTTTGACCGCAAAGAATGCAAAATCCTAGAGGGAGATAGTCAATCAACATCCGAATGGTATGGGCTTGTCGAATTAAGTTATGATACCCACTTACAATTTCGCTGGGTGAATACCAAATACGGGTATGTGATGTTACAGCGATCATACATGAACAAAAAACCAACGATTAACCTAGATATTATTGAGCCAAAAGAGGGCTATTATCTAGCGATTGTACTTCCTCCTATGACAAGCAAAGAAGATATAGACGATACAACGAATCTAGAAGATTCGGCAAGTACAGAAGAACCGGTAAATACTACAGATGAAGTGAATCCTATGAATGAAGCCGAAACCTCTTCCGAAATGTCGAATGAGTTTGTGGCCACAGAGCTTAACTTAGAGATTGATGAAGCCGTAACACCCCGTGAGGGCTGGGGGAAAAGTTCACTTGTTCAGGTCAATTGGCTAGACGTTGATTATGGTCTACTTCCTGTTACTGAAGACCGGGCTTTAGAAATGTTGGTGGGCTCACTCATTGATGTTGCTGTGTCTACAGAAAAGTGGATGGATAAAACATATATAGACGCTGAGTAAATCTATTTGTTCTCAGCTGATCATCTGTTAAAAAGCTCAGATCCACAACGGAGTTGTCCACCATAGCAATAGTCACTTAAAAGATTTTCACACAGTCTAGAGTAAATCGAATGAATACTAATGATACAGATTTAAACCTTAGCCAAAAGCTCTTTGATGCGTTAATTGTCGTGCACAAAGAAGGCAACTTGGGTATTTTAGCACAAAGTATTGCCGAATACCTCAAGTCGTCCGGTCTATCTCTAAGTCGACTGCAACTCCCAATTAGTGCATTATTTGGTTTTAAACACCCATTTTATGCGGGGATTATCCTAACTTGGACAGAAGCTGATGGAGTAAAAGTTCTTTTTAGAGAGCGACACTCTGTCACTCTCAATGGCTCTACCGAGACATTAAAAGCCAGTCCTTATGCGCGTCTCATTTTTGATGGAGAGCCACTGGTTCGCTATACCCCACATGCTGAGCACCCCATCAAATTGATCAGAGAACTTCATCAAGCAGGGTTTACTGACTACTTTGCATTTTCAATTCCTTTACCCGATGGAGCCAAACAGGTGATGAGTTTGGCCACCCATGACCCTCAAGGCTTTCCTCGCGATCTTCACGATAAACTATTACCTCTGCGCTCACAATTAGGGGTTTGTATTTTTGCCGCTTATCAATCAAATGCAGCCAAGCAAATCGCCATTACTTATCTTGGTGAACATACGGGAAGACGCGTATTAGAGGGAGAGTTTTTTAGAGGTAACTCAGAACAGCTTTCAACGCTCATTCTGTTTGCCGATGTCAGGAATTTTACAGCGCTTTCAGAGCGAGTTGGAGCGAAGAAAGTAACAGAATATGTGAACATGGCCTTTGAAAAACTGAGCTTGTCTCTTCGCTTTTTGGGAGGAGAGATTCTTAAGTTTATTGGTGATGCGGCTTTAATTATTTTTCCCGACCGGCATTTGCGCAGTATTCCGGACGATCAAATATCAGCACAGGCGTTAGACCTAAAAAGTATACTCATACATCTGGCATCGGCGATCAAAGAAATCCGTAATATTGAAGTCGATGGAGAAAAGCTGATTGATATGGGCATCGGACTGCATATCGGTGAGGTGTTTTATGGCAACATCGGGGCTAAAGACCGCTTGGACTTTACCGTTATGGGGCCGGCAGTCAATCTTGCTTCTCGACTAGAAGGTTTAACCAAACCCCTTTCAGCCTCGATTCTTTTTTCTGAAAAGGTATACCAACTGCTGAATGAAGCCGAACGAGAAGAACTTGAACTCACAACTTATCCACCACAAGCGGTTAAGGGCGTAAGTAAACCTGTTTCAGTTTGGGGCCTTAAGGTTTAAGTATGTTATCTTTCAAGATCTATTGGGCAATGGTCTGATTTTACTCACTTTTTAAGGACTAGATCATAACTGTGCTCTGATGACCCTTGGTTAGAGTTTTGATGGTTCAATGAAAAAAACAAGCTTAGGAAATTTAATCATAAGTCAATCTTGAATTGTCTTGAATATGTAGGTTGGTTACTATTAACCTTAAGCAGTCAATTAATTCAAATCTAGGAGTATTATGATGAGTCAATTAAACTCTTGTCCTCAATGTAATAGTTTTAATCCAGCACATATAAGCACTTGCTTAAATTGTGATACAACGCTGTCTCAAACATCTTCGGGCTCCGTCATAAAAAGAGCTCTAAAAACAGCCGGTGTTGTGGCCATTTCTATGACCCTTACCGCCTGTTATGGTGCACCTGACTATCCTGTTGATTGTGTAGACGAGGATCTAGATGGTTATTGCTATAATGAAGACTGTGATGATAGCAACTCTGATGTTAATATCGGTGACAGCTGTGAGCAAGCGCCTTTAGACAGTAATCAAAATACAGAGTCGCAAGAACCTTAAAGTCCTCGAAATAGCTCATTAAGGTAGCAGGAACTTAAGTCGTCCTTAACCCGCTTTCATACTGTGCTTTCTGTCATCTTACTTGTAGTCCAAGCCAAAAAACACTGAGACTTGGATATAACGACAGTGCCGTCTAATTCCATTTTACTTTAATTAAACTTGGTGACGAGCCAATTTACTTTAATTAAACTTGGTGACGAGCCAATATAGTCAGAGTAAGATCATTTAGGGGTTGATAGAAATTAAAGCTGACGCATCATTTTCATTTTTGCTCAGCTTTATGTTATGTGACCTGCCGGATCACGATCATCCATTATATTTTTTAATCGCATAGTTTTTGAGGAGGCTCCCCTGAAAGCTCACGGTCATCTGATAGGTCTTAAGCCTAATCAATTACAGCGTCTTGGACGTTTATATCAACGCAAAGTTAGCCCCAAAGAGCTGATTTCTCCTTCTTTAGCAATTTCCCTTTGTGAGTTATCCAAAGAACTGAACCGACAATTAGGAGTGACCATTGACCGTCGTGGTAAGGTTCGTCATGTCATTGTGGGTGATAGCGAGCAATTATTTATTCCTGATTTAGGTCGCTCTCGTGGTGGACGAGATCGCTTTAGAGGAATTCGCTTGATTCACACCCATCTCAAAGGAGAGGGTTTAACAGAGGATGACCTTACGGACTTACTACGCTTACGCCTTGACTTAATTTCAGCGATTACTCTTAACGAGATCGGCCGCCCCGATCTAGTCCATTATAGCTATTTATTGCCCGCCGGTAGCGATGAAGCTTATGCGCCCGAAATGGCCGTCCCTATTCAAGAACTCGATCTTGATTTTGAAACCTTTATTGGTGAGCTTGAAGAGGAATTTAGCCGGTCTACTGTAGGTGCGATTGAAACCGAAGGGCAAATTCGCGCGATTGCCGTGCATGTCAACGTGGGTTTTGGTTTAGATCCTGGAACAAGCTTGGCCGAGTTAAATGAATTGGCCCGCACAGCGGATGTACTGATTGTTGATGCCATTGTCCAAAAACGAAAGGCCTATGATAATAAGTATGTGATGGGGCGGGGTAAACTTGATGAGCTCTTACTTTTGACGATGCAACTCGACTGTGAATTGGTGATTTTTGATCAAGATCTTAGTCCCAACCAAGTCCGAGCCATCTCGGAAGTGACCGATGTAAAAGTCATAGATCGCAGTTTGCTTATTTTAGATATCTTTGCCCGACGTGCCCACACCCGAGAAGGTAAATTAGCAGTTGAACTTGCGCAACATAAGTATCTTTTACCACGTTTAGCACACAAAAACTCGGCATTCTCTAGACTAGCCGGAGGTATTGGTGGACGTGGCCCTGGTGAAACTAAACTTGAAATCGATCGCCGACGAGCCCGAGAACGCATCACTTGGCTTGAAAAAAATCTTGATAAAGCACAAATACAAAGAAAGAACCAACGAGCCAAGCGCAACCAACGAGGCGTGCCACAAGTCGCCTTTGTGGGCTATACTAATGCTGGTAAAAGCACTTTATTTAATGCCATCACTCAAAGTGAAGTTTTTGCCGAGGATAAGCTTTTTGCCACCTTACATGTGACAACAAGACGCTTGCGCTTTCCACACTCTCAAGAAGTTGTATTTACGGATACTGTCGGATTTATTAGGGATCTTCCCAAAGATTTAGAAGTTGCCTTTAAGGCCACCTTAGAAGAATTATATGAGGCGGACTTAATGCTTCATGTAGTTGATGCTTCTGACCCACAAATGCAGCAACAAATTGCGTCTGTTGAGCAAATCTTGACCGAAATGGAACTCATTGATAAGCCAAGAGCCTTAATCTTAAATAAAATTGACCTACTTAATGAATCTTCGGCAGAAAATCTTTGTACATTATATCATGCCTTGGGTGTTTCCGCTATTGATCGAGCAACAACCCGACCCGTTTTAGGTATTATTCAAGAACGCTTAGGCTTGGAACTAGCCGAATGGGCTCAAGCACATCAGATTGCTCATGAATTATATACTGAGGAAGAATTCTTAGATGAGCTAAGCGAATCTAGCGAGCTTCATGGGCTTAATGAGACGAGTCATTTGGTATTGAATGATTCTGAAGAAGTGGATGAAACTGCTTTAGATCAAGTTGATGAGCCTTCTTTGAAACCCAAAAAAACAGGTAAATGGGAAGGGGATGATGTTGAGGACTGGTGGGATGACTGAGACTTTTTAACCAATGAGTCAATGATCCACCGTGCTGTTCTTATCTCATCTTCATTAAGTATAGAGTGTAGTTTATTGTTTGTTTTTATCGTCTTTGGATGACTTTTTAAGCGTTTTTTGTCCCTCTGTTGCTTGCTCTTTTGGACTTGCCGGCTCTTTTGGACTTGCCGGCTCTTTTGGACTTGCTAGCTCTTTTGGAGCCGCAGAATCTTCTGAAGCTTGTGCTTGCTCTACTTCAAAAGCTAACTCATACACGGCTTCTAAAGGCATCGTAAAGTGATAGTCAAAGGGAGTAACCCGCACTCTTTTACCATTCAGCTTCATGCGCTTAGTACGCTTTGAAAACTCACCTTTAGTTACAGTAAGTTGTGCTTGATTGACTTGTGGAGTGGCCGTCAAGGCAAAGAGGCCTTGTATCTGTGTACCCACATCGATCACAGATTGAGCTTGTGCTTTTTCTTTAGCCAACTTGAGTTGCTCTTCTTGGTTTTTACGAGTGACTTTTCCTTCAACAAAAGTTGTGAGCTTATAGTAGAAGGTTTTGGTTTGTGGATCGTAAACCTTATCATTGGTTAAATCTTTAACTTGGGCTGCAAAAAGTTGCTCTGCCTTTAGCTTAAAAATGGAGTAATTTGCAGCTTTAACCTTGGCCTCAATCCGTTTGGCAAGTGTTTCATCCGATTGGTTCAAGTCTTGAGCCTGCTTGTAGTTCTCTAAGGCCGTTTCGATTTGCTTGTCTTGTAGTGCAGAATCTGCTTGGGCAATCAAATAATCGATCATATGACGACGAGCGCTGCTGTTAGGATTGAGCTTCAGCGCTTCTTGATACAAGGGCATAGCGGTACTTGGATCTGGCTTTAGACGCTCTTTTTGCGCCTTACTGAGTAAGTTTTCTTCTAGCTTTTCTTTGACTAAAACATGATGCTCACTGAAATTAGTGTTGTTCAGAATCTTTTTAAGTGTCGTATGTTGCGCATCAAGATCACCCTTCAGTCTGTACACTTCAGCTTCACCAAACAGGGCTTTATATTGGTAAAGTAATGACTCACCCGCAGCTTCATTAAGTTGTTTATAGCTTTGCAAGGCTGCTTCAAAGTTTTTTTGGCTCGCCAAAAGTGCACCCTTATCATAGATTTCCTGATGATTGGGACTGCAAGCAAGTAGTTGACTTGAAAGAGCAAAAGCAAGAGAAGCCTTGCTGAGAATAGAGAGTTTTTTCATCAATTTATCGACCTTTTGGACAGAAATATATGTTTATCATCTATAAAATGAGCTGAAGTTCCACTAAAATTTAAAAGTGATTTCAATTTCACGGCGATTCTCTATCGTTATCAAACCTTATCTTCATAGAGCTTAAGTCGAGATTGAAGTATAAATGAAGCGATCGAACATAGACTCACTAATCTTGCTAGAGTCTTGACATCAGTGGCAGACTTGCGTGGGATATGGCATACATACCAAAGTTTGTTCGCAAGATAGTCTTATCTAGTCGATCCCACTCATAATTGAACATAAGCTTAGGAGATTCTATTTTGAACGCGCCCTTTGAATACGCTCCCTTACTTCCCCTTGGTAAAGATGAAACCGAATATAAGCTGATTAGCAGTGACTATGTATCGACCTTTGAGGCACAAGGCCGTACCTTTCTGAAAGTCGAACCAGAAGGATTAACTTATTTAAGTCAAGTGGCCATGAAAGAAATCGCACACTATTTGCGAACTAGCCATTTGGCGCAGCTTAAGAAGATTCTTGATGACCCTGAGGCTTCAGCAAATGATCGCTTTGTCGCTTTGGACTTACTCAAAAATGCGAGTATTGCAGCCAGTGGTGTTTTGCCTTCATGTCAAGACACCGGTACGGCGATTATTATGGGTAAAAAAGGCCAGCAAGTCTTTACCGGTAGCAATGATGAAGAAGCTTTAGCCAAGGGTGTATATAATACCTATATCGAGTCAAACCTACGCTATTCACAGCTGGCTCCAATGGGCATGTATACCGAGCAGAATACCAAAAATAACCTGCCTGCTCAGATTGAGGTTTTTGCAGAAGAAGGGGAAGCATACAAGTTCTTGTTTATGGCTAAAGGCGGTGGCTCTGCCAATAAAAGTTATCTTTTCCAAGAAACCAAGGCGCTGCTTAACCCAGACAGTTTAAACAAGTTTTTAGAAGAAAAAATTGCTAAGATTGGCACTGCCGCCTGCCCGCCTTATCACTTGGCAATCGTGGTAGGTGGTACCTCTGCCGAGCATGCGCTTAAGGTCGCCAAGCTTGCTTCTGCACGTTATCTTGATGGTATGCCCACCGAAGGGAGTTTGGCCGGTCATGGAATCCGCATACCCGAACTAGAAGCATCAGTATGGGAGATGACCCAAAAAATGGGTATTGGCGCCCAATTTGGCGGTAAATACTTCTGTCATGATGTACGGGTTATTCGTTTACCAAGACATGGTGCGTCTTGTCCGGTGGCCATTGCTGTTTCCTGTTCTGCTGACCGGCAAGTCAAAGCAAAGATTACTGCCGAAGGCCTTTGGCTTGAAAAACTTGAGCATGACCCTGCTCAGTTTTTACCCGCCCCAAGCGCTCATGAATTAAGCGATGAAGTTGTTTCTGTAGATCTGAATCGTCCAATGGCTGACATTAGAGCTCAACTCAGCCAATATCCGATTAAAACACGCTTATCTTTGAGTGGCACTCTTATTGTAGCTCGTGATATTGCCCATGCTAAACTTAAAGAGCGTATTGATAACGGTGAAGGTCTGCCACAGTATATTAAAGACCATATCGTTTATTATGCCGGTCCTGCCAAAACGCCCGAAGGCTATGCCTCTGGCTCTTTTGGACCAACAACAGCAAGTCGCATGGATGCCTATACCGAGCTTTTCCAAGCCAATGGCGGTAGCTTAATCATGCTGGCTAAGGGCAATCGTTCTGAACTTGTCACCAATGCCTGTAAAGCGCATGGTGGTTTTTACTTAGGCTCAATCGGTGGACCGGCTGCTCGTCTTGCTCAAGACTGCATTAAAAAAGTAGAGGTTTTGGAATATCCGGAGCTTGGTATGGAAGCGGTATGGCGAATTGAAGTGGTTGATTTTCCAGCCTTTATTGTGGTGGATGACAAGGGGAATGACTTTTTTACCGCCATCAAGCAAGAGCGCGAAGCCTTAAAGGTTATTGGTCATTAGTCATGTCTATAAGCAATAAGCAAAAAGGCTTAGTTCTTTCAAAGAAACTCGCTTTTAAAACCTGTTTAATGGGGGCCTTAGGACTAGGGCAATGCCTAGGCCTTATCCAAGCTCAAGCGCAAAGCTCCAATCAAATGACAAGCAAACAGCCTAAAGACTGCGAAGCACAGTGGTATGGCCATTGGACTCAAAACTTAGGTCAAAAGGGTGCCAGCTGTGAATGCCGTATTGAAGATATAGTCTACCATGTTAAATCAGAAGCAAAACTCACTCGTGAAAATGTAGCCGGCGTCTGTTCTACTTTATGTGAGTCGGTGGCTGTGCCTACACCACAAGGAGAGTGTACAATCCATTCAATGGCTCAACATTCTCGGCAAACTCCATCATATCCACTAACCAAAAAGGGATCTGTGATTGATGAATTACATGGTCAAAAGATTGCCGATCCCTACCGTTGGCTTGAAGATGATCTGAGTAAAGAGACAGAAAGCTGGGTTGAGCGCCAAAACCAAATGACCAAGGGCTATCTTAAACAGCTTCCCAAGCAAAAACAGTTTAAAGAGGCGATTGAAGGTGTATGGAACTACGCCAAAATGTCGAGTCCCATTTTGATCGGCAATGCTGAAACTGGTCGTCTGTTTTATACCTACAATCAAGGGCTAGAAAACCAATCCAAGCTATATACTCGCCTAGTTAAGCAAAGTCATGCGCAAGCCAAGGTGGTGATCGATCCTAATCAATTATCTAAAGATGGTACGGCCGCGCTCAAGCTCTTTAAGCCAAGTAAGAATGGACATTATGTGGCTTACCAAGTCGCGTTTTCTGGCTCGGATTGGGTCGAAGTCAAGATTAGAGATGTCCGCTCTGGCAAGGAGCTAAATGATCATCTCAAATGGATTAAGTTTAGTGGTTTAGCTTGGGATAAAGCAGGCCAAGGCTTTTATTACAGTCGCTATGCTGAACCCAAGGGCTCTGAGCTAAGTGGGGTCAATACTCATCAAATGCTGTATTATCATCGTTTGGGTGATGATCAGACAAAAGACCAACTTGTTTATGCCCGCGCTGACCATAAAGATTGGGGCTTTGATGGTGATGTCAGTGAAGATGGTCGCTTGTTGATCATTACAGTCTGGCAAGGGGCTTCGGATAAAAATCAGATCTTTTACAAGCGTTTGGATCAAGCCAATGCGCCAGTCATTCCTTTATTAACTGGCTTTGATCATAGTTATGGCTTTTTGGGTAATCAAGGCGATCAAATCTTTTTACAAAGTGATCGAGATGCCCCCAAAGGCCATATTATCAGCGTGAAGCTGAATCAACATGACCCTTCTCAATACCAGGTGGTTGTCCCTGAACAAAAAGAGGCTCTGACGCGGGCTCAAATGGTTTCGAATCGCTTGGTTTTACACTATCTAAAAGATGCTACCAGTCAGGTTAAGTTCCATACTCTTTATGGAGAGGCTCAAGGTGAACTTGCATTGCCTCCTGGTACAATTGGTCGCTTTAGCGGTGGAGTAGAAAGTCAAGTCAGCTATTTCTCATACACTAGCTTTACAACGCCTACAATGGTGTATCGCTTTGATCATTTCAGTCATCAAACACAGGTGTTCTTTGAGCCCAAGCTGAGCATTGACCCTCAGCAATTTAAAACCGAGCAAGTGTTTGTTAAATCCAAAGATGGCACTAAGGTTCCGGCCTTTTTAATTTATGCACAACAGTCCAAAGAGCCACAGCACGCCGAGGTAAAGAATGCGCCTAAACCTACTGTTCTTTATGGATATGGTGGTTTTAATATTTCTTTAAGTCCCTACTTTAAGCCTGATTTGCTGCCTTGGTTACAACAAGGTGGCATGTATGTTGTGGCTAATTTACGTGGTGGGGGTGAATATGGTGAGACTTGGCACAAGGCCGGCATGCGGGAGCAAAAACAAAATGTATTTGATGATTTTATTGCTGTTGCTGAATGGCTGATTGACTCCAAGAAAACACGAGCTGATTTGTTAGGAATTTATGGAGGCTCAAACGGAGGTTTACTGGTAGGCGCATGTGCTCAGCAAAGACCCGATCTGTTTGCAGCCGCTGTACCGGCAGTAGGTGTGTTAGATATGCTTCGTTTTCATAAGTTTACGATTGGTTGGGCGTGGATTCCAGAATATGGTGACCCAGACCAAACCGAGGACTTTAAGTTCTTACAGGCGTATTCACCGCTACATAACTTAAAACAGGGCCAAAGAGCTCCGGCAACACTTGTTTTGACTGCTGATCACGATGATCGAGTCGTGCCTGCTCATAGTTTTAAGTATATCTCTAA
>CAKZRU010000156.1 GCA_937146725.1 uncultured Myxococcales bacterium
CCATTTTAGTAGACACCTTCGGAAATTAAGGTGATACTAAATCATTATGGCAAGAAAAACATACACAGAAGAATATATGTGATTTGTTTAGAGTCTGAAAGTTTTGGAGATGATCGGTTTCTTTGTTCTTTTGTTCTATTCAAGTATGATCAACTAAGGTATTATGCCTACATATTCATAGAACGAGTCAAATATGAGTTTTTTAGTTCGAGTATGCCATGCTCTTCAACATCAATCTGTTAATTATGCTTTAGTTGGTGGACATGCGGTTGCATTGCATGGAGCAGTCAGAGGCACAATTGATATAGACTTAGTGATTGAATTCACTTTGGAAAACCTCAAAACGACTGAACAAGTCTTTAAGAGTCTTGGTCTAAGTTCACACCTTCCCTTGAGTGCAGAGTATATATTCACTCACCGAGAAACTTTGATCAAAGAGCGTAATTTAATTGCTTGGTCCTTTATCTCATTAGAGAACCCTCTTGAAGTTGTGGATTTGATTATTAGTTTTGACCTACAAAATCAAATGGTCGTCGAAAAAAACTTAGCGAGTGGACAGGTCTTGAGAGTGTTGTCAAAAGAAGATTTAATTACAATGAAAAGAGCAAGCGGTCGTCCGCAAGATTTAGCGGATGTTACTGCTTTACAGGAGAGTGAATGAGTATTTATGTAAAAAAAGCAGTTCAACACCTAAATACAGAACAGATCAAGCGTTTTTCTAATCTATCCCCAGACCAAATCATTCTCTTTTTGGACGAATTTCGAACACAATATGGCCTTAGGCAAATCCCTAAAATTCCTAAACATCTTGAGTCATTGCACGACCCTAATTTCCAAGGGGATCACTGGTCATATCGAGGTAAAAAAGTTGATGGAAATACTAACTAATAAGTCAGACGGATAAGGTGTAACTTCAGATAATCCAGGCTGTTATTAAGAAACACCAAGTTTATAACCAAACATCAAGGATCATGCTTGCTGAGTTCCCGAGCCACCACTAGTTCAAGTCCTCACTTTTTAAGTATTGATTTGGGTTTGCGCTTTGGTTGGTCATGTTATGATTTAGAAGTCGAGTAGGGGGGAAGTTCTCCCTGCCTACTCAATCAAGTCAATGATTGTTTTTCAACAGGGCATGACGAAGGGCATTTGCCATGATAAGCCTTTTACTTGATCCTAAGTGTCATTTTCACCATACACGACAGTTTCTATTATATAGTTTGTTGAGAGTCCAAAACTTGTAGGTATGGTCACAACGGTAATATAGCCTAAACCAAGTCTATTTCCTTTTCCAAACGTTCATAGAGTTGACTTAACTCATATGTTTTTTGCCTCTCTGCTGTCAGCTCTCCGCTTGTATCAAGTATAAAGTCATCGATACACGCTTTAATAAAGCTTCCCATTTCTGGTGCATCAAGCGGACGGACTTTGTAAGCCTGTTTTTTTAACCCCAAGCTTGTGTAGAGCTTGGTCAAGGCATGACTAAACACAGAACTGATCGATTCCAAGGTACGTTTTTCGTCACGACTTGCCCCTGACAGTAGGCCGGGCCGAATGATTGTGTAGCTTAAAGAAGATGTGTGTAAGGCCTGCTCAACATGCATACGGGCTCTGAGATATGCATTCCAACGTCCCCACTGTACGCCCATTGAGGAAATATAAATAAAGTGGGCTTGAGGACTGTATGTTTGAGCCCATTCAATTAACCGTAAGTTTAGACCCTCATCAACATCCTGATAGCTACCACCTCCGGTACGAGCGTGCTTTTTTGTGGTGCCTAAAGCGCTGATGATGACCTCGGGTTGCTGATGTTTAAACACGGCTTCTACCTCTGACCATTCAGTCCCAATCATTTGTAAGCCCTGTTGTTGCCAAGCTTCACTGAGCTTACTAAAGCGACTTGAGCTTGGTCGAATATGAGGTAAAATCTCATATCGCTTGGGACATCTGGCTAAAGCAGCAATAGCTCCTCGCCCGCAAAAGCCGCTTGCTCCGGCAACCCAGACCTTAAGTGTAGAAGCTTGAGTGTTAGCTTGATTCATGTGTATTTCCTATTTGTGATGCTCTATCATGCCTGTATAAAGATACTTAAAAGCCTAAATTGAGCAAGCGTTGAGCCTCATCTGTGTAAAAATCAAGATGGGGGAAGGCACCATTATTTTGATCGGCGATTTGCCCGATTTGATCAAAGTGATCAGCACTTAATTCACCCAAATACTCACCATAAATCATACTGTCGCTCATCACTAAACCATCATTGGGTCCGTAAGCGCTTAATAAGGTGTAGGTAGGAAGCAAAAATGGAGTGACAATCTCGTTATCATGTTCTCTTAAGCAGTCCCATTCTAAAAGCGTACAGGTTCTAGCCGACCATGAGAAATATCGGATTTTGGGATCATCGGGATTAGTTTGATTAAAGGCATCTAGTTCCGCTTCGGCAAAGGACTGTCTTGAAAAGAAATCCAAAACCTCTACCGGCAATCCATAATGAGGTGTAGCGATGGTAGTTAATGAAGCAATGCGGTGATTTTCTCGCAAAGACGAGATCAGAAAACGACTATCTAAACCTCCTTGGCTGTGGGCAATGAGATTAAACTTTTGAGCCCCACTTTCGGCTTGGGCTTCATCTAAAAAAGCTGAGAGTTCACTTGCTCTGATCGAGCTTAACTCTATGGAACTAAGCGAGGGGACATAGACCAAAAAGCCCTGCTCTCTAAGATGATTTGGAACTCGATAAAAGTAATCTAAAACACCAAAATACTGATCCACACCTGCATAGCCATGTACCAAAACAATCGGATAGAGTGTGCTTTGTAAGTGACAGTTTTCTAAGCAAGTCAAGGTACTTTCTATGTCAAGCACTTGATTCAAGGTCCACAAATGCCCATTCATTTGATAAAGTTGTACAATATGCTGTCCTGACCAACCTGCTTCAATATCTATTGCAAGTTTAATCTCATTCTCGTTCAGTAAAGACCCTGCACTGAGCTCGGTAAACTCATTAATTAAACCGGTGGATAAATGAGCTTGTGCATCGGCAGTATCAAGGTATTCGCGCCAATAAAAACTATCAAATACTCGCCAAGTCTTGAGCTCGATCAAAGCCTCTAGCATGGGTGTGAGCACTTGTGTTTCTAGTTGTGCCAACCCACTTAAGTCAAAGGTCAACTCAAGCTTCCAACGAGAGCTAGATGCAAGATTCAAAAGCAAGCTCGGGCTATGGCAAGCCTCTAAGCGAAATCGGTTAGTGCCGGTATTCAGTCTGTGCTCTGAATTGGCGCTTGTTTGACATGCCTCATACACTGGTTCAGCTAGTTGCTCATTAGGCCGTTCATCAGGCCGTTCATCAGGCCGTTCAGCATCAATCCTTGCTTGATCATTCAGCAAAGCATCTTGGACTAAGAGCTCCATATCCTGATTAACTTGGTTGACAGCAAGATCAAAAAGCTCAGTGATTTGACTTTGGTCGCTTGTATTTGAAGTCGTTTTGATTGAGTTCAAGGCTTGATCTTCACAGGCACTTAAACATAAGAAGATAAGCCCACAACTCAATGACTGAGTGAATTGATACAAAACGACTAAATAGCATTGGTCATTTTTTCTGAACCTACTGATTAGATTTAAAAGTCTCCTATTTGATCGAGTGTATTTGCTGTTCATGTCGAATCTCTTTACAGAACAAAGGTGAATCAGTGCGTTTAGAAACCATACCCTATTTTTTACCATCATCTTGAGCAATTCTCATCTAAATCAATCGATCTAAATCGATCAGTGAAAACCATTGCTTGCTGTATGTATCTGTTGATGTTAAGGGCGTTGGCTCTAGCTGATCTATTATATTTGCTGAGCACTTATTCTTATTCCCATTTATCAACGCTGAGACAATCATGACCCAAGCTGTTTTGTGGACTCGTTCATTTTGTATGCTAACCCTCTCGCATTTATTGGGTGCGCTCGGGTATGCATCTATGCTTCTATTACCTTTGTATTTGAGCTTTTTAGGAGGTAGCCGGGCTGAAATCGGTTTGATTATGTCAAGCGCAAACCTGGCTGGTTTGGCGACTCGGCCCTTTGTGGGATGGAGTTTAGATCGCTTTGGTAGACGCTCCTCATTGATTTTTGGCAGTGTTCTCACCGCGCTTGCCTTAGCGAGTGTCTACTTTATTGAGCAAATTGATTACACTGCGTACAGCGTGCGGATTTTGTTTGGGATTGGCGAAGGCTTTTTGTTTACCGGTTATTTTGCTTTTGCGGCGGACATGATTCCACAAAGCCGGCGAACCGAAGGCCTCGCCTTATTTGGTGTAGCCGGGCTAGTTCCTTTATTAGTCAATCCAATTGCTGATGTTTCAGGCTTTAAAGGTAGTGGCTTGCAACCCTTTTTGGTCAGCGTAAGTATTTTGATTTTGGCTTCAGGCTTAGTTATTGCGTTCATGCCCAAAGAGCAATCTTCGGCTCATCATGAAGATGAAAACTCTACCCAAACGCCAAACGCAGAGAATGAAATAACAACTCCAAAGACAGAAATGACTCATACACAGGATATAAAGGGAACAAGCTCGACTATGCGTTATTTACTCGCTCCTCAGCTTCACCCCATGTGGTGGTCAACGATTGCCTTTGCTGGTGCAGTAGCCATTTTGATGACCTTTGCTTCAGTGGTCAGCTCGGCACGTGGAATGACTTATCCCACTGCTGTTTGGTTTACCTATGTGGCTGGTGCAGTGATGGTGCGCCTTTTTGGAGCTAAGCTTCCCGAAAAGCTTGGGCCGGCCAAGTTAGTCGCTCCATCATTAGCCCTATATGGTCTGGCTTTAATCATCTATGCTCTTTCAAATCAAATCTATGGCATGCTTTTAGCGGGCGTATTGGCAGGAATTTCTCATGGTTACTGTTTTCCGGTATTAACAAGCTTGGTGGTGAGTGCTGTGGATGAGGGGTATCGTGGACGAGCCCTAGCTATGTTTACCGGATTATGGGGAGGCTCAGCAGTCATTTTAGCGCCCTTAGCAGGACAAATTGCTGATCGTTGGAGTGATGAAAAAATGTTAATGGTATTTGGCTGTGCCTTATTGCTCACCGCTTTATATGCTTTGCCAAGCCGCTTTCATTACAGCGATAAAATTTAGTCAACATATTAAATACTTACATTGTAAACACAAGTTATTTCAGCCATAAGCTTTTCATTTATGCTAAACAGTTTAATTAGATTAGTATACACTAAGCTTTTGGCCCCACATTGATCATTTATATCTTCACTGTTTGGCCTTTGCTTTATTTGGAGGGTCATATGCTTTACAAGAGGTTTACGGGAACAAAGCAACAAGCACACTTCTGTTTAAAACAGAGCTTATTGGCCTTATGCTTAATTCTGTTTTGTACACAGTCTAAAACAGCTTCCGCTCAAATGTTAAGTCAAGGGTTAAACATCCAATTTCTAGGTGACTTATCGCTTCAATATCCACATAGTAAATCCATCCCTGCTTCCTTTGTTTTGGGGGATGTAGATATATGGTTTCAGCACTCTTTTGGCGAAAATCTAAATGCGATTGGCGAGCTTCTCATCATGAATGAAGAAGGCGGTGAGGGCGATACTTATAATATTAATCCTGCGCGCTTATTTATCGAATATTCTATCAGTGAAAAACTCAAATTACGCCTAGGTCAGCTTCATACAGCCATTGGTTTATATTCACAGCTTTACCCTCATGGTGGAAGTATTTTTGAGCCCTCTTTACACCGTCCCTTACTAGCAGGTGTGAAAGAGGGAGAGGATATTTTACCCTTTCATGCCTTAGGTTTTAACCTACGAGGAACAAGCATGATTGGTGATCACTTGGAGTTCATGTATATCGTTGGTATAAGCAACGGATATAGTCATGGAAGCATGGATACCAATCAGCAAAAAGCACCTTATTTTCAATTACGTCTATCGCCCTTGGATATTATGGGACTTACCTTTGCCTTTTCGGCTTATCATGATCTTGTTACCAAAGATGAGATCAAGGATGGGATTGAGCAAACAATTATGGCGCTCAGCATCATGTATGATGCCTTTCCTTTTGATATCTTAGCCGAGGGCTTTGTGATGCGTAATGCCTCGACTCCACCAGATTCATTTAAGTTCTTTGGGCCAAGTGATCCCGATGAGATTACTTTACCCGATGGCCGACAACCCCGTAAGCAGCTCTTTGGTGGTTATTTACAGGCAAGCTATATGTTTGGTGCTAAACATGCAGTATTTACTGTTTTAGAAGCCTTTCAACGAGATAAGGGTGACTATTTATTTGATGAGCATACCCCCTACACCAAATACTATGGCACAGAGCTAGGGCATCGCTTTCATTGGAATCAAAACTTAGTTTTAAAGAGCGCTTATAATTATAATTGGGCCGATGACCTGCATCGCTTTGACATTCAGTTAGCCTTTAAAATCTAAGTTAATTGATTTGGGAAATCACTCAAAGTATTAGGCAATAAGGCGTGGCACAAAGTCGCCGGTTGCTCATATTGAGGAAAGCGCTTCACCCATTCTTTTGCCCAGGATGGTGCCAAGTCAAAGTACAGTAGCCTCAAGGCAGCACTTAGGCCTTTCATGGCTTCCGAGGTTGAGCCAAGTCCTAGGTTTCTTGTCACTTCTAACCAACCCTGTGCCTGCACCACTTTCATGATTAAAAGCTGTCCTAAAGGATTTAAAGTCTGTGGGCTTAGGCTATATTGTGAATGCTTGTTCATCCAAGCTAAAGCTAAGTATCGAGCCGGACCGGTGGCTAATTCATAGGCTCTTCCGGAAAAGGCCACTGCGCCTAAAGCCTTCCATTCTCGTTCACTTAAATTATAAAGTTTTGGCTTTAGCTGCTCATCTGTCAAAGTGGATTCTTCTTGCTTTAATAAGCGAGACAGTTGGGTGTAAAGATGAAAAACTAACTCTGGGGTTATATCGCGTGCGGCAGTCAGTAGTTGTTCATCCAACTCCTGCCGTAAAGCAGGAAGCAAGGTTTGTAGTAATCCTTTGCCTTGCTGAGATAAACCTTGAGCAACAAGCAAAGAACGCTCGCCACTCACATGACTTTGTCGCACACTGATTCTTAAGGGTTTAAAATTGTTTTTTGACCAAAAACGAACCAAAGCATCTGTGGCGCCAAAGCTAGATCCTAAAAGATCAACGCCTTCTACTGAACAGGCTTGGGCAATCTCTTGCAATAAACAAGACCCCAAGCCTTTGCTTTGTATTATTGGTTGAGTGGCAATTCTGACAATCCGCTTAAGTTTTAATCGAGCCCCTTCTTCGCAGTTAAGATGAATCGCTAAGTTGGCTGCAAATAATTGACCTCTTGGACGCTCTCTACCTTCATAAAGCTTGGCTGATAACTCTGCGGATAAGTTTCCTTCGGTAGAAACAATAGCAGCGGCTAAAACCGTTGCTTGCTCAAGATCTTTTGTGGATAATAGAAGATGTAGACCTAAGTTTGGTGCATCAAGTAAGCGCCATAGGTCACTAGGCTGAGTCCGATAATGTGCATTGATTAATAAGGCAAAGACTTGTTCATAAAGCGCTGGCCGTTGTGCCAATTCATCTTGACTCACTTGCCGATAAACCGGAGCTGTATTCAGCAGATCTTGGGCTGAGTTTAATCTGAGTTGGGCTTCCAATAAAAACGATTGCATCACCCATGCTTCAACTTGGTCACCTTGCGTCCACCTTATGGGTAAATGAAGTTTTGGCTCATAAAGTTTGCGTAAGCGTTTTTGTAATAAGGGTCTAAATCTTAAAGAAAAACCACGTCCTGTTCCTTCATAACCATGGGTAGTTGTGGCAAAGACCAAGTTTGGCTTCGTTTCTAGTAAACGTTCAAGCAAGGGTAAAGGCAGAGTGGCTGCTTCGTCAACAAACAGGCATTTGGGTTGTACTCGGCGAGTCCAGAGTTCTAGTGGGGTTACATACTTAATCGAACCACACAAAGCGATCAATTCACCTTCATTAAGCTCCGGCGCTTGCTGTGCTTGCCTTAAGCATGCGACCGCCCGCTCAAAAAGCACTGCACAGGCATATTGATTAGGCGCAGTAACATAGATTTCTCTCTCTCCCAAAAGTGATAAACAGGCGGCCGCTATCCCTAATACACTCGACTTCCCTCGACCTCGATAGGCATTCAAGGCCACAGCACTAAAGGCCTGTCTTTGGTAAGAAAACAGGATTTGAGCAACCGCTTGACTTTGCTCATGATTGACACAGGCTTGTTGGCTTAAACTCAACACCTGCTCAAAGTTTTGCTTAGCTAAAAACTGTGTTGCCTTAAGTTGAGCAAAATAGTCTTTGTTAGGCTTGCTTACTTGAGATTTACTTACTTGAGTTTCAGATGCGCTCGCTTCCTCGATTTGGGACAGATATAGATTTGGGTTTATTTTTATAAAATATTTAGGATCATTAAAGCTTTCCCAAATCCTTGTCCAAAATCTTACGCCTACTTCAGAGTTCTGCTGAGGCCATACTCTAAGCTTATCTTTAAGCATAGCCTGTTGTGGTGGCTGATCAGGTGCAATAAAAATGATTAGTCCTCCTCCTTTGATCACCCCTAAGTTTGCACTTAAAGCATCGGGATCTAGTCCCTCATTTAAATCTACTAAGAGAGCCGCTTCAGTTCCGCCTAAACGAACTTTAGCATCGGACCAAGAGAGATGCTGATAATGCCTTTTAGGCCATAGCTTGGTAAATATATGAGCATCAAGGTTTGATGTTGTAAGCCCAAGAGTTAAAATATCGCCAACAGGTAAGCTCGGCTGTAAATCTTTATGATCTATGAATAAAGATTGGATAAGCTCTAAGCCTTGAGTGCCCAAAAAAACAAGCATCAAGCGCTGATTTAATTGCTGTGCACGTTGGTATTGCGTTTTGATTTGTTTGATATGATGCTCTAACACAGAATTAAACTCCGTAAGTTTCCGTTTTTAAGCTATGATAAACCTTGACAAGTGGACTTATTGTTCTCAAGTAATATCGGGCAATTCAATCGGAATTAAGATGATAAAGTTCTTTTTTAAATTGCGAGTGAGAAAGAGTGAGAATAAGTTTATGAGATGCCAAAGCCACAACAAAAGCAGATTTATAAAACGATTAGCTCACAGTAGTTGCCTACTTATTGCTCTTATTGCTTTGAGTTTTATCGATCAGCCACAAGCACAAGCTTCTTGCTTGCTATCTTATGACAATGCTCAAGTCTTAGCACAGGGTGATGGTTTAGCCCGACTCAGCTTTCAAGGTGGCCAAGAAGGCTTAGGAAGTCACTTGGAAGGACGTCTTGGCCTACCGAGTACACGAGAGCTTTATCTTAGATCAGGTGCTTGCGAACGTAATGCCCTGTGGGGCTGGGCCATTGAAGCGGGCTTGAATCAACAGTTTCTTACTGCAGAAGATAATGGTTATGTTGATCTAGCTTTTCGCTTTGGCATGGTCGCTCTTTTAGCAGATAATGACCAGTCGGAATATACTGAAATGGGTTTTCAGCCGAGCTTAATCGCCTCTTATCCCTTTAGTGTGTCCAAAGGACGCAAAGGCTTTGTCAGTTTAGGCTTAGGATTAAGTGCCTATTTTACGGACCAAAAAAACTATCAAGTTCGGCAAGAAGCTGATGATACAATCGAAGAAATTGCTCTTGAATCGAACTTAGAATGGGCACCACTGGTTTCTGTCGCTTCTGCTGTCGATATTATTCCTAAACTCCCTCTTGCTTTGGAACTTCGTTGGCAACAAGGTGGAGTCTATGGTGGAGCAAGCGTAGCCTACTCTTTTTAAATCTTAAGTTTTCTCAAAACCCCACCCAGCGTATGTCGTCAATTTTTGTATGGGTAAATATTAATCAGTAATGGAGATGTCCTCTCATGGCTAAGGTCGGAAGAAATGAACCCTGCCCTTGTGGTAGTGGTAAAAAATATAAAAAATGTCATGGTTTAAATGCTCAAGCAAGCGCCTTAAATGAGGTTGCTCGTATTGGATATAAGTGGATTGATATGATGGTCAAGCAGACCTTAGATAATGCGATCAAAAGCAATGATAATACGCCGGATGCTGCCGATCATTTATTGTCGTTAAACTGGTTATGCGACTTTGGTGATATTCAAGAAGGGGCTGATATACAAGAGACCCAAAGTTCTGAGCTTGAGCAACAAAGCTTGGGCATGGAAGAAATGGGTATGGAAGATGAGGTAGAAATTGATGCTAGCCAATTAGAAGGTGCAGCAGAGATGACCGAAAGTGGTGACCTTAAAGCAGATGCCAAGCTTTCAAAGATTCTTAAAACAGTAGATCTTAATACCTCAAATCGTCGAGATCGACGCCTATATTCTCAGCTAAAGCTAAGTCTTTCACAAAGTACTTTGGAACCTTTTGAAGTTCTTGAAGTTCTCAGAGGCAGTGGCTTTAAGGTAAAGGGTTGCTTCACTGGACGAGTTTTCCAAATTAATCAAGCCCATGACGCTGCTCAACTTGAGCCTATGGAATGGCTTTATGGCCGAGTCGTTATCTTTGGCCGACGAGCCTATTTGTTGCAAGGTTGGGAAAAAGTGGCTTTCCGCAGTCGTAAGGCACTGAAAAAAGAAGTTTTGGCGCAGTTGGGTGAAGAGACTGCGACGCCCGCTTGGCTACGTACACAAGCGTCATGGTTATTAGAGTCTTGTCGTAAACATAAGCAAAGCACAACTGAGGAGGCATCTGCTTGAGTAGAGAGATGAGCCAAAGTCGACGTCGCGAAGCAGACCTGAAACCCACTCAGTCAGAGTCGGGCCTATTTCTTGGTATGGGGGCTGGTCCTAGTGCTCTTGCCCCCTTGCAAGGGCTAGATCAACGGCTGTTCCCTACCGGTTTTGAACGTTGGCGCAGTGAATTAGATCATTTATCTGGGATGAACTTACTCAATGCGCTTACTGAGCCGATGAATGCAGCGGCCTGTGTACAAACCTTACCGGTGGAAGATCTACATCGCTATCTTTTTGAAATCGGTTTAGAAGATGCTGAATCGGTTTTAGCCTTGGCCAGTGGCGAACAGGTTAAAGCTCTATTAGATATCGAAATCTGGGATCAGCATGAACTTAATCCGCTTCGCTTAGATGCGTGGATGTTTGCCCTGTTAAGGGCCGGTAAAGATGTCTTATACCAAAGAGTTCTTGAGCTTGATGACTCCCTGTTAGCTTGGCTGATGAAAAGCAATGCTTATGCTTTTGTTATTGAAGATCCAGAAGACTTTGATCCACCTAATGCAGAGCACTTTTTAACCCCTGATCGTCGCTTTTGTATTGTTTTTCCAAGAAGCAGTGATCATCTAGAAGACAAAGAAAAACAGGCCTTAGAAGCAGCGGTTGGCCTACCTAGTATGCTCAACAGCGAGGCGCCTTTAGGTGGTGGAGCTAAAGACAAACCTGCCCGTGTATTCATTGATATGTTGATGCAGGAACAACCGGAGTTCTGTATTCACTTACTTTTGGCTTCCACTGCAGCGCTTTATACTCAAATCCACGAAGATGCATATCGTTGGCGTTCGGCACGTATGTCTGATTTGGGCTTTGTCAGCTATGAAGAAGCTCGGCAAATCTACATGCCTCCTCCGCAAGATTGGAAAGCACATTTACCGGCTCAAAGAGTTGATGAAGACCAAACGCCGGCTAAAAAATGGCTTGCTCAAATTATTGCGCCCAACCAAAGACTTGATCAAGCCTTTGCAGCCTTATCATGGGATGATGCTATTTTAATCGCTGAACAACTAGGATATGTGGCAAATATGGCCTTATCGGCCGATAAGGTAGCCCTTTGGGATCAAGAGCAACAAAAAACGACCCTACAACGTTTACAAGCTGGTCTTAATATCGCCTTGGAGTTATTAAATGGACCACAGGCTAGTCCAGTGGCTGATGCCGAGAGTTTAGCCCAACATCATGTCAATCATCTTTTCCGTCTTGGCTATGAGCAAATGCTAGAGGCTGCGCGTCCACTGTGGCGGGTAGAAAGCATGATTAAGCGTGAAGATGATCCGAGTGCTTTACTCAGTGCCTTACCCACCTTAAAGACTTGGGCTGATGCGCTTTTAGCCGATCATCCACATGCTCGAGGAGAGACAGGTGAAATCAAGCCTTTAAATACCCTGAGTGAGTGTAAAGTTGCTCGAGCTGCTGCTGAAATGATCGAAGATTTGGTAAAGGTTTCGCAAAAGTTTTATGCTGAACTTTTAGAACAGATTGCCAATGCCGCCATCGATTCTGAACAAGCTCAAGTGGATCTTGGCCCATTATTATTGGCTGCTTATGCGCGTGACGAAGTTTTAAATGTGCCCAACAGCCAACTCAGGCCTTTGACCGGCTCTGAGATTCAGCGTGTTCATGCTCATTTCTTTGTCGCAATTTCTGAGTCGGATCTACAACCTGAAAACAGTTTAGAGGCGAACCTAGAGCAAGAAAAGCAGGCGTTGGAACAAGCAAGTGCTTTATTTGATACGCTTCGTAAAGATGCTAGAGCTAACATGTCTAAATGGTGGCAAAGACAGGGTGGACAAACAGCAACCGCTCCTTTAGCTTTACTAAGAGAGCTTGAAGAGCAAATGGCAAAAGTTGACACAGACGCTCTAGATTCTCGTTTCATTCCGCTACTTTGGTCTCATTCATAAAAGCTAAGGACTTGGTATTTAGGTAAGGCAACACGATGGGCTTATTTAAAAACAGCATAATCATAAGTTTAAGCCTATCACTCTGTGTTTCCTTGTGTTTCTCTATTATCATTACTGTGTCAAAACACAGCTTGAGTTATGCACAAGCAGTATCTTCAAATGCTAAATCTAAGGGTCTTAAAAATCATCAAGCGGCTTTAAAGCTTGCTGAACTCATTTCTACTGTCTATGAACTACAACGTGCGGATGAATCAAGTGATCAAGTTAAGTTTGTGATCAGAGAAACCTTAGATGAACAATCTTTAGCCGGTTATCATCCCATTGATGTTTGGGGAAGTCTCCCCAAGCAAAAACCACGAGAAACAGCCCAACTTGTTTCTAAGCTATGGAAGCAACTTAAACGTAAAAGCTCAACTCCAGATATGATTCGTAAGACTCATGGGAAACAGACCGGAGTTATGACTCATGAGCATTTACAGTTATTATTAGACCAGCTTTTCACCCCCTCGGTTAAAAACTCGCAGCGTTTTCGAAAGCTCAAAAAAAACTTAGTCATTCCTCAAGATGGCCCGCTTAGGAATGGCACAGGTTTGTTAGAAACAAGCTACTCTTTGGCTTTAAAAAATATGGTGCATTTACCATTTCGACTAAGACGCTGGCGCAAAAAATATGTGTTGCAAACCCAAGAAACAATCAAGCTTTTTAAGCAATCACTTAAATACTTGCGTAAGCTTCATCGACGAGGCGAACTTGTTTCAAGTGAACAATGGGCCTTAATTCAGTTAAGTCTTGGTACCTGTTATTTGGCTTTGGGTGAGCTTAAGCCGGCCCAAAAACATTTGCGACTCTTTTTCCAAGTTCCTTCGCCTGGCGAGTCAATTTTGATGTTACGTGGCTTAATTGTTGATTTATCTCGCACATCTCACGAATCTGAAGAAGAAATAGAGGTTTCTGCTGAAAATCTTGAATATGAACCGAATTCAAATCAAAAAAGTTATAATGGACTGCTTAAAAGCTTAAAAGAATGGTCCGGTCTTTTGCATGACGAAAGACAAAGGTTTAGACAACTCAAGGGACAAGCAAGAGATATTCTCCAGGAAACCAATAGTGTTAAAGCTTGGTGGGCCCAAGAAATTAAACGTTCTCGACAAGCTCTACGGTTTAGCGAATCAAACTTAGCCTTAGAGCAACTCTTAACCGCTTTAATCAAATCCGCTCAAAGCAATCAGATGATTGCCTTAGGGTCACATCCGATTAAATGGGTTAGATTACCGGCCGGCCAACTTTGGGTAGAAGCCGATACTCAAGCCGATCAAATCGGTAAAACAATTACTTTTGAGCAGGACTTTTGGATTGCTGAAAGTGAAATCACTGTCGCCCAATATGAAGCATGCGTCAAAGAAGGTGTTTGTAGTGAAATCCATTGGAGTCACTGCGATCGTAAGAAAATACCCAATGACTTTAGATCAGCCAAGCGGCCTGCAGTATGTGTAACCTGGGAACAGGCTAGAGACTTTGCTCGTTGGGTAGATGCCGACTTACCCTCAGAAGCCGAATGGCAATATGCGGCTCAAGGAGCTGGACAGAGTATTCCCTATCCTTGGGGACATGAACCTCCCTCATGTGAACGTTCTGTTTATCGAGATGAGAGTGGACCAGGCTGTGGCTATACACGAACTTGGGATGTATGTACTCGCTCTTTGGGTAATACTAGCCAAGGTCTTTGTGATATGTCGGGTAATGTTTGGGAGTGGGTTTTAGATGCAGGTAGACTTGCTCAAAAACAAGTAAGTCTACCCACCTATCGTGAAGATGGAAAAGCAAGCTGTCCTAATTCAAATTGTGAGAGTAAAGGAAACTTAAGAATTGCAAAAGGAGGTGGCTGGGAAAGCCAAGAGGGCCTATTGCTCAATTCGACGAGAGCGGCTTTTAAAGAGCAGGCCTATCATTCTAACTTAGGGTTTAGGCCAGTACGACACAGTCCACCATAAATTGGTTAAGCTTGACTTTAGAGCATTTTAGAACAATGCGTGATTCATCTAGCCTTAACGCCAATGATGACTTTAGGCTAAACCCCGAGGATCTGATTTTAAACTAAATAAGCAAGCTAAATGATTTACAGTGAAAAGCTGAACAGCAGATACAAGAAAAGGCGCTAAAAGCGCCTTTTCTTTTAAGTTGCGGAGACAGGATTCGAACCTGCGACCTTCGGGTTATGAGCCCGACGAGCTACCAGACTGCTCCACCCCGCGTCAACTGAGATGTACTATATATAATATTAAGCAAGAGTCAATAGATAAATCAGAAAAAAACCTTAACTACGGATAAGGGAGTCACTAAACACCTATAGTTAATCAAGTAATTAATGATTATTTTTTTACCATACTCTATAAAAAGCTAGGTCAAATCTTTGACCAAGCGAAATCCTGCGTTAAGAATAGCTTGATCCATAGACACACTCATTCGATGACTCGCACGCGCACTAGCATTTCCTTGAGACTGGAAACTGCTTCCCTTAAGCACTTTTAACTCAGCTTGTCCTTGAATAAAGTTACTGTCACAAAACTCATGAACAAGGCCCGCCATATCCCATACGCCATAGGGTGATACATCCTTTGGATAATGAGCAACTTCGCAGGGACAAATCCTACCTGTTCGCCCTTCGGCTACAGCACAGAAGCTAGCATCAAAATCATCACCCCATGGGTAAGTTCTCTCATCTAAGCCTCGGGCGGTTTTTTCCCATTCGGCTTCGCTTGGTAATCTAAATTGAAGCCCTTTTTGCTGACTCAGCCATTTTGCATAAGCCCTAGCATCATTAAAGCTGATTCCAAAAATGGGCCAGCGCTTTGACCACGGCATATATTCATTGGCTGTGGGCAAAACAAACTGTCCACTTTCATCCCGGTACCAAAAGTGTCTTTGACTCATTGGATCGCGAGGTACACGTTTTAAAGCAGATTCTAAATCAACTGAGCTTAGGCTATTCAAAAACTTTAAGTACTCACCACAGGTCACAAGATAAGCGCTGATTGCAAAATCTTTAACCATGGCAAGGTGACTGCGTCTTGCGCTGACACAGGTGGGATCACCCCCCATTAAGAACTCTCCACGAGGTATATAGCAAAAGCCATCACCAATGTTCTCTCGCGGATAGAGCGTACCATGAATCTCTAAAACTTGACCACGCTTCACTCTTATCGGAAACAGTGCATCACAGTAACCGGGCTTTGATAGTTTAATCCGCCAAGGCCCATTTTGAACATCTTTAATATTGAGTGGAGAGAGTCCCCATTGACTTTCTCGAGTAAACTTAATGCTACGATCGATCTCAACACCTCGGCTTGCACTCACCGCGATTCTTTGTGGTGTGGTTCTAATTTGCACTGAACCTGTATCACTAAGTAATTGAGTATAGCGATTCTCATTATCATACTCTTGGAGTAAGTACCGATAATGAGAAGTATCAACCTCATCATGAGCGGCTTCTGCTTCCTCAAGTTGTACACTATACAAGTAGGCTAGATCACGTCGGGCTTCGATATGACTTTTATATAACGAAATGACTTCCCTGAGTGCGCGTTCAACTAAGCGAAAAGCTTCTTGAGCACTATTTACCTTAAGCTGCACATCGGTTTGCATCTGCCATAACTGGCGTCGTTCCTCCAAAGAAGCGAGGGTGGGTGTTTGCCATTCGCTTGCCATCACTTCTTCTTCAGCTTTGCGCCTTTCATTGATGGCCTGTCTAAAACGATCCAAAAGAGGTTGAGTCGCTGTATATTGCTTTTGAGCCAAGCGATATTTTCTATCAAGCTCATCTAGACGTAATAGATAGTTATTGAGGGCATCTAATAACTCATCCGCACTTTGATAACGCTCACTTCCCTTCTTTTGTAAGCATTTCATGGTAATTTCTTCTAGTGCAAGAGGAATATGTAAGGTCGGTCTAAACTTTCTGGGTGTGACCGGTTCTTCGTAAATTACCTGCTCTAAAATCTTTTTGGTATCTTTACCTCTAAAGGGTGGACGATACGTTAAAATCTCATATAACATAGCACCTAGGGAATAAACATCGCTTGTGATGTTAATCCGATGTGTTTTACCATTCGCCTGCTCTGGAGACATATAGGAAGGAGTGCCTACAACCGAAGAGCGTTGTATCCCATCTCCACTTTTTACCCGAATCGCCTGTTGTACGTTTTCTCCTTCAAAAACCTTGGCAATCCCCCAATCTAACACAACGACCTCACCATAGTCACCGACCATGACATTGCTTGGCTTTAAATCCCGATGCAACACACCTCGACTATGTGCAAAAGCAATGGCCTGACATACCGATTTAAGAATCTCCAAAAGTTTGACCCGATTAAACGCTTTGGCAGTTTCGGGATTACCTAAACGGATTTCGCGTAAGATTTCTTTGAGAGTACGTCCTTTAATCCGCTTCATGGTAAAGTAGACTTCACCATTTTCGCGAATCCCTAAATCGTGTACCGGTACAATGTTGGGATGTTCTAATTGAGCAGTAATTTGTGCTTCTCTGATAAAGTTTAAGATCACCTTTTGACTTGCTTCTGTTCCTAAGTTGAGAAGCTTAATCACTTGGCTTCGATTGAGTTGGCGATCTCGGGCCCTTAGAACTTTACCAACCCCACCTCGGGCCAATTCATCACCAAGTTTATAGCGACGAGGAGGCGGAGAGTTTTCTAAGCCGAGTAAACGGGCTTTTTCAGAAAATGTAGGATGATCAATCGATAGGCTTTCACTATGTGTGATCGACTCGTGAACTTTGACCTGCTTTTCAGCTTTTCCCTGCTCATGTTGTGGCTGAGTAGATCGTTGTGAGTTTAGGGCATGACGTTCTTGCCAACTCTGCTCGTCTAATTGGGCCCACTTTAATAATGTTTCTTTGGATATAGGCAATTGAGCCAAAGCAAGTAGGCGCATTAGCTCATCTCCACGACCAAATACAAATAGACGTCTAAGAGTATCTTTGAGAGCATACTCTGGCGAAGTATTCATGTCTGGTGCAGGTAATTGATCTTTATTGCTCTGATCCATTTATATATTTCTAAAACGTTTTTTGACAAGAAGGGCGTGGTTGATCATTAATGAAACCAAACAGGATGCCTAGTTATAGCATAGCCTTAAATGCTTAATCTCTATAAAGCATAAAAGATTTTTAGACAAATGAAGCTGGGTCACAAAACGGCTTTTCTCAATTTGAAGCATTGGTAATGATTCGTGAAAACATTGATTTACATATTTGTCAAACCTAAATGATCAAAGATCGAAAACTTTGAGGTCATATTTGATGCTAACATATAAATGACTAGAGACTCTGTAACTCGAACCAAAGTGATCAGAGACTCATTGATCAGAGACTCATTGATCTAAAATTAGGTTAATAAACGTAGTCTTGGTCCTAGTATTTCAACCAAAGGAATTTCTTCTTCTAAAGCGACCGGTAAGCCTTCTAATAAAGATTCTGGAGGTAAGGAATCAATCGCAAAGGCATCCCATTCTTTAGGAGTAAAGCCCAAATGGTCAATGAGTTGTCTACGACTTTTCCCACCCCAGCCTAAATGGAGTAGGCGATGCTTTTTAATTCCTAAGTCTCTCAGTTGACGCGTGGTTTCTTTAAAGTCTCTACCATCTCTATGCAAGATATAAACGTTTACATCTTCTTCCATAGTAAGTAAGCGGCGAGCAAATTGTGCACTATATTCTGGATAGGCGTTTAAAGAGAGTAAAATCATTTTATGCTCTTTTAAAAAGCCATTCTTGGTGAGCAGGTCTACAGTTAAGTCCTGGTCTACAATAAGAACATCTCTTACCCCATAGTCATACAATCCCTCGCCAAGTAAGTCAGCTTGAGGGTGATACATACTTGGTTTAACCAAAAGCTCGGGTATTTTATGATAACGTTGCCAACGTTGAAGTTGGCGCATAAAGCTTTGCTTACCCAAATGAGTTCTTCGCCATTGATACTCAATGATGGAGGCGCAGAATAAAAGAATGGGGATCAAAGCGGCAATATTGAGGTTGAACCAAAAATAAGCGGATGCAATCACAGTCATCATGACCAAGTTCACAATTCGCTTAAACCATCTTACATTGAATAAAAGAGCTAAAACCCGACCAAGCACTGGTATATAGACAAGTAACGATAAAGCTAAGACGGAAAAAAGGTTGATACTCACCGGCAACTGACTACTTGCCAATAGGATTAATATCGCCAAATATATTCGAGCCATCGTTGCATCAAGCTTAAGAACTCTAGGCCTTTGCCAATGTATAAATAATTGGTTGGTGGTAAAAAATAGTCTACCTTGATCGCTCAGTTCCTCAATTAACTCAAACCACTCTATATCGCTGGTCACCTTGCTTGATTGAAAAGCAAAGCGCCAATCACATTCGGTGCATTGAAGACTGCCTTTGATCATTACTTCGTTACATGAAGGACAGATCTGTTTCATAGAGGCAATCCAAAAATATCTAAATCATCGATCATAACAATGAGCCTTAAGTGTTCAATATTAGTATTTATTTCAAAAACTAGTTTGAAAAAACTTATGATTTTGGTGCTTTTAAGCATGCCTTAATAGAAATCAGCGTGATGAAATGCTATAAAGTCATTATGGTCTATTAAAGTCAAGACTTGAACTGCAATGACTAAGATTTAAAAGCACATGTTTACAAGCGAAATGAGTATGAATGATCGGTAAGGTCATACAAGGACGTTATCATTTAGAAAAGCTTCTTGGCGAAGGTGGTTTTGGCGCAGTGTATCAAGCTAAAGACATCAAGCTTGAACGCTTAGTTGCGATAAAACTGCTCAATCAAGGTGCTAAGTCCAATTCAGATCATGCCCAACGCTTTATTACAGAAGCTAAGGTCACCTCACAGCTATCCCATAGAAATATACCGGTTGTTTATGAATATGGCGAAAGCGAAGAAGGTCAACTCTTTATTGTCACAGAGCTTTTTCAAGGATTGTCGCTAGAAGATGTGATTGACACGATTCATTTAAGCCCACGGCAAGCGAGTTGGATCGCCAATGAGGTTAATGAAGCGTTGATTGTTGCCCATAAACGTGGAATTACCCATCGAGATGTTAAGCCTCCGAATATTTACATTCATCAAGGTACAAGTGGGGAAGAAGTTAAGCTCTTAGATTTTGGGATTGCTAAACTCAATAATAACCAAAGCCACACACTAACCGGACAGCTATTTGGTACCCCATACTTTATGGCACCAGAGCAAATATTAGGTCAGAAGAATATATCTCCGGCAACTGATATGTACAGCTTAGGGGCCGTGCTTTTTTATTGCTTAACTCGAACTGTTCCATATGATGGTGACAGTCAATTTATGATCTTTAATAAGCATGTGAATAGCCCAACTCCTCTTTTGGTGGAACGTCATCCCCTGCTGACTCAAAACAGATTACAAGAGCTCATCAACTTCCTCATGGAAAAAAAGCCGGAGGACCGACCTAAAAGCTCACATGAAGCCCGAGAAATATTTGCTGAAATTGAGTATTTATGTACTCAAATAGACCCTAATCCTCATTTAAATCCCTTAGCTTTGGCTCAAGCACAGCAACATACTCAAATATCTAAGCCAAACCCATTCAGTGCGGAACTACTGCCTCATATAGAAACGCCAATTTCTGAGCAACTCCAAGTCCCACCGCCTTTAGCAATCACTCAGGGTCTTTACAATACACCTATAGACCCTTTGGATGAAATCATTACCCTCCCTCCCCTTGATGATCATTGGCGACCCACTGCGCAACTGCATATCAATGACATTATGGATCCTTTGGCTGATGATGATGACACCACTGATAATATTTCGACTGCCACTGCCCATAAAACAGAACTCGATCTAAAAGCCATCCACTTGGATACACCGATTTATGGCTCGGAACAAGTCACTCAGATTACGGCTACACCTTTAGATCCGATGGACCCAAATCCATCAGAAGGGGCAACGCCCGAAGAGATCGCAAGGTTTAAGCATGGTCTTGAGGATACTACTGGTGCAATAGATCTACCTAATGATAATCGTAAAGGGATTTCTACAGCTTTTGCAGTACTCATTTTTATTGGCGGTCTTTGGTTTAGCTTATCTTTGTTTGGTGAAGATGCGGCGACTTCAAAAGTAGACCAAACTGAGCTAAAAAATTCAGCTGGGACTACAAATGTTGATGTAAACTCAAATAATAAAGTATCAAATGAGCCTTCCCTTCCCTTACCTATACGAGATTCTAATCAGAACTTAGAAACTCAGACCACAAATAAACTTGGCTCCGGAGAAAAAGATGTTCTGACCATTGATGAGCCCATTTTAGCTTTACCAAGAGCTGAAATAAAGAAGAGTAAGTTGTCAAAACGAAGCCCTCAGGCAAAGAAGACTAAAACAAAGAATCTATCTCATAAACGTCACTCAGCTTCAAAAAAACGAACTCAACAGTCCAAAAAGCGACCTTTAAGATCTAAGCAAAAACAAAACAAGACCTACAACAAAGCACGTTACAAGCCATCACAATCAAAACAAGGTGCGCTGGCCCAAAAAACGACTTCAGGCTCAAGCTCTTCTAAGCTTCAAAATATTAAATCGATTCAGCTTAGAGTGAGCCCACGAAAAGCAAGCTATTTAACGGGAGATAAAATCAGAGTGACGAGTAAAATACTCTCTGTTAATGGAGAACTTAAAGATCAGCCATTAAACTATATCTTAAAACCTCTCAAGGGGGGTAAAGATCTCATTTCATCCCGACCTTATTTAACCTTAAAGCAAGGCTCTTGGTCACTGAAAGCGTGTAGTCGTAAACAAGCTGTGTGTAGCTCTAACATTAAACTCATCGTGTATGATCCGAGCGCACTGATCAACTTAGATGATTAAGCCATGGTATTGTCTGTAGTTTAACTTAACCACCGCTCAATAGTCCATCACTCGACTTTGATTATCCTTGCACAGGAACTCTTAAGATTTGGCCAAGTTCAATATGTGAGGATTTCAGACTATTTAAACGCTTGATGGCTTTTTCTGAAACTTGCCAGCGTCTCGATAAGCGCCAAATAGAATCACCACGTTTAACACGATAGGTTTTAGCTTTACGAGATGTCCTAGTCTGTCGAGATTTTTTAAGCTTACGTGTATATTTCTTCGGTCGTTTCTTTAAACGTCTAGAAGCTTTTTTTCTCAACTTTTTGGGGCTAGACGCTTTGAGTTGAGCGACTTTAGTTCGGCTTAAGCGATTAGGGATAGCCACAAGATGAAAGTGTGGTGGTCGTTTTTCTCGAGTGGCTTCAATCACACCCTGCTTTTCCCAAGAAAGTAAAGTACTTCTCAACCACTTGCGACACACATAGGGGGGGACCCTTAAATCAGCAGCAATCCCTGCTGGATGAACCGAGCGTTTAGAGCCATTACGTGGTTGCTCATTAATCGGTCGAGTCAAGCTAGTCACCACTAATCGTGTACGACAGTGTTGGTAATATAAACGAGCTAAGCGATTGAGTAAGGTGTGTAATTTGGGATGTGCATAAGGATATGAAACATTCGCTAGCTCCAAATAATGATTGGGTCGCACCCGCTTAAGTCGCCCCTGTTTGATTGCTTTGAGAACCTGTCGCCGAGACTTATAGCGCTTGAGTCCTGCACGACGAGCGGCAATCACCTGCCTATCCACAGAGCTAGAGCTTCCTCTTAAACTTGCTGAGACTTGAGGTCTTTTGGCAAGGGATACTTGACATGAGGTAATCGTTGTAACCAAAAGCACACCGGTCATTATTATGAATATAGAAGTACAGCTTAACTGCTTAGACCAGCTTTGTGTGCTCCAGATTCGTGTCCTCATGTCTTCTACTCCTTTGTTTTAATGCCCTCTCCAAGTTTTGTTATTTGGAGATTTAAACCGTTTAGATCTATCCTACATTATATTACATTGTAAGTATTTATTCAAGACCGGCTTTTAAGTTTCGGTTAAAACATCTATTTATCGATATTTAACGGATTGCTCAGCTGATAAATTATCCTTTTTAAAGCCTGCTCAAAGAAATGTGATTGAACAGCAATATTTGCTATTTTCGGTCTAAAATACCTTAGACTTGTTTCAAGGGCATAACGACTTGAGGGGAGTTTTAACCAACTTTGAGCGACTAAAATAGCCGCCTTTTCAGCTCGTCTTCGCTTAAAAAATAGGTCGAGAAGTTTGCGATAACGTCTTTGGGCTCGTCTAGAACGTACATTTGGACTTAAGTAGGTCAGTGCCTCAGCAATCAGTAAGTCAGCGCTGATGGTTTGGTCATATTCTTCGAAAATACTTTTAATCCAACGCCATAACTCAAGAGATGCACGTTCACTATCCAGACTAGAAATTGCATCTCGGCAAGGAAGATACAGCTCATTTCGCCACCATTCTTTGCCACACCACGCAATTAACTTTGAACTTTTTAATGGCGTTGCCGCTCTAATTAAGCTCGCTTTCACAGACAGTGAAGAATTACGCTTCATGGCCTTTTGAATCGCTTTAAATCTAATTGGTTCCTGTTTTGAATGTCTTTCGGTTAAGATGTCCCAAGCAGTCGTTTGTACTTCCGAGCTTTCTTGGCTATCTACAAAACGATAAAAAACCTCTCCTGTACCTAGAGGCATTAAATGACTGAGGATAATAATCAGTTTAGATTTTTGTAAAGGTTGCTCACTCTGCTCTATCACCTGATTAATTTGTTGGGTTAAGTCATCAAGTTGAGGAATCGATCTAAACTTCAGTCGTTCAACAATAATGGTCAGCAATTCCGCAGCAATCACTTGTTGCTTAATCTCATGATGCTGCAACAGGCTCATAACCTCTTGAGTCCAAATATGTATCCCTCTCATACTTAGTTCAGCATGTTTTTTAACTTGCCGTATATCATACGCTAAGTTTTGATATGCATTAAGCCATTGCTGACATTGCCAAAGTTGATTCAATTCACAACGTCGATCAATTTCTTTGATCAGGCGTTTAACTTTTGGCTTTTGACTGTGTTCCAAGCTTAAATGTGGTTTTGACTGATTTGAAACAAGCTTCTGTTTATCAATCGAATGATATACTGCCCGAGAAGATAGCACCTCAGATTCTTGATCGGATGAACAGGCCATAACAAAAAACAAGCAAACTATATAAATAGTCATTTGGGCCAATGTTAATTTAGCTAGTGTTAATTTAGCTAGTTTCAAGCAAGTATACTTGATTGGATTTGATCGAACTTGGTTCAATAAATGCTCCATTAAAACTCTCTGTTCTTGTATTGCAATGAGCTTATGGTCTTCTAAAACGTTCACTTAGGTCATGTAGCATAGTCCATGTCGCATCGCGAGTTTCACTCATTAAGGATAAAGACCAGGATTCATCTTGTACATCTGTTTGATTTAGATAAAAATCCCCCAAGGTCATTCCCACATATCCTTGGCTTAAAGCTTCTTGTACCCATTGACGCCATACATTTATACTTTCTTGGCCTAAACGATTTCGATTTACTCGGCTCAAATGAACTACTAAAGGGCGTTGGCTTGGGATATTTACCAGCGCATGCCCTCTGAGCCAAGCTTGTCCAAAACTCAGCCAATCCCGCTGTTGGTTCAGTGTGTTTAATTGTAAAGATAAAGACTCAAGACTTAAGCCACTAACGATATTTTGAGGACTTGTGCTAGTGTTCGTTCTCATTCGTAAACTCGACCACACGCCACCTTGGTTTCCGTTCAATAAGTCAGCCAACATCAAAGAATTAATGTGCTGTACGTGCTCTTGATAAGCTGTAGGATTGTAATCAAGTCCAAGTTCTCCACTAAAAATAAGTTGATTTGGTGCTTGATCGGATATTTCCTGAAAGGCTTCTATTAAAAAGTCACTGAGAACATTTGGTGCTAACGGACTAGGTAAATCCCATCGGGGTAAGTGAAAGAGTTCCCAAGCCAAAACTGCCGGATCTTCGGATAAAGTGAGTCCTGTACGTGAGTTTTGATGATTGATCACTGTTGAAAGCCATGTAAAAAAACTGACCTTAGCTTCAGTATTAGTAAACAATAAGTTTTGTTCATCTACAGAAGGATTTTGCAAGCCAGCATCTTCTAAATAAACATCTAAACGATCAAGCTCTTGACGTGCATCCGCCAACACTAAAATCACTTTGATTTCGTTTAGTCCCGCTTGCTCTATAAATAAATCCAAAAGATTAACTCGCGTCTCATTTAAGGAGCCATTACGCTCACGCAAAGCATGCTCTCCTAATGTTCTTCCAATAAATACTCTAAGTACATCAATCGATCTAGTATTCAGCTCGTCAAAGAGACTATTCAATGCCGGTATTTGTTCAGTCGGTTCCAAGGCTTCTAACCAAGGCAATACATCAGGAATAGAGATAGAGAAATACTTATAATTCTGTTGATTTAAATGTAATTGAGTATTTTGCACTTGTACAAACTCATCAACTCTGATCATCCAAGTTTGTAGCAACCGTACTTCGTCTTCTAAGCTTTGAGTATCATATGCCGTTAAATTGATTTGATAGACACCAACCTGAGGGAAACTAAAACTCTGAGTGAAGCGCCCCTCTGCATCTAAAACCAAATCAATAGAAGCACTTAGATCATCCGGGATATGTTCAGTACTATATTCTGAACGCACTTCAAACCTAACGAATGCCCCCTGTGGTGTACCGCCATTCATTGTTTGTATCCGGCCACTTATTGTTAGCTCTTCTTGTACCTCTAAAAGTTGGGTTTCAAGTGGTAGCTGACTGTCTAATAGCCATGTAACATTCTCGGTAGGCTCTTCACCTGCTTGTTCACCTGCTTGTTCACCTGCTTGCGCACCTGCTTGCGCACCGGCTTGCGCACCGGCTTGCTCACCTGCTTGCGCACCGGCTTGCGCACCGGCTTGCTCACCTGCTTGCTCACCTGCTTGTTGAATGGGAATGCACATTTGATCAAAGCAACGTTCTTCTCCAACAATACAATATGATTGACCACACGCTTGTATTTGTCGACGCTGTACGCACTCACCTATATAGGTTTCCAGATCACAGCTATATCCTTCGCGACAATCATCATCACTTGTACATTGAGCCGTTTGACTACTGTCATCACAGGCGAATAAAAACGCTAAGGTTATCAAAAAAAAGGACTGTCTCATCACAAAGCCTGACCCTATCTATCTTGCTTAAAAATATTAATCACTTTAAGTTTAATAAAGATAAACCTATAGCACTATAAAGTGAGCTCAGAGAATGACTATAAAGCAGAAAAGATTTTTAGAAAAACAAGTTTACTCATTTAATCATCAAACTCAGGATAAGTTGGATTTAAACCAAGCCCATCTTCCTAAGAAGCCCACTACCCTAATTACATTATGCTTCTGTCTAATTCTAAGCCTAACATGGAGTGGGTGTACGGACGATATACTACCACCAGTGAACCTTGATGGCTTAAGTGTTTTAGAGGAGCCCGATCAAAATACACTCATAGAACCAATGCCTGATATGCGGGTACAAGATATGATGATGCAGGTGCAAATGCCTATTGATCAAATGGTATTGGATATGGGTGAGATGGATATGGAGGTCGTTGATGGACCAGATGGGGCCTTACCTATGGATGGTGAGCGCTGCGACCCTCGCTTGAGAGCTGTTGCATGTGATCCAGGCTTCACCTGCTTACCCATTCCGGGTGGGCGAATTCATCAAGGACGCTGTGTGGCCAGTGATGAATGTTCTTTAACGGGTGATAGTGGATGCCCAGATACGGCTCCTTATTGCCATCTTCGAGGAGCATCAACCGAATGTACACAAGCGAGTCAAAGAATGTTGGGAGAAAGCTGTTTAGATGAGTTTAATCGAGCCTTACCTTGTGCTGAGGGCCTAGTATGTAATTATAGCGTGTGCGTTAATCCTTGTGACCCGATGCTTCCTGCGAATGAGCAATGTGACAACAATCGTCAATGTGTAGATATTAGCGAAAACCTAAATCAAAACGCTGGCTTCTGTGGTGCGATAGGTGCTTGTGATCTCTTTAGTAATGCCGGGTGTGAAGTCGGACAACAATGTACCTTTGCCGTTCGCCCCGACGACCAAGAACTCGTCTACTTTTGTACCTCAGAAGGTCTACTTCAAGAGGGAGAACAGTGCCAACTCAATGGAACGGGTGCCCAAGCCTGTGGAGTTGGACTCATTTGTATCGGCTCTGTTGAAGGCAATCCTACATGCAAACGAGTTTGTGACACCGGTGCCTATCAAGGCCCTTGTCCTGATGGTTCTTCGTGTCGAGAAATACTCAGTCAAGGTGGTGGCTTTTACATTCGGGGGATTGGCCTTTGTGTGATTAACCCCTAAGCAAACACTTTCCCTTATGATTTATCTATCCTTGAAAGATTAAGGGATGCGCTTCCTCGTCAATCGCATTCAATTCATGATGTCGAATCTGATGTACAAGCTCAATCGCCGGACGAGCATCTTCAATGCCATAACCACCACCGGCTAAAATATCTTTGTATACCTTAGTATGAAGATCATCAAAACCGGTAGAAAAGTCAAAGAAATCATCTCCCATTTTTAGGGCTCGATAAGCATGATTACCTTGGGCAACTGACTCGGCTGGTAAATCATTTGCATCAATAGAGAGCAACCAACGTACATCAGCATTGGCGAGGGTCAAAACTCCACCTACTTTATTATCTTCCCTAAGATGTACTCGCTGAGATTTAACCTCTCCAAAAAGCCAAAGTAGCATATCAAAAAAGTGAATCCCTATATTCATGGCAAGGGTGCCTGACTTGTTGGGATTACCCTTCCATGATTGGTGATACCATTGACCTCGACGAGTAATGTAGGTGAGCTCAATTTGAGTTCTTTGCTTAGGTTGCTGTGCTTGTTGAATTAGCAACTTTTCTTTTAAAGCCTTTACTGAGTCATGCAGACGAAGCTGCAAAACGGTGTACACTTTTTGTTGATGCTCTTCTTCAAGCGCACTTAATTGGTCTAAATTCCATGGACTAATCACCAAAGGCTTTTCACAGATGGCTGCCGCACCGGAGCGAATCGCTAAGCGACAATGAGCATCATGAAGATAATTTGGAGAACAGATAGAAAGATAATCAATCTGCTCACTTTGGCCCTGCCGGCGGCAACGTTCAAGATAGCGATCAAAGCGCTCGACCTCGGTAAAGAAACGACAGTCAGGAAAATAACGATCGAGTATGCCAACCCCATCATAAGGATCACAGGCTGCCTTCAGTGTGTGACCTAAACTATTGATTGCTTTCATATGTCTAGGTGCAACAAAACCCGAGGCACCAAGCATTGCAAAGTTCTTCTTCATAATTCATCTCCAAAATCTAAGCCACGAGGATGGCTTGAATTGGGGGATTAAATCAGATTAAATAGCTCAAGTCAAAGTTATCAAAGCAACCAAGAAACGAATTTATTTTTAATTATATACACTAAAAAACATAGGTTTTATCGCGCCTAGAAAGAGATTAGTGATTCATGAATCAACCATCTATGACTCAAGCTCAGCCCATCTGTCTACAAGGTCTGCACAACCAAAAAACAGCATATTGTTCACTTTGGCACCAATTTATCAGCTTACGTTTACTCACTATTTTATTTTTAACCTGTACAACTTTACTCGCCTGCTATCCAGAACGAGTTGAATCTATCAAGCTTATGAATGAGGGGATCAAAAAGCATAATTCGGGTCGCTCTCCTGCCGCAGTAAGATTACTCGCCCGATCGGCTGAAACCGATCCAAGTAATCATAGGGCCTTATATTATCGAGGATTGATTCTGAACGACCTAGGACGCACTGAAGAAAGAGAAGATCGCTTTGAAGATGCTGTCCGCTCATTAGAAGCCTCACTAAAAATAAACAAAGAAGACCCCAAGGTCTTTTATCAATTAGGTGTGGCTTTAGCAGAGCTTAAGCGAGATGAACAGGCATTAAGAGCCTTTTCTGATGCACAAACTATTGCTCCTCATGGCCAAGCAGCCTATCGCAGTGCTTTGATTCATTTGGAGAAAGAGCACTATAACTCAGCACAAGAGAGTTTACGAGCGGCGATCATTGCAGAGCCTGAGTTGGGGTTAGCCTATACTGCTTTATCTCAGCTCTATAGACTTTTTAAAAAACCATCCGCGGCAGTTATGGTTCTCAAAAATGCGATAGAGAATGATCCTGAGGATACAAATCATTACAGAGATTTGGGGGAAGTATATGCTTCTCTAAAACAGTATTCCAAAGCGATTCAGCTTTTTGAAACTGCTTTACAAGATCGTCCGACCAATGCGCCACTGACTTTTCTGCTTGCGGAAGCAAGTTATAACCATGGAGATTTACAGTCCGCCGAGATCTACATCAAAAAATATTTACGTATGGGACATACTAGAGAAGAAAAGCTCATGATATCAAAGGCCAAACGTCTTCTTGCTAAATTAAGAAAAAAGTAAAGCCTAGCTTAACTTACAACGCTAAGTACCTAAGTAATAGAGATAAATAATACTTAATCCCAATCGGCGATGCATCCTCTCAATAAACTTCTTAACAATCAGTAGATTATTGATTTGTGACTCGCTCAATCCCTTGCTATAACCTTTCTTGCTAAAACGTTTAAAGCAAAATCGGTTTCAAACTTCCGTAGTAACCACTAGTATAGACATTAGACTTGAGAGAGCGATCCATGTCACAAGATGTAGCACTTCAGATTGAATCACTTGAAGCACAGGCCAACGAAGTAAATGGTGTGCAAAAGCAAGCTTTACTTGGACAAATTGTGAACACTGCCATTGCAGGTGAGTTAAGCATTGAGGAGATTAGCCAGTATTATATCAGTGCGGCTTCTCATGACCCTAATGATCCCTATGTCTATTGGCATGTGGGTCGTCAACTAGAAGGCAGCGAACTGCATGAGTCAATTAGCTTAGCTCTTGCACAAGAGGCCGGAGATGATTCCGAAAGCGCATGGCTTGCACACAAAGCAATGTTTGATTCTCAGCATATCAATGAGGATAAGCGCTTAGATAGTACACTCAGAGATTTAGTGCGCAAAAACTCTGACCTATACCTATGGCAGGTTTATCGCTATGTAGAGCTTAATAAATGGCGAAATGCTCAACAGATGTTTACTGAGCAAGAAGATGGTGATCGTGTCGAAGGCGCTAGACAAACCGCATATTTTGCTAAAGATATGGGCGCTGACAGTAAGCAACTCGCCGATTTATGGAAGGCCGTTTATCAAAGTAACCGAGATGATATAGAAGCCCAAGAAGCTCTTGTTCCTCTTTACAAAGATTTAGGTAAATGGAAAGAATATGCCGAGGTCTATAAGCGTCTTCTTGATGGGATGGACGAATATGACCATGAACAACGCCGTGAAGCGATTGAAGCCCTAATTGAGGTATATACTCAGCATCTGAAATCAGATCAAACCTTAACCGAGCTTTATGCTGCCCTTTTTGATATTGATCCCAGCGATGATGAAATTGCTGAGCTACTTCAAGAAAAGTATGGCAAGCTCCGTAAATGGCAAAATGTAATCGAAGTCTTACAGGTTAGAGGTGATCACCTTGATGCAGCAGAGCAGGCCGGTGAAGGTGACATTTCTTACAGAAGAGTTCAGCTTCTATTAAAGCAAGCTGATGTTTATCAAAACCAACTGCGTAAACTCGATGAAGCCCAAGAGTTGTATGAGCGTATCATCAGTGAAGACCCAAGTGAGAAATCAGCGCTTGAGGCTTTGGGGCAAATCTATGAACGTAAAAGAGATTGGAGCAACTGGGCTGAGGTAAGGCTTAAGTTTGCTGAAGCTTTAGATTCAGATCATGAAAGCGCCGCTTGCCTACGCACCGATGCTGTTACCATTGAAAAAAAGGCGAGACAACCCGAGCTTGCTTTACAATTCTGGGAGCGAGCTTTAGAGTTTGAGGATGAAGCAACTGCCCTAATTGCAATCGCAAGTATCTATGAGTTAAATCAAAACTGGACTCAACTTGATGATCTTGTTTCACGCATTGAGACAAATCCTGAAATCGATGATTCCACCCGCATCACCTGGTTACAAAAGGCCGGTAGCTTTTCCCAAGATCAACTTGAAGATACCGACCGTGCACTTGAACGTTGGCATAGTATTATCGAGCTTGATGCCGGACACAAAAAGGCGCTTGATCAAATCAAAAAGCTTTTTGTAGATGCAGCCCGCTGGGATGACCTAAGTCTTTTCTTAGGTGATCGGGGTGAGTGGAATGATCTGGTTAAAGTTTTTGAATCTCAAGCCAATAGTGTAACCGATACACATGAAAAAGTAGACTTATACTTTAAAGCAGCCGATATTTGGCTACAAGAACTTGATCAAGCCGATAAAGCTCAACGCAATCTAGAAAAGGTTTTACAAGCTGACGAAAGCAATGTTCAAGCCGCCGAAAGACTTGCTGAAGCTTATCGTGAGGCTCAACAGGATGCTAAGTTAGCAGGGGTACTTGAAGTCATTCTAAACCAATCAAATGTTTTCTTAGGAATAGACGCTGATCTTACGGCTATCTCAGAAACGAGTGACTTAACCTTTGAATTGGTTAATCTCTATGAAACTGCTTTACGTAAGCCTCAACAGGCCTTTGAGTGGGTCTCTAAGCTTCTCACTATTGTGCCTGGCAATAGCCAAGCATGGGATAGTTTATTACGCTTAGCAGGCGCAGTTCGTCCTCCTTTATTTGCCGAAGCAATTACTCTATTGATGACAGCTCGACAGCAAGCTGCCGGGGCTTTGGATATTGAGCAGGAGCTTGAGCTATGTTTAAGACTGACTCAAATTGCGCAAGATGAACTGAAAGACTTAGATCAAGCACTTGAACTGTGCCATGAGGCACAGGCGATTGACCCCGATTCGATTCAGACCTTGCAAAAGTTAGAAGAGCTATATGAACTTCAAGGCCAATGGGAAAGGGTTGTCGAAAACCTTATTGGCTTGATAAACGTAAGTTCTAGCGATGCTCAAGAAGCCTTATATTATAAGTTAGGTTCAGTGTATCGAGATCATCTTGGATTACAAGATCAAGCAATCGACGCTTTCAACACCTTACTAGAAGTGAATGATCAACGCTTAGATGCAGTCGAAGCTTTACATCTCTTATATCGCCAACAGGGCGATGCGAACTCCTTATTCTCTATAATATTAAAAGAAATAGAGTTATTAAAAGCTCAGACTGATGATGGCCAAAGTTCTGAAACTTTGGGACTAGAACTTGAGCTTGCCTCTCTTGAAATGGATGAACTAGATAAGATTGATAGTGCTCTTGAGCGCTTAAGAACAATCTTGGTTGATCACTCTAGACAACCGGTTGCTTTACAAATTTTAGAACGCATCCAAGAAGACCCAACCTTTGGAAAAGAGGCTGCCCAAACTCTTGCTGATATCTATTTAGACGGTGAGAATTGGGCGTCCTATGTTAAAAGTCTGTCAGTGATTGCACGAGACTCTGTAGATTCTTCAGCTCGAGTAGAACTGTTTGAAAAGATGAGTGCTGTCTATCTTGAGCATCTAAAAGATGATCTTGGTGCTCAACAGGCACTGAGCGCTTTATTAAAAGAGCAAGCAGACCATCCTACAGCAATTGAACAACTTAAAGTTGTGGTTGGACGTACTCAAGATTGGTCTAGTTTTGCTCAAATTCTTGAAGAAATTATTCCAGAATTAGGTGAGCTTGATCAAGAGGTCAATCATCTTCTTGAGTTGGCTTCAATTTATGAGCAACAGCTACAAGATACAGAAAGAACTTTGGCTACTTATCAACGTGTATATGCAGCCTCAAGTGATTCTGAACCCGCCCTTCTTGCGCTTGAACGACTCTATGAGCAAGGCTCTGATTGGCGTAGCCTACTCGAAATATTACGTGCTCGCTTAGAGTTATCTCTCCTGACTCCCGTAGCGTCGGCCAACGAAATGTTGGATGCCAGTGATGAGCACTCTGAAAGTGAGGCATCGAGTGAGCTTGATTCTGATGAGCTTGATTCCTATGACCAGCAAGCGCAGAGCTCCTCAAGTTTATCGACGCTTTCTGAGTCTCTTTTAGTACGTATTGCCAATTTATATGAGCATACCTTAAGTGAGCCTCATGAAGCCATTGCCAGTCATCAAGAGTTACTCTCTTATTTACCAACCCGTATCGAGTCAAACCAAGCATTGATTAGACTCTTTAAGCAAGTTGGTCAATGGAGTGATTTGGTGATTTCTCTAGAGAGTTTTGTTCAACTTGAGGGCATTGATGATAAGGAAAAGATTGGCGCTTACCAAAGCTTAGCCTCTGTTCTTTTCAATCAGCTTGAGAGATATGAAGAGTCTTTACCGGTACTTTCAACGATTTTAAAGCTAGTGCCTAATGATGAACATAGCATCGCTTATCTTGAACAATTAGTTCAAACGGCTGAATTTAAAGCACCAGCTGCGCAATTATTAAGCCCTTATTATGAGCAAACTGGACAGGTCGAGCACCAAATCTATACGCTCAATATTTTGGCTGAAGAACAAGATGATAGCGCTGAAGGGCTTAGCCAAAAACTTGCTTATCTTCACCAAAGCGCACAACTTCACTTGAGCCTTAACGCTATTCAGGAAGCATATCATTGTTATGAGCAGGCCTTTATAAGCTCTCCAGAGTCAGAAGCTTCCTTAGAAGCCATGACTCAACTTGTATCAGCAAGCCAAGCTTGGGAAACCTTGATTCAAAGTTACGAGTCGGTCTTAGATCAAATTACCGATGACACACTTAGAGCCCAACGCTGTCAAGAACAAGCAGAACTATACCGACATAAAACCGGCCAAACTGAACAAGCAATCTATCGTTATGAGCAAGCAAAACAAGGCTATGAAGCTTTATTTATTGCCGACTCTGATTCGGCGGTAGATTCTACTCCTGCAGATCATGATGAGCCTGCCACTTCTGAGACTCAAGCCCAAAGCGTATCCAAATACTTCGAGCATCTTGTTAATATTTACAATGCCTTAGGTGAGCTTTATACAACTTCTGAGCAGTATACCCAACTTGTTGATTTATATACGCAAAGAGTCAATCTGGTAGGTACACTTGAGGGCAGTGAGAAGCAGATTGCTTACTTAACCAAAGCCGCTGAGCTTTCAACACAGGTTCTTGAGGATCAAGACCAAGCCATCGAGCTCTATCAGCAAGTACTTGGGCTAAATGCATTACATATTCCAGCGATCGATGCCTTATGTCACTTACACAGTGCACAAGGAAGTTGGGAAGATGTTGTTGGTCTATTGCAATCGAAAGAAGAAAGCTATTTAGAAGAAGAACTTGAAAATAAAATCGCCCTTAAACTGCAAATTGCTCAAACTCAAGTATCGCAGTTAAATGACCTTGAGGCTGCTAGTTTCTCCTATAATGAACTGCTGATGCTCAGCCCCAATCATCCAGAGGCTTTGGCCGAACTTGCTCAAGTTTATGCCTTACTTAGCCAATGGAATGAGGCACTAAAATGTTTAGATCTTTTGATTGAGCAACAAGATACAGAATCTCGCGCTCAAACTCGCTTCCAAGCAGCTCGTTTGGTCTATGCTGAACTCACCTCACCTAAAGAAGCCATCGAGCGTTTAGCACAACTTCTTGATGAAACTGTTCAGCATGAAGAAAGCTTCTTGATGCTCGAGGAAATGATCGATCAGCAAGCTGAAGCTGTTTTAGCTAGCGATGTATTGACCAAGTCACTTGAGCGAATTGGAGACTTTGGACGCTTGGTTGAGTCGTTAAGACGCTTGCTCAATGTGACTGAAAAAGGCTCAGAGCAAGCTGCTCTGTGGATGCGTATTGGCACGATATATCAAGATGTTTTCATGGATGAAACCTCTGCTTTTGAAGCCTTCGCCTATGCTTTAAGAGCCGCTCCTCTCACTGAAAATGCCTATCCATCTATGCTCAAGATCATTGCTCAGGCAGAGGCTTGGCCACGATTGGCTGAAGAACTTGAGCTTGCTCTCAATGAAGTGGCTACTGCTGACCTTGATGATCTTGGTGGTACTCTTGCTCCAATGAGCTTACATCAGTGGGCTGCAGGTATCTATGAGCAAAACCTAGGTCATGATCAAGAAGCAATTCGCCATTGGGAAGCCATCAGAGCATTAGTCACCTCACAAGATGCAGTGTATCAAGAAGCTTTGATTACCTTGGAACGCTTGTATGAACGCACAGCACAGTGGGAAGAATTAGCACTTGTTTTAAACGATCGAATCGACATCATTGATGAAGCAATTAGCTCAGAAGAAGCGATGGACGAAGATCAATATGCAGAAGAACAAGTGCTTGATGAGACTCTAATGGGTGAGGAGCTTCAAGCTCAGGACTCAGATCATGACTTAGAAGCGAGTGACTCGGCAGAAAGCTCTGACTCGGCTGAAAGCTCTGACTCGGCCGAAAGCTCTGACTCGGCAGAAAGCTCTGACTCGGCAGAAAGCTCTGACTCGGCTGAAAGCTCATCTGATGCAGCAAGCGTAGGCTTACTCAGTACTGAGCAAGAAGCGCTTAAGCTTATGCTTTTGCAGAAGCTTGCTAAGATTTACGCAGAATACTTACAAAGAACCGCAGATGCCTTAGACACATATAAGATTGTATTTGCTTTATCACCAAATAACAGCGAAGCAATCACTGGCTTAAATACCTTGTTTGTAAATGGAATCGCTCAAGAGGATATTGCCGAAATCCTTGAGCCTATCTATACACAACAAGAGGACTGGTCCTCTTTGTATCAGCAAAAACAAGGCTTACTCCATCTCCGACAAACCAGCGAAGAAAAACGTGAAGCTTGCCAAGAACTTGCATTTATGGCGTTAGAGCGCTTACAAGATGTACAAAGTGCTTTGGGGTGGTATGGAGAAGGCTTTAAGGCAGAACCAGATCATGAGGCATGTCGTGAGGCCTTGCATACACTTGCTTTGGAAAATGGTTTTGCTTCAGCGTTAATCATGCTTTATGGCGAAGCAAGGGCTCAATTAAGTGATGCCTATACAATCTGTAATCTCAGCGTACATATTGCCCAAGTTCAAATGGAACATGTACAAGATTGGGAAGCGGCAGAACAAGAGTTTACCTATGCAAGAAGTCTCGATGATAATCGCTTAGATGTGTATGAAGGCTTAGATCGAGTTTACAGTACTTTAGAGCGTTGGCCAGAATTAGAAGAGATTCTTTCCAATGAAATTAGAATTCTCGAACTTGATGGCAATGAGCAAGCGAGTACTGTTGAAAGTCTATATTGGCGTATTGCAGACCTTTACGAATATCGTCTTGAACAACCAGAGCGAGCGGTTGAGGTTTTCCAACACCTTAATCAAATTAGACCAGAAGAGCTTGGTCCAACCTTGCGTTTGGAAACACTCTATCAAGCCCTAAGCCAACATGAAGAGCTTTTGGATATTTACTTACTCCAAGATAGCCTACTAGAAGGCAATGACCAGCTTGAAGTTCAACGTAAAATGGGCCGTTTGCTTACAAATGAGCTTGCCCGACCGTTTGAAGCCATCGATCTATGGCGTAAGATTCTTGAAGCTGTTGAAAATGACCAAGAGGCTTTAAACTCATTAGAGAGCTTATATGAGTCTGTTGAGGAATGGCGTGATTTAATTAGTGTCTGTGAGCAACAACTCGAACTCAGTTCCGGACACACAGAGCAAGAGATTAAATATCTTTCCAAACTCGGACAGATTTGGGGTGATCGTTTAGAAAGACCACAAAGCGCGATTTCGACTTGGCAAAAAGTTGTGACTTTGGCACCAACAAGCATTGAAGCACGCTGGGCTATGCGTGGTTTATATCGCCAAGATGATGATCGTAGTGCCTTACTTAATGTGAACCTTGAGTTACTTCACCTGATTGATGCTGAGCTAAGATCTTTAGCTCAAAGTCAAGCTGTACAGCCCTCTATTCAAACACCGGAACAAGTGGTCTCTGAACAAGCGAATGAAGCCGAAGTTTTCGATACACCTGCTACAAGCTCTGAATATCAGGCCGAACTTAATGAGCAGTTAGCTGATGTAGAGCAGGATCTTGCTCAAGAAATGCTTGCTGATGAGGTCTTGGCCACTCCAGAAAGCGCTACCTTAGCCGTCAGTGAAGAACTTGGAGAGGGAGAACAAGCTCTAGATGCTGATGCAGCTTCAGTCTCTGGTGAAACCTTTGATCCTGACCTAAATGCTTTAGAGATCCATGAGAAAGCCTCAGTTGAAGAAACCCTTGCCTTTGGTGAAGATGAATCAACTTCGGTTATTGCACACTCAGCAACAGCCCAAGAGCAAAACTTAGAGACAGAGCTACTGAGCCAAGAGTTTACTCATGAAGCTCATCTTGAAGTCGCAAGTGTTGATGCACAGGTTATTGTTGATCAGGTTTCTATTGTTGATCAGGCTCGAGCAGATATTCTTAATGAGCAACGGGCTGAAGTTCTTCGTGAGCTTGCCGATCTCTATCTCGAGTCTGAGCAAGAAGATGCTGCCATCGAAATGCTGAATCTACGTTTACAAGTAGTTCCAAACTGCTTTGACACTATTCTTGATCTTGAAAGACTCTTTGAGTTACAGGCTCGTTGGCATGAATACTGTGGTATTTTAAAGCATCGATCTCTTTACACTGAAGATATTAACGAGCGAAATGCGATCTTATTTGGCTTAGCAGAGTCACAAGAGAGTTTCCTACAGGACTTAGAAGGTGCGGTAACCTCGTATCAAGAGATTTTAAGTACCGACCCTAATCATTACGAAAGCTTTGAGCATTTAGAACGCTTACTCAGCTCTTTAGAGCGTTGGCCGGACTTAATTACAGTACTGAACCAAAGAATTGGCGTCAGCGAAGATGCCGAAGAACGTCTTTCGATCGCACTGAGAATTTCTGAAATTTACGAATCACAGGGTAATCCGCAAGATGCTTTAGTAGTCCTTGGTCAAGCCTTTACCAGTCAACCAAATGACCAATTACTTGGTGAGCAAATTGAAAACTTGGCCTTGCAAACAAACATGTGGACCCAAGCCATTCAGCTTTATGAAGCCTGTATTGCTCAGGTCGGCGCAGCTGATGAAGAAAGTATCTCCCTTCGTATGCGTGTTGCTCGTTGGTATGATGAAGCGATGAATCAGCCTCAATATGCGGTGACTCATTATCAAACCATTCAACAGATCGATCCGGATCACTTAGAATGTTTAAGCGCTTTAGAAGCGCTTTATGAAAAGCATAGTCAGTGGCAGTTTGCCGCTCAACTCATTGAGCAAAAACTCCAAAAATTAGTTGAACTCGAGGAAAGTACAGCGGCCTGGAAGCGTTTAGCAGAAATTCGCCATGAACATCTTGAAGATTTTGATGGTGCTTTGAGTGCTTATCAAGAGGTTCTTAATTATGAGCCGGATGACCTTGATGCCTTAGCAGCACTTAAAGACCTTTATGCGATGAAACAAGATTTTTATCGCTTAATTGAGATTCTTGAACGTGAAGCAGACCTTCACGAGAACCTTGAAATCAAGGTAGAGAACCTTTTGCGAGTTGCCGAGATTAAAGAGGTTCGTCTTAATGACGTCGATGGGGCAATCCTAGCTTATCATGATGCCTTTGAACGTGATCCAAACTGTGTTGATGCCTTACTTTCGCTCGAACAACTCTATCGTCAGCAAAAGAACACCTATGAACTACAACGAGTTTATGAGTCCTTAATTATTGCGCGTACTAATAGCAATGACCAGCTAAACACTTATAACAAGTTAGCTCGTTTGCAATTAGAAGAACTCAATGACCGTGAAGGCGCAATTGATAGCTATCGTAAAATGTTTATTATTGATGCTCAGTATACTGAAGCAGTCACTGCACTTGATAGACTTTATCGTGAAGATCAGCGCTGGGATGAACTCAAAGAGATTTATGAGCAATACTTAGAGAGAGCACCTAATGCTGACCATACCATGGTGCGCCTAGTTCTTTCTGAGTTATCAGAAATGGTTCATCATGATGAAACCACCGCTCGCGAGCAAGCAATCGCTTACTTATTACCTATTATTGAGGTCAATCCACAGCATCTTGATGCGCTCAGTCGTCTAAGTTTATTGAATGGACAACTAGGACGTTGGGCCGACTGTGTACAGTATATGAGCGCAGAACTCGAGTTCATCAATGAGATCCATGCCAAGATCGAAAAGATGTACCACTTGGGTATGGTTCACTTGGAACATTTGGAAGCACCGCATGAAGCCATTGAATGGATGAAACGAGCCTTAGAGCTTAATCCAAACTATTCTCCGGCGATGATTCAACTTAAAGAGATTTATGAAACTCAAGGTGATTTCCAAGCGGTCATTCGTGTTTTGACCATGATGGAGGCTCAAGCAAGCAATGATATTGAAAAAAGTAAATGCTACTTTGAGATGGGACGTATTTACACTCAATTGCTTGGGGACAGCAATACTGGACTAGAATATTACAGCCGTGCGATTGACCTTGACCCAAGTAATGTAGATGTTGCTCCATTCTTAGTAGAGGTATATCTTCGTGATGAACGTTGGGAAAAGGCCAAGCCTTTACTTGAGCTCCTCATCGCGAATGAGCAAGAAACCGATATTCATAAGCGTAGAGAGCATCACTTTAATCTGGCTCGCTGTGCACAAAACCTTCGTCTTGATGAACTTGCTTTGACTCATTATCAAGAGGCTTATCGCTTGGATAGTACACATTTCCAAACTCTTGAGGGTCTTTCAGAAGTCTATTTACGCCGTGATGATTGGGAAGGCGCAGCAAATATGCTGCAAGCGATCTTGATTCACCATGGAGAACGACTTGAACCCGAAGCAAGAGTCGAGGTGATGTTCAAGCAAGGTAAAGCCAAGTTTATGCTGGCCGATGACCGCCGTACCTTAGACTTATTGATCAGAGTCATGGAGATTCAGCCTAACCATGAAGAGGCTATGGAGCTTTTGATTCAAACCTATGAGCGTCGTGAAAAATGGGAAGAAGCGATTTATTATCGCCAAAGACGCTTAGAACTCACCGAAGATCAAGACACACGCTTTGATGCACTGATCGAGATTGGTAAAATTTATCATGAAAAGATGAACCAAGCCCGCCCAGCGATTGAAGCTTATGAAAATGCTTTGCAACTTAATGAGCATAGTCGTTTGGTTCTTGGTTCGTTATTACCGCTTTATGAATCAATAGAAGATTGGAACTCAACCGTTCAGCTTCTCACCCACTTTGCCAATAATGAAGCTGATGGACCAACAAAAGCTAAGTATTTCTATGCGATTGGTGCTTTGCAAAAAGATCAAATCAAAGACAACTTACAAGCGGTTCGTTCCTTTGATAAGGCTCTTGATGCAAATCCAACCGAGCTTAAGGCTTTTACTGCCATTGAGGAACTCTTGGTCAATGAGCGTAATTTTGAACGCCAAGATCGCTATTTCCGCAAGATGCTTAAGCGCGCTACTGAGCACAGTATGGGTGATGACATGATCTTTGAGCTGGCTAAGGCTCTAGGTGAAATTAATCGTACTCGTCTCAGTAATTATGCCGAAGCGATCAAGGCCTATAACATTGCTTTGAGTAAGCGTCCTAATGACATAAATACTCGCAATATGATTGCTGAGCTATATGAGCATGAGCAAAAGTGGGATCTCGCTGTTGCACAACACCGTGAAATTCTTCGTATTGATGTTCGACAAATCAATAGCTTACATAAGCTTTTCCGCTTATTTGTCGGTCAAACTAAGTATGATGAGGCATGGTGTGTCGCACAGGCTTTGGTTTGCTTACGTCATGCACGAGATGATGAGCAAGATTTTTATAGTAAGCACCATTCTCGTCGCTTAGGCGATATTCGCAAGCATCTTGAAAATGACCATTGGGCCTATTTGGTTCACCCCAAAAAGAGCCCTCTTATGGATCGTCTCTTTGAAAATCTTTATATTTATAATGCACCAGCAATGATGATGAATCATAAGGGATATGGCGTGCATAAGCGCCGTGATCTTATGTCAGCAAATGAACAAACTGCTTTCAATTCTGTATTGGAGTTTGTTTCAAAGGTCACTCGTTTTGAGCGTCTGTCTTGTTATGCAGGACCAGCTGGTGTGAATGGGCTTCGCTCTATGAATACCAATCCTCCAGCTATTTTAGTTGGTCAAGATATGCAACATAGTATGGGTATGAAAGCTTTAGTGTTCTCCATTTCTAAACTTCTCTTTATGATGACTCCACATGCTTTGATGGCAACTCTTGATGAAGATTATGATTCTCGTCGTAATCGTCTAAAGATTATTATCTTTACCCTCATGCGTATGGCGGGCATTGAAGTACAGGATTATGATTCTGGTTTAGTAGATGTCTATCGAAAGATTGATGATAACGATCTGAATAAGATCAATAACTTACTTAATGAAATGCAAACAGATCAACGCACTCACCTTGATGTCTCTCGCTGGCTCGAAGGCCTAGATCATACAGCAAACCGTTTAGGCTTTGTTTTATGCAATGATTTGGTCGAGGCAACCCAGGCCATTCGGAATGAGTCTGTGATTATGAGTCGTGCTTCAATCGCCGATCGTATTCAAGAACTCATTATTTTCTCGGTATCAGAAGAATATTTTGCCTTGCGTAAAGGTCTAGGCATTAGCATTCGTACTTAATGTAATGGATTATTTTCAATTAGGTCGCTAAGGGTGTGTGGGAAGGAAGTCATTGATGAGTGACAATATAGGTAATAGTGAGCTTTCAAAACGTAAGCGTGCCGAACTTGAGTCTCGGCTCGCACAGGGTCTAGTGCAAGTTCGTTTAAACTCAACTATTGAGGGAATTTCTCTACCAGATTTTTTAATGGATCGAGTGCAGGTAACTCTTAACCTAAGTTATGCTTTTAGAGCTAAAATATTTGAGATTGACGAGCAGGGTGTACGGGTTACTCTCTCTTTTAGTGGGCAACCTTTTCTTTGTGTATTACCATGGGATTCCTTCTATTTTATGCAATCTCTCGACCAAAAGCGTGAGCCATCTGGTCGCCCTGAGCTATTCATAGAAAGTATTCCTGAGCCTGTCCTTGCCCATTATGGCTTATCAATGCACATTGCTGAAGATGAAGAGGAAGAAGAATTGCCTCTCACTCGTCCAATGTTTATGGATGGTTTTGATGACCCGGAAGAAGTGCATCATGTGCTCAGTGAACTCAAAGATTGGGCACAAAGCTTAGAAAAGATTGATACTAAAAGCCGTGACCATAAATGGCCTTTCCCCTTAGAAGTCATTTATGATGTGGTTGAAGGTTTAGAAACCCAGCGTTTCTTTAAAGATGATGAAGATAGCGAAGATGATGAATCTTTTGATACAGTAGATCGACATTTAGCCAAGATCAAAGAAAACAAAGAAGGTGAACATACACCAGAAAAAGGCATTATTTCTTTGATTCGTTTTCAACAAGAAAAACAGGAAGCAAGTGCTGAGCAAGATGAGCATCAAGCTTCTGAATCAACTCATTCTAACACTGATCTCGATGAAGATTAACCAAACTCAAGGCCCCTTCTGAACAACAAATAGAGTATAAGTGACGAAAGCTTTATGCAGAGAAATCCCTTCTCAATGTATTGATTAGTTGTCGAGTTTGTCGAGTCGTGCTATCCATTCTTTTGATTTATAAATATTACTTGTAGAGCAAGATGGTTTTTAACCAACTTAAACACTCTAATTGAGGAGTTACCGATGAGCATGCGTCTTTACTCAAAGCAAATCCATTCACTAACCAGTGATATTGTTCGTACTTTAACCGAAGAACAAGATATTATTGAAATTGCGGAGCGTGAGCCCCCTACAGAAGAAGAGCTAAAAAAGAGAGCGAGCCAAGGGGCCTATGGTTTTGATCGCTATGGTGAAGATAATAAAGATTTTATGATTTCTGAGTTTCACCAAACGATTAGTGATGTATTACGCACCTATGTAAGAATCGATCAAGAACTCACTCAGTTGGCTCGTCATGATGTTGAACGTCGTAAAGATGATCCTAGTATGATTTATTCTGAAAAACGTCGTTTGGCTAAACAACGTAACTTTGGCCTCAATGATGATGCTCCCAGTTGGATTGTGACCCAGTTAATCGAGCAATTTTATCACACTCAAAGTGTAGGTGAGGTATATGCTCAAGATAAAGAAATCTATGAGGCGCTTATTCCTTTGATTCGTGAGCGAATGAGTACCCAGCAAAACCTACAACAAGAAGTAGAACAGCGTATCAAGCGCTTGGAAAAAAGTAGTGAGACTTGGGAAGATCTATTCTTCCAAGTCAACCAAAGACTTAAAGAAAAATACCAACTTGACTGAAGTTTAGTAAGCGTAATTCCCACACTATACATCAAGCAAAGTGATATGAATAAGATGCTGCTATGAGTAAGATCCTGTTTATTGTTCCTCCTTTAACCGGACATATCAATCCTACAGTTTCACTTGGACAGTATCTAATACAGCAGGGGCATGAAGTTGCTTGGGTAGGGTATACAGAAAGCCTTAGTAGGTCTTTACCCGCTCAACATCGTGTCTGCTCACTAGACCAAACCGAAGTGAATAAATCTGATAAGCCGGCAAGTGGCATCGGTCAGCATGGTAATCAAGAACGCCGAGGCTTTACTGCCTTATTTCATCTGTGGGAGAGTATATTTATTCCTCTTGCACGCCAAAGTTTTCCACATATTCTAGCCCACTTAAGTAGTGAAAAGCCTGATCTTTGTATTGTCGATCAACAAATGCTAGGTGGGGCGATGGCCTGTCAAAAGCTAGGAATCCCTTATCTGACAAGTGCTACAACTTCAGCAGCTTTGATTCAAGTTCTCAAAGGTTTACCTCAAGTCAACACTTGGCATGACAACTTGTTAAAAGGCCTTTGGCGAGAACATGACCTTAATCCTTATTTAGGACTTGAACAGCTCGAACAGCTACATTTGGAACAGCCACGATTGGATTTATCACCCTTGGGCACCTTGGCTTTTTCTAGTAAAGAATTGACCTTGAGTATTGCACCAGAGCAGCATCTACCTAGCAATATTCACTTTGTAGGTCCGGCTTTAGAGGGCGAACGAACTCATATTGATTTTCCATGGTCTCGACTTAATAGAGAGCAAGCTAAGCTTTTTGTTTCTATGGGTACAGTCAACGCACAAAGAGCCGCTCCTCTGTATGCTAAAATCATTGAAGCTTTAGCTGATCTTGATCTGCAAGTCATCGCCGCCGCACCGGTGGAATATTTTAAAACAGCTCCAAAGCATTGGATTATTCAAGAGCGAGTGCCCCAATTGCAACTCTTAGCTCACGTAGATGCTGTTTTTTGTCACGGTGGACATAATACAACAATGGAAGCTCTGGCTTATGGGCGTCCTTTACTCATTGCACCGATTAGAGATGATCAACCTGTCATTGCCGAACAGGTAAAAGCTTTTGGCGCAGGCCTTAGAACTCACTTTACCCGAAGCAAGCCAAGGATCATTCAACAGAAAATTAAAAAAATCTTAGATTGCTCACAAATTAAATCTTCAGCGATAAGGGCAAGCAAGAGCTTGGTTCATTCTGATTTAATTTATCAGCAAACAGAATACAGCGAAACATCTGTTCAGTTACCTACAGAGCTAGGTGCACATCGAGCAAGTCAAATTATTCAAGGCTATTTGGACCAAATGTCTACTTAATCGATTTATGTGTTATTAACAACTTGCTCACTTGATCACTTGATCACTCATGTTATTGACTCATCTTACTGTCTAATGGCTAAGACTCAATAACTAGGTGTCCAACTTATTCTTAATCCGGTTTGAGTAATCGCCGGAAGTTTTTCATTTGAACACTGATCACTAAAGAAGTCACACATTTCAGTGTCACCCAAAGTATCAAAGCGGTCATTGTATACGCTGAGTTTTAGTCCTGAGCTAATTTGGACTCCAGCGGATAGACCGATATTGATTGCATTCCAAGAACCAAACTCTAAATCAGCCATAAGTGATTCACTTGAGGAAAAGTCAGTGACGGATTGATTGCCAAAGGCAAAGCCCCAACCGACTTGAACTTGAAAATTAAGGCGGCTTATATGATAACTAAACAAGTATGCTAAGGTGAATGTGTTGAGTGTAAAACTCACATCAGGTGCATCAAAGCCCATACTTGAATTGGAAAAAGAGCTATGAGCATATTTGATATCAAAGCCACCACGCCACTTATTTGTGGGAATCCTACTTGCCCCATAATAGGACCAGCCAAGCTGTAATGAAGCATCATGATCAAGCTGGCAATCTACATTATTCTCTAAGCAAGTTGACTTGGCAAAACCCAAATAAAAGTCAGTATTATTGAATCGAAACTTGCCATCTGAGGGATTTTGAGTCGCTTCAAATTCGGTATCGACAATCACATTTTTAGGAGGGGTCTTATCTTTTTGGGCTTTAGCTTTAACCGGTGATTGATAGCGCCCCGAAAGCCTAGCTTCTCGTTCTTGCTCAGCTTGCTGCGCCCGCTCTCTTAAAAGTGCTTGTCGACTTTTACGCTGAGTTCTTCGCCTTAAAACTTGAGTTTTTTCTTGATCAACCACCAAATTATCATCGGGTGCTTCGGATCTAGCTTCGGATCTTTGCTGATTCCCCAAAATATTTAAGCGGCCTTGAGCACCAACAATGATGACTTCTTCACTCAAATCACTGTGATCGATCGATGTGGAATTGGATGTTTGGCTTGGGTTTTGGTTGGTAACCGACCTTGATTCTTTTACTTGGTTTTGAGTTTCAACCTGCTTCAGAGCTTCAATTTGCTGAATCAAACCTAAAACCGCCTTTTCGGTTGGCTCTTCCAAGGCTTCAATTTCTTTTCCCTTAGCGACCTCACTAGAGACAAGCCGTCCGGTTTTGGTATCATGCATTCGCAAAGTCAAACGTAAAGATGAGCCAAAACGAAGGATTTCACCGGTAATAATATAGCGTGCGCCTAAAGTTCGCCCTGTTTCTACCTGACATTCACTTACACAGTCTTCTAACTTGGTATTAGGCGGTAATAAAACCTCAATATTCTCTTGGGTCATAATCAAGTAGCTGTGAGCCAATCGCTTTGAGGCGATTCGTCTGACAACACTTGTTAAATACTCTACTTCTTCCCGACTCATATTGATGCGATTTCGCAGCATCAGTACCGCTAAGCGCTCATTAGGTAGTTTTTTGTTTTGGGCTAAAGCAACCGCTGGTCCTTTTTGTCCAACCACTTGGTCAAACAAGGGTATATTCATGGAGAAAAACACTCCAAAAAACATGGCTATTCGTACCAGATTTAGCCCCTGCTTACCAAAGATCTGCAGATTATCAAACACAGCTCACCTCATAAAATCTTGATCATATCCTGATCTAGTGATTTATCTCTTGCGATTTGTCTCTTGGCTCATCACGACCAAGGATCGTTTTATTCAAAAATGATTGGATAGGCATTAGGCGCATGCTGACCTTGACAACGAATACGTTCATCAGCCCTAATCACACAGGCTTGTCCATAACCACTTTCAAGACTTTTAATTTGCGTATCATCGAGCTCAAAGCGCCAAATCTCACTGCTTAATGTGCTGTGCTTGACTGTTGTTTCACAATAAGTTCTTTGATTTGACTCTAAGTCATCACCACTTATTGAACGAGAGCATATGATTTTCTCACCTATGCTATAATGCGAAAATTGCTCTTGGCTTAGTTCTTGGTTCTGCTCACCCCAGCACGCTATCGTTTGCTCTACACTTAAGCCACAGCTGGTATTTCCACCTAGGTCAATCTCTGAATAAACCACTGACTGCTCAGGGTCATCAGTCATTTCTATTGCTGGTGGGTTTAATTGACCATATTGATTTGCTCCCCAACATAGCACTTCACCTTCAGCCGACCTAGCGCAGGTATGAGAGCGACCGGAATCTAGTTGAGTCACGTCCCATGGGATATTAGGCACTGTAGCCTGTCCAAACTCATTAGATCCCCAGCAAGTCACAGTACCATTTTCACTAAGGACACAGCTATGTAAAGCGCCAACTGACACAGTTGCAATGGCTTCGTTAAACTCGGGTGGATAAGCTTGGTCAAAATCACCATCACGCTCAAAGCGACTGGGATCTAGGCCCAAGCCCCAACATTGAACTTGGCCATCTAATGAGACGGCACAGCTGTGTTCATCACCCACACTAACCGCTTTAAACTGCCCGGTGGGAGGCTCGGTTCGTCCTGCTCTTGGCCATCCCCAGCAGTTTAAACTTTGATCCACCTTTAGAGCACAGCTATGCGCTAAACCAATAGAGACTTGCGTAAATAAAGGACTTGCTTCGGGAGTAAGCGCGCCCCAACAAACCAAGTTACCTTCGGTACGTAATCCACATGAAAAATGAGGACCTGCACTCACCCATTGAAAAGTACCACTAGGCGCAGAACTCTCTCCATGACGATTAATACCCCAACAGCGTACTGTGTCATCTAAAGTTAAAGCACAAGCATGGTCTTGGCCTACAGATACTTGCTTTACTTCTAATGCAGGTGCTAGCGTTTTTCCATCAGCCGAATCGCCCCAACAACGTAATAAATCATCTTGTGCAATGGCGCAGTGATGCTTTCCTGTACCTACACTTAATGCTTTATACCCATCACCCTCGGGTGGCTCAGCTTGACGATAATCATTTCTGCCCCAACAGTGAATTGAGCCATCATCTTTATCTAAGCCACAGCCAAATGCTTGGCTCAACTTAATGCTTTTAAGCCTTAATTCGGTGCTTGGTAAAGTATTTGGGTTTACATCCCCCCAACAATGAACTTGGCCCTCGGAGTCCAAAGCACAAGTTTCCCGCCAACCGGCACTCACTTGAGATAGGGTCACATTTTCAGGCGGATTTAGCTGCCCTTCAGTATTTCGTCCCCAACATTGAATGACCGTAGATTCCTCTATTTCCTCAATCTCAGAGTCTGAACTTGAGTCAGTTTCAGGCATTTCTACTACTGAAGAACTGGAGACTAACTCTGCACAACTATGATAACGACCAACACTAACTCGCTTTAAAAAACCTTGATTGCCAAGTGAGGTGATCGGGCTTGCTTGCCCCTGTTGGTTACGTCCCCAGCAACTTACTTGGTTGTGATTAGTCAATCCACAGCCATGCTCCCAAGCAAAATCAATTTGTGTCCATTGGGCTTCTGAGATCATGGAGGTGCCGGCCGGCATTTCACCAGCTTGCATTTCACCGGCCTGCATTTCACCGGCTTGGATTTCACCGGCCTGCATTTCACCAGCCTGCATTTCACCAGCCTGCATTTCACCAGCCTGTATTTCACCGGCCACAAACATATCCATTAAGGGCTTATTATCATCCGTTGAATCATCACAGGCATTTAAGCCACACGCTATGGTCATCATACTCAAAAACTGAATATATTTAAACTTAGGCCTCACTCGTAATTGTAAACTGTGACTCATAATATAAATCCTATTGAATCAGATGTAGATAAAGTCAATTGTAGCTCATTCCTAAGTGTAGATCACACCCTAGTCAGTACTCATTGATTTATTCATGTCTCACTTTGCCTCAGAAAAGACTTGGCTCACAGAAAAAAGTGTATTTATCTGTTAGCAGAAGCTCTCACCCTATGTGTGAGTGATAGTTATTAAAGTGATCTGCAGTCTTGATCAACATAGAGAGTGAGCAATATGAGTAAAGAAATGACCCAAGAAGAAGCTCAAATCCGAGCTGGTATTGAAATTATGCTATCAGGCGTACGCGGCATCCCCGAGCATCTACCTCAAGGTGCAGAATTGGCCAGTGGGATTGCTGAGCAATTTCAATATCCTGTAAAACGAATCACCCTGTGTGCCTTGGGTGGTAGTGCATTCCCTGGAGACCTACTAAAAGTCATTACTGATCCACTCAGTGTGCCTCTAAAGGTTTCCCGTTCATATGAGGTGGCCCATGCAAAATTAGATCAAAATGATTTAGTCATTGCTTGTAGCTTTAGTGGAAACACTGAAGAAAGCCTTTCATCTTTGGATGATGCTTTACAGCGAGGTGCCCAGATTTTGATCATCTGTGCTGGTGGTCGACTTGAAGCATTGGCCGCTCAGCATAAGCTACCATTTATTAAATTAACTAAACCTAGCCCCACCTTCCAACCCAGAGCGGCTTCTGGATTTTTCATTGGTGCCTTAAGTGCTATTTTAGAAGATCTTGGCTACTTCCCTGGTGCTCGAGAGCGCTTAAAGGCTGTTGGCCAAGAACTTAAAACTCTGATGAATGTGGAAGAAGAAGCCCAGCAAATTGCCACGGTTTTAGATGGCTCTATTCCTGTTTTTTATGCCCCTCCGCCATATGCAGAGAGCTTGGCCCGAGTCGTCAAAATTAAGATCAATGAAAATGCTAAAAGTCCTGCATTTTGGAATGAAATCCCTGAGTTCAATCATAATGAAATGGTTGGATACACTCGTTTGCATGACAGTTTGACAGCAGTTTTTTTTGAAGACCCCTTAGCGAGTCCACGCATGCAAACTCGTGTCAATCAATCAGCACAAACCTTAAGCGACTATGGAGTAAAAACTCTCAAGGTTGCGATTCGTCCCGCCCAAGATCGTCTCACATCACTATTAGCCACTTTATATTTGTTTGATGTAGTGAGCTGTGAGATGGCCCTTAAAGCCGGTGTTGATCCTAATCCCGTCGCTATGGTGGAGGATTTCAAAGCGGCTTTAGGCTCGTTTAATGGTGTAAAGCAAGCTTAAGCTTTTTCGGAGTCTTGAGTCTCTGTTTGCTTTTCATTTGCCTCTTTTGGACTTAAATCTTCTTCTCTAAGCGCCTTATATAAGGCATAGCACATTAAGAGCATCAGTACGCAAAAGGGTAAACCAAAGCTCACCACACCGGCTTTAAGTCCAGAAAGAACCTTTTCACCACCGGTATATAATAAGGCTGCCGCTGTTGCGCCCTCGGCAGTTGCCCAAAAAACTCTTTGCCAAGTTGGAGGCTCTAGATGACCACCTGAGGTCAACATATCGACCACAAACGAGGCAGAGTCAGATGAGCTCACAAAGAAGATCGTGACTACAATCACAGCCAAAAAGCACAGCACTTCGGCAAAGGGTAATTGTTCTAGCATGGCATAAACAGCCACTGCATTAGCACCAGAGCCCGCTTCTTCAATCGTTTTAACAATGGCAGGTCTAATCTCCGGAGATAGAGCAGTCCCCCCGAATACGGCAAACCAAAAGAAGGTCACCACAACCGGAACACACATCACGCTTAATACAAAATCCCGCACGGTGCGTCCACGAGAAATACGAGCTACAAACATCCCTACAAAAGGTGCCCAAGCGACCCACCATCCCCAATATACAACACTCCAGCCCTTAATCCAATTTGACTCAGTGGTCCCACTTTGGCCTAGCTTTAAGCTGCGATAGACAAAGTCGTTCATGTATAAGCCGACGCCCTCGGTAAAGCGATCAAGAATATAACTTGTGGGCCCAACCACAAAGACAAAAAGAAGCAGTAAACCAGCAATCACCATATTGGCCTCACTGAGTATTCTGATGCCTTTGTCTACACCGGTCACCAAAGAAATTGTGGCTGCTCCAGTAATCAGCGCAATGATGATTAATTGAACTGTGACTGTATCAGGTGTACCAAAAAGCCGATGAAAACCAGCACTCACCGAGCTTGCCCCGGCTCCCAAAGAAGTGGCTAAACCAAACAATGTACCAAATACGGCGATAATATCGATAAAGTGCCCTAACCAACCGTGAATTCGATGGCCAAAGATTGGGAAAAAGCAAGATCTTAATGACAGTGGTAAGTTGCGGCGATAGGTGAAAAAGGCAATACTTAAGCCAATCACCGCATAGACAGCCCAGGCGTGCAAACCCCAATGGTGATAAGTCAAAGGCAGCGCTGCTGTTAAAGCTTCTTGGCTTAAGGCTTCACCAACTGGTGGAGCTCTAAAATGGGCCATGGGCTCAGCCACACCATAAAAAACCAAACCAATTCCCATACCGGCAGCAAACAGCATCGCATACCATGAAGAACGACTGTAAACCGGCTTTTCGTGGTCTTCACCTAATACCAAATGGCCATAAGGACTCACACATAGCCAAATACAAAAACCAAAAATTAAGGTAACTGACAATACATAAAACCAGCTAAAGTTGGTTAAGATGTAATCCTTTATCGCCGTAAAAAATGCGATAGATTGGTCTGGTGCAATAACACAGCAAGTGAGTAATACAATCAGCAAGCCACCCGAGGTGAAAAAGACTGGGGGGTTAATACTGTCAAAAAGTGAAGGCTCTTTGGCCACTGTTGATTCGTTTGAATCATCCAAAGCTAGATCCTTAGAAACACGATCTTTATCAATAGTCATAACGCGATTTGGGCAGTATGGTAGCCACCCTCAAACTCCTTAATTGTTGAACATGCTGCGATGATAACAAGCGAAAGGCAATACTGACAAGCTTAAGCTCAATCTTTTCAAAAAAGACCAAATTCTAACATTCAGTAACGTTCAATTATCGATTCTAAGATAATATTTTATTTTATATATGTACATTTACCTATATTTAGATATTTAAAAGCTATAAGGTCATTTTTAAAACCTAATACCAAAACATGGAAATATATAAAATACATCATAAAAAACATACTCTAAGCATGAAATAATGATCAGTATTTTTATGTACCTCTTTGAGCTAAAGGGCTACCATAAAGAAGCTGAACTTTATTTGAGCCTAAGCCGAACTCTATGTATCAATCTTAACAGTATTCAAAACTTGGTATATTGAATAAGTTAGCAAGCCCCAATTCGTCTACCCACAGGAGATCATCATGGACAGCCCTTCATCTTTGGTACTGAATCACTTGCCCTTAGGACAAGGCCCATGGAAAACTTTTGAGCCTTTTTTATTCTGTGTTCATCACAGTGACAATTACCCTGCCGGTAATCAAAATATGGCTCCTAAAGCGAGTCTTGCAGGTCGCAACATTGGCTCTGACTTTTCTGGTCTAAATGGTTGGAGCATGTATCATGGTGATGAAGTCCCCGGCTTTCCTCAGCATCCACATCGAGGCTTTGAAACCATATCGATTATTCGCCATGGTCTGATTGATCACTCGGACTCACTTGGAGCCACCGCTCGCATTGGAGCAGGCGATGTTCAATGGATGACAGCTGGTGCCGGTATTGTTCATGCCGAAATGTTCCCTCTTGTCAATCAAGAGCAAAATAACCCCACTGATTTTTTTCAGTTATGGCTAAACCTTCCAGCAACCCATAAAATGGTACCGCCTAAGTTTAAAATGTTTTGGAATGAAGAAGTGCCCAAAAAAACATATACGGATCAAGACGGAAAGAAATCAACAGTCACTGTGATTGCCGGCTCTTTTAAAGACCTAAAACCCTTGGCGCCACCACAAGACTCTTGGGCCTCTAACCCTCAATCAAATGTCGTCATTTGGCTGATTGACTTAGAAGCAAACGCAAAGATCACTTTGCCCAAACAGCCAGAAAACAGCAAGCGAGTCATTTATCATGTCAATGGAGGGCGAATAGATCTAGGCGGCACAAGCTTACATCCCAAACATGGCGCATTGATGAGAGCCAACTATGAACACCCCGTCCAAGCAACCACACAAGCTTCTAGCATATTGGTTTTACAGGCTCGTCCCATTGGTGAACCCGTGGTACAACATGGCCCCTTTGTGATGAATAGCACACAAGAAATCAGACAGGCGATCTATGATTATCAGCGAACTCGCTTTGGTGGCTGGCCTTGGGCCAAACCGGACCCTGCTCACTCAAGAGACAAAGGACGCTTTGCGCGCTTTGCCGATGGCAAAGAAATACTGCCTCCACCAACATAAAACTCAGCAATCCCTTAACTAAAGCTCATCAAAATCTTCACCTAGAGTGAAATCATAACTAATGGAAAAAAGATAATAAAGCTTAGTCAAATCCTGATGATCACCTTCACGCCACAAGCCCTTTCCACCATAAAGCGCCAAACTCCATAAAGACAACTGCCAATGTTCTGATAAAAAATAACTTAGGCCAACGCTGGCGCCAATTGTCGCCTTTACAGAATCTTGAATAGCAGCCCCAACCCTTAAGGCAAACCAAGGCCTTAAGCGTAAAAAATCTATACGATACCGTCCACCCAAACTGACTTGATGACGCGCATCTGTTGAATGAGCCATTTCATGAATATAATCACCCATCAATGCCCAAGAAGAATCAAGTTCATACATAAGCCCTGTATAAGCAAGTGTGGATTGACGTTCTTCCTTTGGCCAAGTAAGACCTAGCCCCAAGTCTATTGCCAACTTAGGCACAGTATAATTAGCGAAGCTTGATCGAGGTCTTAGACTGAAACCAATCAAGAGCAATAAAACCAATAAGACTAGATGGAGATTTTTTAATGGCATGCTCGGACCTTTAATATAAGTTCAAGTTTACAAAAATCATTCAAACGAACAAGTCAAGCTACCAAGAAATATCTGCCCATATTGGAAAGTGATCACTGCTTTTAATGTGTTGGGCTACTTCAAAATTATGGACCTTTAGCCCACGTCCCAAAATATGATCAATTCGACAATGTGGGTTCTTAACACTAAAACTATATTCTTCGGCAAGCTCTGGTGATTGGGCAAATGACTCGGCTAGGTTTCCTAATCCTAACTCAGTCTTTAATATTTGCACAGATTTGGAATTAGGCAGATCATTAAAGTCGCCTAACATTAAAAGCGGACCAGTGCTTTGCCTAAGATATTTAGTAATAACCAATACTTGAGCATATCTTTCTGTCTCATCCACGCTTAAATGAGTGTTCAGCACTCTAAGCGGCTGACTCATCCCTTGCAGTGACCATAAGAATACTTGAGCGCCACGTTGTTCATCCGCAACATAAGGTAAATAGAGAGCCTGCTCTAAACATAAATCCCCTATTGCACTTAGGCCGATCCCATAATAGCCACTATTATCAAAGCCCTCGCTCCCGCGCTGAATAGAAGATTGAGTGGAAGATTGAGTAGAAGCAAGCACCATATCAAACTTAAAAGGGCCGCCCTGATATGGGTCCATAGACCAAGACCGACTGAGTAAGGGCATAAACCCATATTGCATATGCCCTTGCGCCTTGGCTAAATAGGCACATTGATTAAGCGATATACCCAAAGACCAATGCTGGCCTAACTCTTGAAAAGCAGTGAGATCCGCTTTTAAGCTATACAAGTCAGAAGCAACACAAGCCAAGCTTGAGTCAACTCCAACTCTGATATTAAAACTGGCGACTCGAACTACATTTTCTTGTGACGTGTGCTTCATAAGAATACGTAGCCCTAGTTTAACTTAAAAAGCAAGAATACCTAAAATAGTCAAAAGTATGCTTACCCATTTTTTAAACTTTATTTAGTTTTTCCTATTTGGCTTTTTTCTTAGCCGCTCGCTTTTTAGCAGGGGCCTTTGCTTTGGTTGTTTTAGCAGTCGTCTTAGCTTCTGCTTGTTCTCCAAAAGAGTAAGTCATATTACGAGTCTCACCTTGCTTGGTAAGACTTTTAGCATACTTGCTTTTTTGGAAGTCATTCCAAAGATTGGCTGTAAACTTAGGAGAAACCTTAGCAAACACTGCGATAGCATCTTGCTTCTTTTTATTCTTAAAAGATGCTTTAAGACACTCAGTAAAAATGAGTTCTTTTTCAGCTTTAGAGCGGTGAACTCTTTTCTCTTTTTTTCCTCGTGCTTTCTTACTTTTAACCGCTTCATCAGCTGAGCGGTTATAGCTTCTCTTTTTACCAATACTGACTTTCATTTCTCCCAATTCGAAATGAATTTCTGTATTGATGATACTTCCATCATCATTTGTAAGCTGTTGGATAATATGGTTTTTAATCGCAAGATCAGCTTCAGCTTTCTTGAGAGAATCTTGTGCTTGTTTTAGAATATCTTCTAGACTTTGTGTATTTGACATAAATGTCACTCCATACAATTCGTTTTTAAAAAAGTGTTATATAAACAGGACTCAAACTCATTTATGTTAATCAATTATAATAAGTTCGTCTTTAGTGTTTTTGTATATTTACATAAATCAATTTTAGAAATCAAACGATTTAACTTATAACTATGTAAAAACTCTTAAAATCATTAGCTTTTAACGAACTGTTATTTCAGAAACCATCTTCATACTTGCCTATTATCAGTGATCAGTGTAGGAGAATAAGCGTGCATAATATGTAGAGGCAAGGCACATAAATTAAGATCTTAATAGAACGGTAATTGGAGTGATCAATGGCTAAGAGCTCTAGTAATAAAACACAGACAAATAAGGATAAGACCACGTATAAGATTGCAGTCTTTAGTGGTAAAGGTGGTGTTGGTAAGAGTACAGTGAGTGCGATTTTATCTGTGGCCGCTGGGAATTCTGTGCTCATTGACTGTGACCCTCAAGCAAGTCTAAGTCATTGGGGGGACTTAAGAGACTCTGACCCTGAGGTCATTTCTCTGCCTCCAACTCGTTTAAAGAGCAAACTTCCTAAGCTTGATCATGACTATGTTATTGTCGATACGCCAGGTGCTTTGGTTTCTGGTACAATCGATGCACTTAAGCTGATGGATCTGATTATTGTTGTGACGCCCATCGATACTTTTGAACTTGCTGCTTTAAATGATACCTTAAACACTGCTGAGGTTGCGCGAAAACCTATTGCTCTCATTATAAATCGGTTACACCCACAGGCAAATGCCGAAAACGCGTTAACTATGTTCAGTGAGCTAGGCGTGCCGGTCTGTCCCGTTGTAATTCGAGAAAGAGCTATTCATAGACATTTATTGACCGAGGGTAAAACTTGCTTTGATAAAAAGTCTGAAAGTAAAGCAAGTCAAGAACTTACTGAGGTTTGGGCTTGGATCCAAGAGCAACTTGCTGCAAATTAGGATAAGTTGTCTAACAACTATATAAGTAAACTCAGCATTAGCCTAGTGAATGACCAAGGGAGAGTATTTTATGGCTCGGCGCCCGGCTCCATTAAAACGACAACGTAATCAAAGAGCCGAAGAAATAAGGGCTCAATACACAGAGGTAGCAGGTACTAGAGAACGCCTACCTTTGAGCCAAATTTCGGCGAGAGTACATGGAGATACTCGTGAGCTCAATGAACAACATGTTCAAGAGCTTATGGAAAGTATAGAGATTCTCGGCCTGATTAGCCCACTTTCAGTCGATCGAGAAGGCACACTTTTAGCCGGTGGCCATCGGCGAGCGGCCTTGGTATTATTGGCAGAGCATAACCCTGAATACTTTAGTGAGCACTTTGCAGAGGGAGTCCCTGTTTATCGACTAGACCTGCTCGCTGAAGAGGCTCCGGTTGAAGCTTTACAAGTTGAAATCGAAGAAAATACCCAACGACGCAATTATAGTGCAATCGAAATCAAACAAGCTGCCAAGCGTCTTGAGCAGGCTGGATATGAAAAACTAAAAGGTCGTCCTAAAGAAGGTCAAAAGTCTCTTAAGCAAGCGTTGCAAAGAATTTTTAAACTCAGCGATCGTCGTATTCAAGCGATTCTCAATCAAGATGAGCAACTTGAAAAATACAAGAGTACTGAACTGCCTGTAAGTCAAAAAAGCTTACATTCAGCCCAGCGTAAGGCGATTAAAAGTTTAAATCATATAGAAGATCAGCTTCATCGCTTTGAAGAAGCCGGCCAACTACACCAAGAAGCCTTGCATAAAGTCAGAGAAGCCCTAAAAGCTTTGGAGCAGATTAAGGCCTAACTTGTTGTTTGCTAAGATCTGTTGATCTGATCTTTTAGATCACACCTAGACTCATGAAGCTATGTTTAACTGACTTGAGCCTAGCTTTTGATCCGCCTACAAACTACATAAATTAAGTGTTGATTTAGTTTTCTTCAAACTCAGCGTCGATGACATCATCGTCATCATCATCTGCATCAGCCGCACCTGCACCTGCACCTGCATCTGCACCTGGTGCCGCGCCCGCTGCTTGATACATCTTGCTGAAGATATCATTTGAGCTACTTTGTAGAGCTTGAGTTGCGCTTTCGATACGATCACTGTCATCGCTCTCAAGTGCTTCTCGTACTTCTGCAACACCAGCAGTCAAGGTTTCCTTATCGCTGTCACTGAGTTGCTCACTCATTTCTTCAATGGTCTTTTCGGTTTGATGAGCCAAAGAGTCAGCATTATTGCGAATCTCAACTTGCTTCTTACGCTCTTCATCAGCGCTCTTGTGCTCTTCTGCCTCTTGTACCATACGATCGATTTCGCTGTCGCTTAATCCACTTGAAGATTGGATGGTGATCTTTTGCTCTTTGTTTGTCGCTTTATCAACAGCGCTCACATTCACAATACCGTTGGCATCAATATCAAAGGTTACCTCGATTTGAGGAACACCGCGAGGCGCTGCTGGAATACCTTCAAGATTGAACTTACCCAAGGTCTTATTATCACGAGCCATCGGACGCTCACCTTGAAGCACATGTACTGTTACAGCGCTTTGATTATCGGCAGCTGTTGAGAATACCTCGCTCTTTTTGGTTGGAATCGTGGTGTTTCTTTGGATCAAAGTGGTCATCACTCCACCCATGGTTTCGATACCAAGTGATAATGGGGTCACGTCCAAAAGTAGAATGTCTTTAACATCACCAGAAAGTACACCCGCTTGTACAGCGGCACCACAGGCAACAACTTCATCCGGATTTACGGTTTGATTTACTTTCTTGCCAAAGAAACGCTCTACTTCTTGTTGTACAAGTGGAATACGAGTTGATCCACCCACAAGAATCACTTCATCAATTTCAGTCTTGCTCTTTTTAGAGTCAGTTAAAGCTTTTTGGCAAGGCTCAAGGCTCTTTTTAACCAAGCTACGAATCAGCTGCTCAAACTTTGAACGACTCAAAGTAATGTCTAAGTGCTTTGGTCCGGTTGCATCAGCGGTTAAGAAAGGTAGATTGATTTGAGTCTCATTTACATTTGAGAGCTCAATCTTAGCATTCTCGGCAGCTTCCTTGAGGCGTTGTAAAACCATGGTATCTTTGCTGACGTCAATACCGGTATCTTTTTTGAACTCGTCGATCAAAAAGTCAATGATGCAGTCGTCAAAATCATCACCACCAAGGTGCGTATCACCATTGGTTGCAATTACTTCGATTACATTATCATCAACCTCAAGAATTGAAATATCAAAGGTACCACCACCCAAGTCATATACCGCAATTACTTGGTCTTCTTTTTTATCTAAGCCGTAAGCTAGAGCTGCTGCAGTGGGCTCATTAACAATACGCTTAACATCTAGGCCAGCAATGCGACCTGCATCTTTGGTTGCCTGACGTTGGGCATCATTAAAGTAAGCCGGTACTGTAATCACAGCAGCCTCAATGGACTCACCAAGATAACGCTCTGCAGCACCTTTAAGCTTTTGTAAGATTTTAGCGCTTACCTCTGGTGGAGAAATACGTTTCTCATCAATTTGGATTTCAATACGACCATTACTCCCTCGGCTCATTCCATAGGGCATACGCTCCATGTCACCTTGCATCTCGTCGAAGCTTCCACCCATAAAGCGCTTGGCACTGTAAATGGTTTTGGTCGGATTTGTGATCGCTTGTCGGCGTGCTACCTGTCCTACAAGTACATCCCCATTCTTGTCCCAAGCCACTACAGAAGGCGTGGTACGGTGTCCCTCTTCATTTTGAATGACACGAGGCTCGCTTCCGTCCATGATAGAAACAACAGAGTTAGTTGTACCAAGGTCTATTCCGATAATCTTGCCCATGACTTCTTTCTCCTTATCATCTGCCTTCCGGCGCTCAGTCTATACTTTTCCTGAGTTGGTTAATTTATAAATCTAAACTCTCAATGTTTAAGTTTTTAAGCGTATAAACAAAGCCAAATCGCTTACGATCAACGCTTGCCCTGTGAACTTAAACACTGCCTTGAAAGCGTCAAGGGGAGAAAAGAAGGAAATTTAGATTATTTATAAACGATCAATCATGCATCAAGAAAAAGCAAGCAAGTTCAAGCACTTATACTGATTCACAAGAATCCAAACAATTCTAAAGAGGCTATAAAGCCTTCTCATCTACAGGGGGGACTGTAAATATAAAAGGATATGATGTCCCATAAGTTTTTTTACTTAAAATCGGCTGTTTTTTAACCAAGACTTAAGTGGCTCTGCTAAACTTGTGTGTTGCATCGCATACGCTACATTTGCTTTTAAAAATCCAAGCTTGGAGCCACAATCAAAACGCTCACCTTGAAAAAGTAAGCCATGAAATGGAACTTTGCCCACTCGCTTAGCTAAACTATCTGTTAATTGGATTTCGTTACCAGCTCCTCGTTCCTGCGATTCAAGTTCAGCAAAAACGCCTGGCTCAACAATATATCGACCAACGACTGCTAAGTTTGAGGGCGCCAAGTGAGGACTTGGCTTTTCTACCAAACCTTTCACCTCAACCAAACTGGAGTTATGCTCTGAACGTACACCAGGCTGAATGATCCCATAAGATTGAGTTTCGGCAGGTTCTACTTCCATGAGGGCGACCATGTTACCCCCCGGATGTGATAGGGACTCATACTGAGCAATCATCTGACTTAAACAGCCTGGACCTGAATTAGAGTCAATTAGATCATCAGCTAAGAGAATGGCGACTGCTTGATCTTTAATCAGATGACGAGCACACCATACCGCATGACCAAGTCCAGCAGGTTCCTGTTGACGAACATAAGTGACAGCTCCGGGTTTATGAAGCATAGAACGGCTTAAGCTCAAAGCTTCTTCTTTACCGTGAGCTGCCAGCGCATGCTCTAGCTCAAAGCTGTGGTCAAAGTGATCTTCAATAGCGCTTTTCCCACGGCCGGTTACGAAAATAAACTGTTCGATACCGGCTTCGGCTGCTTCTTCGACTGCATATTGAATCAATGGCTTATCAACAACCGGTAACATTTCTTTGGGCATTGCTTTGGTTGCTGGTAAAAAACGAGTGCCCAAGCCCCCCACCGGAAAGATTGCCGTTTTTATTTTTGCCATTGATTTCAGTCTCCACAACCCCTGCTGACTAAGCAGTTTTATCCAAGAATATCTTTAACAGCATCACGCTCTGCAAGTAATTCTTCAGCACTTGCCATAGCTTTCTCTTTGGCAAAGCTACTAAGCGCAACATCCGGAACAATATTGTATTCACCCTCAGCATTGACTGTACAAGGGAATGAATAGATCAATCCTTCAGGAATACCGTAACTGCCATCACTTGGAACTGCCATACTGACCCATTCACCAGCCGGTGTTGGACGACTCCAAGAAATCGCATGATCGATCGCAGCCCAAGCGGCTGATGCAGCTGATGACTTACCACGAGCGGTAATGATCGCCTTGCCTCGTTGCTGAACGGTCTTGATGAAATCACTCTTGAGCCACTCATGATCAGTAATCACATCAGTGAGAGCTTGGCCACCAATCATCGCGTTTTCAAAATCGGGATACATGGTTGGTGAGTGATTTCCCCAAATCGCTAAGCGACTCACTTCACTGACCGGTACGCCTGCTTTAAGCGCAAGTTGAGCTTTGGCACGATTCTGGTCAAGTCGAGTCATCGCTGTGAAATTACGAGGGTTAACTCTCTTGGCTTGGTGTTGGGCAATCAAGCAGTTTGTATTGCAGGGATTACCTACGACAATCACCTTAACATTTTCTTTGGCAGAGCGATCAATCGCTTGCCCCTGTCCTACAAAGATTGGCCCATTTTCTCTGATTAAATCAGCACGTTCCATACCTGGACCTCGTGGCTTACTTCCAACTAAGAAAGCATAATCAACATCGCCAAAGCCTTCATCACCATCACTGGTACAGGTAATGTTGGTCACCAATGAAAATGCGCTGTCCAAAAGTTCCATCTTTACGCCTTCTAGCGCTTGGAGACCTTGAGGGATCTCAAGAAGCTGAAGCTCAATGGGTTGGTCTGGGCCAAATACTTGACCAGCCGCCAAAGGGAAAAGAAGACTGTAACCAATATTACCTGCTGCACCGGTAACGGCGACCTTGATGGGATTCTTTGTTGTCATGTTATGAACTCCGATTATATAGGTATGAACACTGTTTAGAATAATGTTGATAAGAACAGATATAGATCTTATCAATCAGTGAAACTCAATAGACTTGGCATTTATACGCTGATTTTAACAAGATTCCTAGATGCAATTTTGGGTATGAAGTATTCTAGAGCTTTAGTCGCTGATTGATCTGTTCTTGTATGATTTTTGTATCACCTATGTACTTGTCGTATCTTAATAGATTTATTGTACAAAAAGACTACACGATTGTGTAAGAGAACACTAGGAACATTCATTGTTCAGTAGTATGATACAAAATTAGATTAGTATAAATGAGCACATATTATGAATACCCAAACCTTGCGTTTACTTGTTGTAGAGGATGATGAAACTCTTTCAAGCTTGATCTCTCAGTTTCTGACTAATGCTGGATACCAAGCCGAAGTTATCCATCGTGGAGATGAAGCCATTCCCTACATCATCGAGAAACAACCACATTTGGTTCTTCTGGATCTCATGCTCCCCGGTGCTGATGGCATTGAAGTTTGTAAGCAAGTTCGAGATGCATACAATGGCTACATCATTATGCTGACCGCCAAAGATAGCGAAGCAAGTCAACTGCTCGGCTTTGAAGTTGGTGCCGATGATTATGTCATCAAACCCGTTCAACCAAATCTTTTACTCGCACGAGTGAAAGCACATCTACGCCATTTACCCACACAAGAAACAGCAGAGGCTCCATTAGTGATTGATAATGCGAGTCGTACTGTTTTTGTTTATGGAAAGGATCTTAAGCTTACCACCAGTGAGTTTGATTTACTTGCCTTCTTATTTGAACATCAAGGAGAAACCCTAAACCGCCAAGAATTATATCATGCGCTTCGTGGTATTGACTATGATGGCCTCGATCGCTCGATCGACTTACGAGTTTCTAAATTACGTTCACATCTACGAAGCATGGGCCTCACCCAAGAAGTGATCAAAACTGTACATGGCCGTGGTTATCATTTTGTGCCCTTAGATCAACTTGAGAGCCACCATGGCTGAACAAAGAATCTGTTGGGGTGAGGCGATGAGGAGTTTATTCCTCAAACTATACAGTGTCTCACTGCTTTCGATTCTTATTTCTATGGTAGGCACCTTTTCTCTACTATGGTACCAATGGCAACCTGAAAATAACTATAAACTTTCCCGATTTTCAGAGCCGGCGATCCATTACTTAGCTGATGCCCTTAAAAAAAGTACCCAAAAAAGCTTGCAAGATCCGAAGTTGGTTGTAGGTGAAGTTCGCTTGCCGATGAACCAAAGTGAAGTTGAAGCCTTAAGACGACTCAGCGCTCAAATGCATGGGCTCGTCTCTCTGATTTTCAAAAGCGATTTAAATCTGAGTTCAGATGAAGAAAAGCGCTTGAAGCAACAACTACTTGTTTATAAAAATACTGTAGAAACTAAGTTTGCTTATCTAAACTATGATCAGAACAGAGTGTTAGAGCTTGAGTTAACTAGACTCAAGGGAAGTGCAACTAAATGGATGGCAAGCGCTATTTATTTAGCCCAGCATTCACCCGGTAGCCTTGAAGAAAAACTACAGCGATTGCAAAAGAGCTTAAGTGAGTCAGAAGGTAAACCTGTTATTCAAGCATTGACTCAAGCAGGCTTAAGTAGACCACAGCTCACTCGTTTGGTCATCATGCCTCAAGCCTATAGCGGAGTCACTTCATCCAATTATAGTGTTAAAATTTTACATCAGCCATTTGCATCAGCAGATAAGGCAAAAGTAGTCTCGTTTGATGTACATTTATCGCCTACCCTTTTATTGCCACCAGCCATTTTCTTACCACTCATTAGTCTAATACTCGCTTTGGCTTTTTGGTTTAGTTTAAGACCATACGTGAATAAAACCACTAAGCTCTCTAAAATCACTCAGCAATTTAGCGAGGGTGACCTTAAAGCTCGGGTGAACCTTAAAGGACATGGGCCGATTGAAAAACTTGCGCAACAGTTTGATCATGCAGCCGATCATGTCGTTGGCCTATTGAGAGCACAAGAAACATTGCTAAAGGCAGTAGCACATGAACTCAGAACACCTATTTCAAAACTCTTTTTTTACGGAGAGCTTCTCAGTTCAGCTCATGATGAAACACAAAAACAACAGTTATTAGAAGATTATCATAGTTCAGTACAGGACTTAACCAATCTCACCAATGAATTATTGACTGATCATCGTTATCGCTCAGGTACACTTGCCTTAAATCTTTCCAAAATTAATTTAAGTCATATTGTTCTCAGTGAATGTCGCGAAAGTGTTTATCTAAGTCATGCGATTCAGCTAGAGCTTAATGATGAGCAAACATTTTATATTTGGGGTGAAGAACAGCCAGTTCGACGAGTTCTCACCAACCTTATTACTAATGCGAATCAATATGCTCAATCACACATTAAGGTAAGTCTCAGCTTAAGTTCTAAAGAACCATCCTCTTATGTAGAACTTTGGGTGGAAGATGATGGTGAAGGCGTACCTCAAAACCAACGTAAAGCGATCTTTGATACTTTTTATCGAGTGGATGAAAGTCGAAATCGTCAAAGCGGTGGACTTGGTTTAGGCTTGAGTATCACTTGGCAAATCGTGAAAGCTTTGGGTGGTGAAATCACAGTTGATGAAAGTGAAACGTTAGGCGGTGCTCGCTTTATTGTACGCTTACCTTTACTTTCTTAAGCTTTCATATTTTATGTAGTCACATTTTATGTAGTCACATTTTATATAAAAGTCATGAGCTAAGTCATAAGCTAAGCCATGGCCTTATTTCTCATGCTTTTTAGAGTGATTAGCCCATTAAACTTAAACTCAATAGCTGATTGCTTATGAGCGCTTACGACGCACAACACTCACTTTAACACCGCTGTCTTCACGGCGCTCAATACGTCCTATTTCTTGAGCCACTTTATCCAAAACACCGTTGATAAACCGGCCACTATCGGCTGACCCATAGCGTTTACCAAGCTCGATTGCTTCACTTAAAATGGCTCTGACCGGTAGATCTTGCTTAAAGTAAAGCTCATAGGCACCAAAACGTAAAATACTTCGGTCAATACTACCCATTCGATTTAATTTCCAACGAATTGCTGATCTTGAGACCAAAATATCTAAAGCGCTTTGAAAGGAGAGTAGGACTTCAATATCTTGTAGAACATTTTGCCACAATTCATCTCCCCGCCAAATCTGTTCAAGACGCATTTTATTTTTAATGTGAGAAAATCCGATACGCCAGATACTATCATCGGCTCGCCAAGCTTCTAATTGCTCGCTTAAACGAGCATTAGGCTGTTGCTCGAAGGGCCGAAAGGCTCCCAAAGGAATGGGGGACTGTAAACCCTTAGACAAACACTCTGAATCAAGAGCAAAGAGTACCCATAAGGTGAGTTCTTGGGTTAGCCTTTTTTTTAGGCTTAATCTTTTTAGCTTACTCATGCTTGATCGACTTGTCTAAGTAAATCGGCCATTTCGATCGCGACTAATGCTGCTTCTGCCCCCTTATTACCTGCCTTAGTGCCCGCTCTCTCAATCGCTTGCTCAATCGAGTCCACAGTCAATACGCCAAAGCTGATATGTAGCCCGTGTTCCAAAGACACGCTCGCTAAGCCTTTTACACACTCATTTGCCACATAGTCAAAATGGGGTGTAGAGCCTCGAATCACCGCACCTAAAGCAATGATCGCATCAAACTTACCAGTTGCCGCTACCTTTTGAGCTAAGATGGGTAATTCATAAGCACCTGGTACTTTATATACTTTAACTGATTCAAGGTCTCCACCACTACGCTTAATTGCATCAATGGCACCCGTTTCAAGTTGCTCAACAATAAAACTGTTAAAGCGAGCACTGATAATTGCAAATCTAAGGCCTTTGGCGCTAAGATAACCTTCGATCACTTGAGGTGTTGGCATATTCATTTGCTTGTGAATCCTTATGAAATTTTTATGGTGATAAGTTGTTTATTGAAATGTGTCAGTTGGCTTTGGGAGGAATAATGACCTCGTCCACAATAGTGAGTCCATATCCTTCAAGGCCTTTAATTTTGGCACTCTGACTTGTAATAACCTTAAGCTGTCGAATCCCTTGATCAAGTAAGATTTGAGCACCGATCCCAAATTCTCTTAAATCTTTAGGCAGGCCAATCGCTCCCTTATCAATGGCAGGACTAGCCGGCATCTTTCCACTTAAAATATCAAGCTCAGCGCTCACTTTTGGCGCATTTTTTTGGAGATAAACCAGCACACCGCAGCCTTCTTCTTCCATCTGCTTAAGAGCAAACTCTAATTTCCAACGACTTTCGCTTTGGTTGCTTCTAAAAATATCTCCCATAATATTTTCTTGGTGTACTCGCCCCAAAACCGCTTGATCGGGTTTAGGCGTTCCTTTAACCAATACAAGATGCTCAAGTTCGTCAACCACGGTCGTATAGCTGTAAGCGGTAAACACACCGATATCGCCAATTTGTACCTTTGCCTCAGAGCGTCGTTGAACAAGACGCTCATTCATCAGACGATAGTGAATAATATCAGCGACCGATAAAATCATAAGATCATGCTCTTGGGCAAAAACTTCAAGTTCCGGACGTCTTGCCATCGTGCCATCATCATTCATGATTTCACAAATCACACCAGCTGGAGTACGACCAGCAAGACGTGCTAAATCTACTGACCCTTCAGTTTGCCCTGTGCGTACTAAAACACCGCCCGGTGCTGCTCGCAAAGGAAAAATATGTCCCGGCTTTACCAAATCACTGGCTTGAGCATTGGGGGCAACTGCTGTTCTAATTGTATGTGCTCTATCAGCAGCACTAATCCCTGTAGATACGCCCTGAGCTGCCTCAATACTGACGGTAAATGCAGTGCCAAAGCCACTTTTGTTTTTCTTGACCATCAAGTCAAGGTCAAGTTGTTGGCAACGTTCGGCAGTCATTGGTAAGCAGATGAGCCCTCGCCCATATTTGGCCATAAAATTTATAGACTCAGGCGTCACCCAATCGGCTGCCATCACTAAGTCTCCCTCGTTTTCACGATCTTCATCGTCAACAAGGATCACCATTTTACCGCGTCTAATTTCTTCGAGGGCTCGTTCTACACGAGTAATACTTAGCTCATCTTGGGTTTGTGTCATTTTAAAAAGCCTGCCTTAGCGAGTGTGGATAAATCAAGATTAGATGTAGAATGATGTTTGGTATGATTTTGCGTTTCATTATATGAAGAAGACTGAGCTAAAGCATCAGCATGACCGACTTGAGAATGAGGTAATTGAGAACCGAGCAATTGAGAACCGAGCAATTGAGAACCGAGCAATTGAGAACCGAGCAATTGAGAACCAAGTAGCTTTTCCACATATTTCCCCAAAATATCTGACTCTAGGTTCACTGAGTCACCTGTCTTTTTATGGTTTAACCTTAAGATTGATTGGGTATGTGGAATTAGAACGATTGAAAACCCCTGCGCATCTAGTTCATTGACTGTCAGACTCGCTCCATCGATTGCGATAGAGCCTTTTTTGACTAAGTATTTGGCGATTTGACTTGGTGCATTAAACCATAACTGTACAGCCTCACCCAAAGGTGCTTTCGAACGAAATGTACCCATACCATCAATATGACCGGTAACCCAGTGACCACCAAGTCGATCTCCTAAGCGTAATGCTCTTTCTAAATGAACCAAATCACCAATGCGTCTTTGTCCTAAAGTTGTCAAAGCCATTGTTTCTGCAGAAGCATCAACGGTAAATCGTTCTCCACCATAGCGAGTGACGGTTAGGCAAGCACCATCAACCGCAACACTATCACCCAAGGAAAGCTCTGCAACTAGATGATGAGAACAGCGAATAACGAGTTCAACTCCAGGTCCCTTTGGAGTAAGACGATCAATCGTTCCTGTCATCTCAATCAAACCGGTGAACATAGAGTCAAGATCTCCAAAAGTTTAAAATCATCAATATATGAAACATGATTACAAAAGCATCATTGCAAGGAGATAAAACACTTTTAAACCAACAGAGCAAGTCTATTTAGTGGCTTTTCGCTCATCTGATCGAGCTTTAGCTTTCTTATTTTAAAGGTTTTGCACTAAGTATTTGGATATCTTGTTTTACCATAGAGGTAAAGATCAGGCCCTAAAGTTTGCGTTACTGTTTCCTCTAAAGTGATGCCATCATGAATCGTATTGACTGAGGAAAAGTTAAATAAGGGCTTACCTCTACCGATTAAACGAGGTGCAATATAAAGGTGAACATCATCAACCAGCTGATCTTGCAAAAAAGCACCATGTAGAAAGCCGCCTCCTTCTACACACAAATGAGTAATCCCTAAGCTTCCTAAGGCGAGTAACCCATGGTTAAGATCAAGACCCTTGCCTGAACTGTGTTCCGGAAGCTCTATCAATTTAGCGCCTAAGTCTTCAAGGCTTGCTTTACGTTCCTCACTTGCCTCTTGACCATGCAGTAAAATGGTTCCTGGTCTTAAAAAGGGGGCATCATTAGGGATAGAAAGGGTTTTGGATATAGCGATCGCTTGCGGGTCGCTTCCCTCACAATGCCTAACTGTTAAAGATGGCCGATCTCTACGAGCTGTTTCTCCACCAACCATCATGGCATCTACCCGAGCTCTAAGTTGGTGAACATGAGTACGAGCTTCAATGCCTGTAATCCAATTTGAATGTCCATTAGCGGTGGCTAAACAACCATCCAAGGTCATTGCCCCCTTAAGACTCACCCATGGCTTGCCGGTACTAATCCATTTAAAAAAAGGTTCATGATGGGCCTTACAGTGCTCTTCGGCAACCTGAGTTGTGACTGCTATATTCGCTTCCGATAAAGCTTTAATCCCCCGTCCTGCGACCAAGGGATTTGGATCACCGGTACCAATACATACTCTTGCCACCTGTTCCCGAATGAGAGCAAGAGTACATGGACCCGTACGTCCCGTATGAGAACAAGGCTCAAGTGTCACATAAACAATCGCGTTTTTTAAGCTATGCCCTGCTTTTTTGGCCGCATTGATTGCATTCACTTCAGCATGTGGCCCACCGGGAGGAGAAGTGACACCTTGGGCAAGTAAGTGACCGTTTGAGTCATAAATAACACAACCGACTTTAGGATTAGGTGAAGTTCGTACCGTATTTGCCTTGGCATAAGCAAGTGCTTCAAGCATACGTTGTTGATCTTGTTGACTGCTCCGAGATTGTTCAAGATTTTTCATATTGCTCTCGGTACTGATTCATTAGTTTTAAGCGAGTATCATGCCGACCACCTTCAAACTTGGTGTTCAAAAATACATCAACCATGGCCAAGGCTAAATCTTGGCCAATCACTCGGGCACCCAAGCACAAAACTTGTGCATTATTATGTAAACGAGCCATTTGAGCAGTAAATATATTATGAGCTAATGCGGCCCGAATATCGGGATGCTGATTCGCAACTAAGCTTACTCCAATTCCTGTTCCACAAATCAATATGCCAAAACATTGAGTTTTATGTTTCAAGCTTTCTGCGACCTTAAGCGTAAGAGGCCAAGCATAATCTGGATAATCCACTCGACCATTGTTCAAGGGACCTTCGTCATAAACAACAAAGTCATCTTGTGCTTTCAGATGCTCAATAAGTAGGGATTTAAGCTGAAATCCTGCATGATCTGAAGCAAGCCATATATGAGTTTGTTGCCGATTCTCTTTTTGAGACTTAGTCACTGAGCTTGTAGCCGGTAAATCTTTCATGAAAAAGCCTTAAGAACGATAGAAACATTTGTTCCGCCAAAGCCAAAGCTATTCGAAAGAGTCGCTTGAATCGGAGCTTCTCTACCAATCAAGGGAACATAATCAAGATGACATTCTGGATCTGGATTATTTAGGTTAATCGTTGGTGGAACTTGATCTTTTGCAATAGCTAAGGCACAAATAATGACTTCAACAGCACCTGCTGCACCAAGCATATGTCCAAGCATAGATTTGGTACTACTGACCCAAAGCTTATTAGCATTCTCACCAAAAATGGCTTGGATCGCTTTAGTTTCCGCAATGTCTCCGGCAGGTGTAGATGTGCCATGTGCGTTGAGATATTGAATATCTTGTGGGTTCAGTTGAGCATCTCGAAGTGCATTACTCATAGCGAGCTTCGCACCTCGGCCATCGGGAGCCGGTTGGGTAATATGATGGGCATCAGAAGACTGTCCATAGCCCACAAGTTCGGCATAAATCGTTGCGCCTCTGGCTTGAGCTCGCTCTAAAGACTCCAAAATAACAACACCGGCTCCTTCTGAAGAAACAAAACCATCTCGATCAAGATCAAAGGGCCTACTTGCGCCCTGTGGGTCATCATTACGCGTTGACAAAGCTTTCATAGCTGCAAAGCCACCAATGCCTAAGGGCGTAATCGTAGCTTCGGCTCCACCTGCAATCATCATGTCAGCATCACCCCAGGCAATCAAACGAGCAGCATCGCCAATACTATGAGCTCCGGTTGCGCATGCACTCACACTAGATAGATTAGGTCCTTGAGTCCCTAATTGCATGGAAATATGCCCCGGCGCCAAGTTTGCAATCAGCTTGGGAATCATAAGAGGACTCAACCGGCTAGGCCCCTTACTCGCCAACGTAATCGCCGCCTCTTCAAGACTTTCCAAGCCTCCTAAGCCAACACCAACTAATGAACCACAGCGTTCTGGTTCGACTAGAGGTAATTCAATCCCTGCATCTTCAATGGCTAGCTTTGCTGCAGCCACAGCAAATTGGATAAAGCGATCCATTCGTCTTGCTTCACGCTTATTAATCCATACTTGAGGGTCAAAGGCTTTAACTTCACCTGCAATTTTCACGCTGAAGTTTTGAGCGTCAAACCGGGTGATCGCTCCAATTCCCGACTCCCCTTGCATTAGACTGCTCCACTGTGAATCTAAGTGATGACCTAGTGGAGTAATCATTCCAACGCCGGTAATGACGACGCGGTGTTTCATACTTACCCTTTGCTAGACTTACGGAATTGCTCATCAATGTAGGCGATTGCTTTGTGTACAGTCGTAATGCCTTCGGCATCTTCATCAGGAATATCAATATCAAACTTTTCTTCCATAGCCATAACAAGCTCAACCAGATCCAGCGAATCTGCACCTAAGTCGTCAGTAAAAGAAGCCTCAGGAGTCACTTCTTCCTCGCTAATATCAAGCTGATTAATGATAATCTTACGAACTTCTTCTTCGATTTTTTTAGGACTCATCATAGTGATAACTCACTTTACTAATAGGCATAAGGTTCATGATTGCACAATAAGTGTACTAAGCGAATTCTGAACTAAGGTCAAGTAGCTCTCAACTGAATCACTTGATTAAGTTTTAAATCATATATGCTTGGCATTAGCTTTCATGATTAGCTGATGGAAAAATAGCTAATTCCGATGTCGAGCTGACCCGTCCTGAATAAGGTGTACTTTCTAATGCCAATTCAAGATGCTCAATAAGTTCATAATCGATTGCTTTTCGTGCTTGCTTAATCGCTGAACAAAGCGCCAAAGCATCAGAACGTCCATGACTCACAATCACAAGACCATTCAATCCTAAAATGGGAGCCCCACCAAGTTTACGCCAATCGATCTCGCTTTTAAAACGGCTCAAACTCGCCTTAAGTAAGGCACCAAGTATACGACCTTTTAAGCTTTTTGATAGATGGGATTTTAGACGTGCACTTATGCCTTCAACCAAACCTTCGGTCAATTTAAGAGCAATATTACCTGTAAATCCATCTGTAACAATGACATCGCATTTGCCTAATGGAATGGAGTTTGCTTCGACAAAACCGACATAGTTTAAATCGGTAATACTTAGCAACTGATGAGCTGTTCTCAAGGTTTCTGTGCCCTTAGTGAGCTCACTTCCATTAGATAATAAACCCACCCGAGGACGTTGAATCTTGGTATATAAACGACTGTAAGCCTCACCTAATACAGCGAATTGAGCAAACTGTGCCGGACGAACATCAGTATTTGCGCCCAAGTCTAGTAAAACGATTTCGCCTTGTGCGGCCGGCAAGATACTTGCGATCGCTGGACGTTCACAGCCCTTTAAGCGCTTAAGAGTGATTAAGCCTACCGCTAAAGCTGCTCCGCTATTACCCGCTGTCACAAAGGCTGCTCCCATCCCCTCTTTAATGGCACGCATACCTACATGCATGCTACTTTGCTTTTTGCTACGAGCAGCACGTGCAGGTGCTTCATGCATGCCAATCGCTTCATCGGCTTCCAAAAACGCAACTTGCTTAGCGAGTTCATGAGGGACTTGTTGCCAGTGGTCTTTTGAACCTACCAAGGTCAAAGGACCGAGTTGCTCATTAAGAGCAATCTCGACTGCTTTGATCACTTGCTTGGGGCCCAAGTCACCCCCAACGAGATCAATGAGGATCGGGCGCTGTTGTTGAGCGCTCAAAATAACCTCTTAAGCCTCACCAACCTCGACTACAGGAATAACCTGTACGTCTTTGTATACACCGCATGAGGTGCAGATATTATGGGGCATCTTAGGTGCGTCGCAATTGCCACAGCGATTGTAGGCGCGTGCACTAATCTTGTGAGTTGCTCTACGGCTATCTCGCTTTGACTTTGATTTTCTTCTCTTTGGTACTGCCATGGGGAACCTCCCGTCAACTAATCGATATTAAACATACACTGGGTCTATAAAGACTTATTTTGAGTATTAAGAAAGCCTTATTACCAAAGTACGACAGATAAATAAAGAGAGAAGTAGAAGTCTTATTGTCTTTCTTTACTTTATTTGCTCTAGTAAAGTCTGATTATGCCCAAAATATATGAGTTTTAGGACTATAAATTTATTTTCTCAAAGGAGAAAAACTTTGCAAACAAAACATCTTTTAATCTTACTACTGTCGCTCAGTACTTTAGCTGTTGCTTGTGACAGTAGCAATGAAACACCTGACTCAGAGCAGGAAACTGAGCAAGTTATCGTCGAAGGTACGCTAGACTTTGCCAATGCTCAAGGGGAGAGTCAGCGTCTTGACACTGCACTTCGGCTTGAAAACTCAGAACGCTCAAAAGCAAGTTTTACCGCCTTATGGAATGAAGAAATCATTACTGATGCAGAATGGAGCTCTAGTGATGAGGATGTAGTGACTGTAATCCTTAATGAAGGTGTGGCACTCATCGAAGCCAAAGGTGCCGGAGAAGCTGAAATCAGGCTCTCTTATCTAGGTAATGAGCTGAGCATGCCGGTCACAGTCATTGCCTTAACGGCATTAAAGGTGACCGGTCCCGAAAGAGCACTTAAACCAAGTGACAGCTTTAATCTTGGGGTCAAGTTTCAGTGGAGTGATGAAAGTACCGAGGCAATTGAATCTACTGACGGTATTACCTGGACGAGTAACACGGATGCAGCCACAGTAAGCGAAGCCGGTGAAGTCACCATTGTGGGCTTTGGAGCAGTTGAAATTAACGCTGAAATGACCACAGAGTCAGGTGAGGCCTTGAGTGGTACATGGCAAGTGACGATCGATTGTACTTATCCTGAGCCTAGTGGACGAAACTTCAATACCGATCTAGAAATTGGAACTGTCTTACCACCGATTAAATGGCAAACCGCCTATTCGGCTATGGATGGTAATATGACCTCGTTATCAATGGAGGATGTATATTGTTCAGATGAATATAATTGGGTTAAAACAGTCACCTTCTTAATTAGCGCTGGCTGGTGTACAGCTTGTCCTGCTCATTTAAGAGCAGTGCGTGATATGAGTGATGAACTTAAAGAGGCAGGCGGCTTACTTGTATATGTTGAAGTACAAGATGATGCTGGTGAACCCGCAGACAGTGACTTTGCTTGGGGTGAACTTTCTGAACTTCTTGGACCTACAAATGGCTTCTTTGTTGGAGATAAAGAAACCCAGCCTCTTACTCGTTTCTTTGGTCGCTCATCCGCGATTCAAGCTTTTCCTGATGCCTATGTTGTTAGACGTAGAGATATGCAAATCCTAACCAGCCTTGAACTGAATCGCTCTGTTGGCGTATTGCCTTTAATCAGAATCGCCGAAGATCCAGAGCAAGATTGGAGTACGATTATGCCTCCTCCATTTGAATCGAGCTGTGTTGATGGAGATGACGAAGCTTCAGAGCCAAATGACACGCCCGATGAAGCAACAATGATTGAACCTGGTACCTATGAAGGCGCTATGTGTAGCGAAGCGCCTGATTTTTATCAAATCTCCGTTGAGGGTCCATGGACTTTCAGTATCGCTTTTTCACATGCCGAAGCTGATCTAGATATTTTCCAATTTGCAGTCGGACAAAGCGGAGGAGATCCGGTTGCGGTCAGTAATGGAACTATGGATGTAGAAAGCATTAGTGGAGAGGGTCCGGCCGTTATTGGTATTAGTAGCTATACTCGAACAAGTGCTAGCTACACAATTACTCTTGAAGCGCTCTAAGAACAGATAATGAGCCTTAAGCAAGTAGAACAAGTTTGTGCTTGGGCTCCTGCCACGATTGCCAATTTGAATATCGGTTTTGATCTGCTAGGTCTTGCTTTAACCCAACCTCAAGAGCGAATGTGGGCTCGTCGTCTATCCAAAGTTCAAAAGGTTGAGTTAATCTTAGAAGAAGGCTCTACCCTACCTCGCTCCGCTGATAAAAATATAGCTGGGCGAGCCGCCTTGTCTCTTTTAGAAAAAACACAAGCGAATTTTGGGGTTGAGCTTCGTTTGGAAAAGTCTATTTTACCGGGCAGCGGTATCGGTTCAAGCGCGGCAAGTGCAGTCGCAGCAGTTGTAGCCACGGCCGCTCTACTTCCACAAATGCCTTCCATGGAGCTTTTACTCAACTGCGCTCTTGATGGAGAAGAGCTTGCGAGTGGTGCTCGGCACTGTGACAATGTTGCTCCAGCTCTTTATGGTGGTCTTGTATTAAGCCATGACTATGGACAGATGATTTCCTTACCTGTACCCGATTGGACCATTGTTGTTTTGCACCCTCAGGTACAAGTAAGAACCGCTGAAGCCCGTTCTGTTTTACCAACAACAATCCCTTTGGCAACCTGTACTCAATCCCTAGCTTGGATGGCACAATTTATACATTCATGCCATACAGGTCAGCACAAAGAGGCCGCTTTCGCTTTAAAAGACCTCTTTGTTGGCCCGGCTCGTGAACACTTAATCCCTTACTTTGACCAATGTAAACAAATTGCCTTGTCATTAGGTGCGATCTCCGGTGGCATTTCAGGAAGTGGCCCTTCTAGTTTTTGGATTTGTCTCACGCTTCGCCAAGCTCAAGCTGTGGAGTTTGGCTTAAAGCAACTTATGCAGAATGCTCAGCTTGAACATAAAACCTATATTAGTCAGATTAACACGCAAGGTGCCTATGCGATACCACAGTCTTAGTTCCCATCCTATTGAGCTTAGTTTTAGTGAGGCAGTGATCCAAGGACAGGCGACTGATGGTGGTCTATTTTTCCCACAAACGATCCCCAAAAAGCAAAATTGGCACTCTCTTGCTCAATCTTTGCTTACACCTGCTGATATCGCCATAGAGCTATTAGCGCCAATGCTTAGGCCCGATGTGGACCAAGAAACTTTACATAAGATCTGCCAAAAGGCCTTTAATTTTGAAATCCCACTAATACAATTAGATGAGCAACTTTGGGTTTTGGAGCTTTTTCATGGACCTAGCGCTGCCTTTAAAGATATTGGGGCACGTTTTTTATCAAGACTGCTCAGCTATATTTCATCCACAAAGCTCACCATTCTTGTTGCCACAAGCGGTGACACAGGGGGCGCCGTTGCTTCTGGTTTTCATCAAGTTCCCAATATTGAGGTCGTGATCCTGTATCCCAAAGGCCGCGTGTCTCCCTTACAAGAAAAGCAACTGACCTGTTGGGGAGATAATATTACAGCTTTAGCCGTTGAAGGTAGCTTTGATGATTGTCAAGCCATGGTAAAGGCAATGCTGAGTGACCAACAAGTTCGGCAAAAACGAGCTTTAAGCTCGGCAAACTCAATTAATTTAGCACGTTGGCTACCACAGGCTACTTATTATGCTTGGGCCTCTGCTCAACTTCAACAAGCACCTTATTTTGTTGTACCTTCGGGTAATTTAGGTAATTTAGCGGCCGGTATATTTGCTTGGCGTCGTGGTATGTCAACTAAGGGATTTATTGCTGCCACAAATCGTAATGATGTTTTTCCCCACTATCTACAAAATGGACAATACCAAGCTAAAAAATCGGTGCATACCCCCTCTAATGCAATGGATGTTGGGAACCCTTCAAATCATCCACGCATTGAAGCTCTTTTTGATCATGACCTAAGCGCTATGAGAACAATGGTAAAAGGCATTGCTATTGATGATGAACAGACTTTGGCCAGTATGAAACATGCGAATCAACAGTATCAATATATCTTTTGCCCACATGGGGCCGTGGCCTTTGCGGCTTATCAACAGCTAAGTAGTGTACAGCGCAGAGCACCTCATATACTTCTAGCGACTGCACATCCGGCCAAGTTTAAGGAAGTTGTTGAACCTGTCTTGAACCAAGTTCTCCCTTTACCTCAAGCGCTTGCGCACCTTAAAGATGCATTTAGTCTTCCCAAAAAGAGTTTAAAACCCACCGCTCAGGCTTTGAAGGACTTTCTTCTTTCAGAATGAGCGAGATGAAGATGAGTAAGATGAAGATGAGCCAAATGCGCTTAACTTAGGGACAGGCAAATAGAGTTTCGAGCTGAGTTAATAACTGATTTACAGCATCAGAATCAGCCATAGGTAAAGTATTCCATGCGTTCTGCCAAGCTTCTTGATTCAGCGTTGGATCTTTTAACAAGGCTGCTCGAGTCAGTTGTGGACCTAAAATACTGAGTGTGATTAATGATGAACGATTACTTTCCTCATTAGCACCAAGCTGAGTGAGTTGAGAAATCAGGATTTGCGCATAGCCAAAATCAAGAGCTCGTTCTAATTGATCTAAAACTTGAACATGAAGCTCTGCATCTTCAGAGATTTCTGCTGAATCTAAATCCCGCCAACAACGCACCGCTAAATGTGCATCAAATAAGTTTTGATAAGCACTCTCGGAAGCAAGCTTAATTTCTGATCCTAAACCAAAAGGTTCTTCATCAAGTTGCTTTGCCCCATTGCAGTATGCCCAATGGGAGTCACAGTCAGCCGCTTTACCCGCACAAGTATAGGCCTCTTTGTAGGTACTGACATAAAAGAACCAAAGCAGTCCGGCCTTAATTTTAGCCGCATTGCTTTCCATATTCTGACCCAGATTGCCTTCAGCAAAAGCATTTAAGATCAATGGTTCAATTTGAGCTGGGCCAACACAATAGTTTGGCCAAAGCTCTGCTGCATCAGCGCTGGCACAGTCGGCTCCTTCTGGTGCTTCAAGATGAGCATCATATCGTCGAGTGACTCGACTCCCTACGCCACCATCCTCACCATAAATCAACTCTGCTTGAATAAAGTCTTCAGCACTCATTTGTTCATTACGCCATAAAAGATCAGCAATCGCTTCATAAGCGGCAACTCGTGCAGCGCTTGAAGGCGTGTTTGCACCAGCAAGTTCATAGCGTCCGGAGTCGCTGATACACATGGGCCATGAATCGGCGGGATAGTCTGTTGCAACAGACGTACATTCTTCGGCCATTTCACCGGCCATTTCGCCGGCCATTTCACCGGCCATTTCACCGGCCATTTCACCGGCCATTTCACCGGCCATTTCGCCGGCTGTTTCACAATCAGTGCATGGTTCAGCAACAACTCTTAGAATATATCTAGGTGCTTCTGCTGAATCACTCTCAATCAGTACGCGACCAATGACTGTGTCAATAGCATTATTGGGGGGATCATATTTGAGATAAAAGGAGTGCTCCTCACCTGAAAGTAAGCTTAGTCCCTCAGCATTAAATTGATACCCTTGACAGGCATCTCCGTCTAAGGTCGCACATAATGATAATTGACCACGACCCACTTCTCCGGTGGCTGCTAAACAGGCATCATCGCTATCTATAAAGCATAGTTTGGATATAGTTAAAGGTGCTAAACCAATGCTTTTAATTTGTACACGATCCGTTAAAGCCATCTCCGCTTGGTTAGAGCTCAAAGTAATTGTACCCTGAGTTGCTTCTAACTCGCCGTTGATATTGCTGGTTACTCGTAAAGCCGGATCAAGATCTGGGGTTGTTATATCTATCGTATAAGTACCGGCATTACTCACCAAAGTAAGTGTTGCTTGATCGCTTACTGCATTAGTTGGCGACCATTGTAGTTGAAGTATCTTACTTTCCCCACTGGTAATCCGGACCGTTTCACTTGTCCAATCATCCGCGTCAATAAGACTGATTTCTTTGCTATCGTCGCTTTCTATTAAGCTAAGCTCGGTAAGCAAAACATCGGCTGAGCCAATGTTACTTAGCTCTACTTGCGCAGAACTTGTGGCACCAATCATTTCTGGTACAGCAAAGCTGATTGAGTTTGTTGAAAGCGCTAGAGTTGGATCAGAGCTTTGGCTGATATCTCCGGTACAAGCATTTAGTAAAACTCCACAGCAAGCCATGGTGAAATAAGTTTTATTCATGAGTATTTGACTCTTTAATAGTAAGTGTTAATAAGTAATTTAAGCTCATTGTTAAGAACTTGCTCTGCATCGTGAAGCCAATGGTAAGCCTTCTTGTAGTCAGAGGGAAGTACTTCGCTAGATTCAATATAAACCTTCAGACAGACTTCATCTATGGTTTGATTTGCTTTAATAAACCATCCCCTTAATGGAGCTCTTCTAAACTGATTGATGGTATCTAGCGTATTTTTCTCACGGACTTTATTGGCTTGTTTGCGCTTAATGCATCTTATTCGTCTAGTTTGAGGAACAACAAGACTTTGTGTACGTTGGGATGTGGTAAAAAATAAGCTTTGACTCAAATTAAAAGCAAGTTGCCCATGCCCTAATCGTTTCTTTTTGTTTTCGGTGCTCAGTGCATTTAGGGTGATCACAATCGGGTCACGATCTTGCATATGAACTTTACCTACTCCAACTTGGCTAAAATCAATACTTAGGTCAGGAAAGGTCTTTTGAAGAATAGTTGATAACTGAGACTGAGTTTGGCTATGTTTGGTCAGCCTTTCTCTTATTTGAGCTGCTTTTTGGCCAAAGATCTCGAATTGAATGAGTTCTGTTTGGTCTACATTTTGAGTTTGACTTATCAGCCTTATGATCTCGCCTACTGAATCAATCGCTGTCGGCGGTATCGTCTGTAAATGTAGCTCAGAAGCACGTGGGGGGAAGTTATCTAAAGTCGCTTTAGTATCAATAAGTAAGCTCTGTGCACCATGATTAGCCTGTGGAAGAACACTGGGATCATAATGAGCTAAAGTAGGATCGAAATAGCGCTTTAAGCTTGGGCTATACACCGCTGCATGATCAAAAGAACTGAGTGAGGCAAGACCTTTGGTATTCATCTTGCCGGCCGAACGCGTTCGAATCATCGCAAAATCTAGCTGAATCCCCAAGGTTTTAGCGAGCGCAATCATCAAGGTGGCTCGATCTTTACAATCGCCTAACCCTCTGGTTAGGGTAATATCAGGCAGGGCTGGCTCATAACTGTGTCGTCCAAACTCAAGACCTACATAACGAGTGTTTTTGGTAATTTGTAGAAAGAGCTGCTCTATAATTTCTTTTTCATACCGTTGTCGATCTTCTAAACTCTGATCCCATGGCTTAATCTTTTTAGTCCATGTTTGAGCGGTATGAATCAGTAGATCGGTGGGTTTAAGTATTGGCTCAAGCATCGCTTTATAAAGTGTTGCAATCGTTGACCAACTTTTGAGGTTACTCAGATGTATATATGGGAAAATACTTGTTCCTTGTAAACTCCCCTCCTCTTGAACCAATGGGGGCATCTGACTCAGCGAGGCAACTTTTTTATAGTTTGTTTCATCGCTCATGTCACAGCTTTGCTCAAATCTTTTTACCTGAAGACGATCTTTAAGAGCCTTAAGATCAATCTCTGCATGAAACTTTTTCTCGAGATCCGAGCTCATTGTCACCAACATACATCTTTTAAAACTACGATCTTGCAAGCTGAATAAGTCGGCATGAGGTAAGCTAAAGCTAGGGTCGCTATTTAATTCAGTAATACTCCACTGTATGTCAATGATATCGCCAGCACGTAAGTCAGCAAACTGAATATCTTCAGCGATTAAATCATAATATAGACGAGCTTCAGGATTTGATAATGAGCGCTGTGAGCGCTGAGCTTTAGTGATGTCTTGGAATAGGTTATCCTTGCTGCTAACCGAGCCTCGAAGATGCTTGATATGGTCAAGAGAAAAGCTTTGTCTACTTGGACTATGCGCTAAACTCATTTTAATTAAAGTTTGAGCTGCATGCGCTGTAAGTGGCTTTAAGATCCTTCTTTCTATTTTACGCAAACGTCCCTGATCTAAATCATAATGAGCATGATGATAAATCGTTTCTAACTGAACTGAATCCTGTTTGAGTTTTAGGGCTAATTCGGACTCTTTTGTAGGTGTAGACCAAGGCTCTTGTTTACCCAACAGAGGAGAATGATTGATTTGAGATGGGTTTAAAGCCACTTTGTTCTTTTTTGAGCTGAAATAAGGAAAACGATGACTCATTTCTTGTTCAAGCAAGTGCTGTTTTTGAAATTGCGCTTCAGCTAAGAATAAAGTTCTTAATTGATCAGCAAGCACTAAGCCCATAGGCCCTTGATTAATCGCTTGTAAACCTTGGAGCCATAAAGGGTCTTTGGGAGATGTAAATAACAAATACTCAGAGATGATTTGGATGAGTGCTGGAGCTAAGTTTGTCTTACTCTTTAGAATTGAACTTAACCAAGAGTGAAATAAATCCGAGGATAGAAATTCTCTTTTTTCAGACTGCGAAACACTGCCAAGTGCTTGTATATACTCTAAAGCAAGCGCGCTTTGCTCTAGCTCACCGGGAAGCTGAGTAAAGAGCTGACGAATGCCTAAAGGTTTCAGTCGATATAATGCGCTTACACTTAAACCTAAATGACGATCTAAAGTATTCTTAGCAAATATGATTCTTTGCTTAAGCCAAGAAAGTGTCTGTAATGATATTTGGCTCTCAATTAAATCAAGAAGCTTTCTTGCCTTATAAATCCGTCCATTGATCAAATGCTCATAAAACTCATCAAGCAGCAGAATATAGTAATGAGTCAGCTTAGTAGGGATGAAAGACTTTTTGGTCTTCTTGAGCTGGGTTTCTAGCGCTTTTTTGGGAGGATAATCACCCCAAGCCTGGGCTTTAATTTCAGGTGGACTTAAGGCTTGAAAGGCTTGACTTAACCATAGGTTTGCTTCTTTTGACCATCTTTGATCGGTTTCGATAATAGGCAAGATTCGGTCGGCTTCATCGATTTGAGCGATCTCGGCGATAAAAGCTAGGGTCAGTAAAGCATCTTCGGTCACACTTGCCGGTTTTTGATCTAAGGTATGTTTTAATCTTTCCCACAGAGTTAGGGAATACACCCGTTTACCTAGGCGCAGTAAAAAACAACTGTTTTGCTCAAGGTTAACTCTTAAGTTTACCGGATCTTGATGTGCGTCTATGGTGAAAAAGTGATCATCGATCCATAGGTGATTACTTGGCGTTAAACTATGCTTTTGCTTACCGATTTGTACCGTGATTAAACCTCGATAGCTCATGCTCAAAGTTTGGGCTTGAGTTGAGGGAGCAAGCGTCCACTCTAATGCATGGCGCTTTGGTTCTGCAAACATGGCCGAACAGTACATTCCTAGATCAGAAGCATGATCAATTTTGATCGGTTCTGTAGAGCTTGAAGAGTCTAGGTCTACAATTCTTGGCTTGGTGAGTGGCTGTAAATACTTTTTCAGAGACAAGCTATGCTTAAGATTTTGCTGTTCCAATGCATGTTTAAAAAGTAACCAATGGTGCACTGCTTGAGAAGAAGCAAGCGCTGATTGTGGATAAACTCTGTTTCGTTGAGTTTCTTTTGTATGTTTCTTAATCTGTTTGTAACAGCGACTTAAGTCAGTATTAGGATAAGCCTTTTGAAGCATCATCAACGACTTGATTCCTCGCCAATTCGCACTTGAGCAATCATTGAGGAGTTGGGTTAAAAAAGGGTCTTGCTGTTTAGATTGCGCAGAGCTTTGAGTTGTGTTGATAGCGATCAAAGATAAGCTAAAATACAGAGATAAAAGGAGCTTTCTATAAAGCCATAGTGGAACTCTACACATTCGTAAAGCTTTGATATTTACCATGCCCAAATCAGCCAAGCTGATCCAAGTCCCAAACTAATCCCACTCGAAAGATAAATCAAATCTTGTCCCTGCTTACCCATGGGGTTTGGAACTCCACTCAGATGCAGAATAGCACCAGTACTTAAACCAATCAATCCAACGCCAGCTAACAGATATCCAGGTATTTTAGGAACATTTGTTTTGCTCTGATAGCTTTTCGTCTTTACTCCTTGTTGATCGAGCACAAGCCCAACCGGATTGTCTAAAAGTGGACGAGGTGGCATATAATCTTTTTCGGTAAAGTCCAAAGGATTGGCCAAGGGGATGTTAATCAGCTGCTTTTCGATCGGCCCATTCGCCTTTTTTTGGAACTCCAACGAAACTAAACCTTTAGGTAATAATTGTCCGTTCTTTAGCGGACCTTTAAAGTATAAAGGGTGCAGTACCCGAATATGTTGAACCTCTCCAATCATTTGGAAAGGTGCGGTGAGTTGTTGGACTTGGGATTCACAAACACTTGCTTTAATAATCTGAGTCAGATCTTTAGACTGAGTACACTGAACATAGTGAAAAGCTGCTCTTGAGCGATAATCAAGCGAGAATTCAGGACGGGGCTCAGTTCTCATCTTCTTAATGTATAGCTGGCCAATCCTTGAGTGTAATTTACCAAGCTCAGCATCGTTTGAATCGTCTCGTTTACGTAGGTGTACTTGCAACGCTGTTTCATAAGTATCAATCGCAAAGTCTAAGTCGCCTTTTGCAAGAGCTTCTTCAGCTTGTATAACAAGAGCTTCATGTGGACTTTGAGCAAGACTATAACCCGAGTTGCCGATGATTAAAGCTATAATAAATATGGAGAAACTTATATATTTAGGACCAAATACCGACATAATCAGTACTCCTCAATTCACAGGTTCACTCTCAACAGCGATCGCTCTTAAGTTATATATGGACGATCACTATAAGCGTATTTGGATTCGCTTGTCACTGATTTAGAGTCACTGATTTAGAGTCACTGATTTAGATTCTACGCTCATTCATAAAGACTCGAACCCTAGAGAAATAATAAACTCAGTAGCATTTTAGGCTTATTGTGAAATACTGTCGAGTAACATATTGATTTCTAAATAGAATTCATCAGAGGGTTTCAGGCGTCTCTTCGCTGCACTGAGTCGACGTTTAGCCTCGGTGACTCTTTGATTTCTGAGAAGATTTTCAACTTGGAGTTTGAGAAGCCTATACTGACTTTTGGTTAAGGGTTTATTGGAATTGCGTTCCTGAGTTTTAGAGGAAAGACTCTTTTTTCTTGAACTGCGAACTTTACGTTTAGTTTTAGCTTTATACTTAGTTTTAGCTTTAGCTTTAGCTTTAGCTTTAGCTTTAGCTTTAGTTTTTGTTTTGTAAGATGGTGTATGATCTGTTTGAGTGTTTGATGCAGATAATGATTTATCACTCATCTTCAGCTCTACAATCCCCGGTGTACTTTTATTAGATTCAACCTGCTTATTCAATGGCTGATCATTGGATTTTGGTTCTATTCCTGTCAACCTTGGCTGAGCAAAGGTCGTTTCTTGTTGAGAAGGAACTTTAAGGCTTGGATTGTTATTAACTAAGCCACTTTTAACTTGAGTATTGTTTTTAATTAGGGAATTTGAACGAATAGACTGTCTAGATTGTTTACTTGCGTTTTGATTTTTTACAGCGACTGGACGATTTCCCATCACAATTCGTCTAGGCGCTTTGTTTTCTTCGACATTTCCAAGCAGAGCCGAGAATATCCCGATAACAATGGCAATGAGAACAACCCCGATCCAAAAAATCTTTGTATTATCATTGCTGGCGTAGTTTGGAATCTCTGCGACTACTTGATCTTGATTTGAGGCATATGGTGGTGTGTACGCATGTGCATAAGCTGTAACAGGACGATCATTAATTTCAGTATGGATATCCCTTTGGTCCTCACTGATGCTTAAGTCATCTACATCAATGGCCTCGTCCATTGTTCCATCAAGATGAACAGTACTGCCTTGACCAACTTCCTGATAAATCATCTCCCGACTTTCACCAGAACTATGTCTTTGTAAGGAAACCGGAGGTGGAATTAATGAACCCGCTGGGCTTGGAGTTAAATGCGGATGGGGGCTCAGTGTTGAACTAGGCCGACCGGATTGAATAGAGTGTGCTTGATATGAGTCGGACGTATGATCAGAACTTGCCAATGGGGTAGAACGAACATGATCAACTAGAGCTTGTGTAGCACGATTAATTTCTGAATTGATCTCCACAGCAGCCACAGACTCTTCAGTTTCTCTAAACTTTAAGTTGTTGAGAGCATTCAACACACCGCGAGCATCAAGTGGACGATCTTTTGGTCTTTTGGCCATCATACTCATGACCAATTGACTCAGTCCAGGACATTCTTGATCAATATGAGGACAGATTTGAGCAAGGTTGGGCGTATCCTGAGTACAGGTATAAACAATCACCTTGGTGGGACTCATCCCTTTGGGATAAGGTGTTCTTCCTGATAAAAGTTCAAAGGCTAAAATACCAAGAGCATATACATCAACTCGGGCATCAACTGGTTGTTTTTCACTGGTTACATCAACGCCGGCAGAAGACAGCACCCAACTTGGGACTTGTTCAGGAGCTAAATAACCGGGGGTGCCTCTTAGGGCAAGTGGATGCGTAGACGAACGCGCCTCATTGGATAGGTCTTTGACTAAGCCCAAATCCACCAAAGTCAACTCGCCGTTATCTCTTGGATCAAGGATCACATTAGCGGGTTTTAGATCTCGGTGTACAAGCTTACGATCATGAAAGGCGCTCAAGGCATCAGCTAGGCGAGAAATTACATTGACACACTGCTGAACATCAAACCGCTCACCAGCATTCATTCGGCGCAAAAGTGATGGGCCAGGCACATATTCCATCACTAAAAAAGGACAGCGTTCATGAACACCATAGTCCATAACTCTTACCACGTAATCGTGGCGTAGCATCATGGCAAGTTTGGCCTCTTTCACAAAATCTTGTAATGATTCTTCTCGCTGTTCTTCATCAACCTCACCTAGCATATCAATATCAAGGAACTTAACCGCAGAAAGCTGATCAAGATGGATATGATTGGCAAGATAAACTGTACCGACACCGCCCTGTCCAAGGCCACCAATAAGATGATAACGACCATCTAACTCTTGATTAAGCAAAGGATAAGTTCGAGGATCTTGATTGGCCTGAACGGGCACCAAAGAAACTTGATCTCTTTCACAAAGATCATGGTTCTGCATATACACAGATCTACATTCAGGACAAATAAACACGAAGTGAAGCCTACTATTATAACTTGGATTTTAAACAACTAGAGTATGTAATGAATTAGACAATACTCTCAAGACCTTTCTTTAAGCATTTTTCAAAGAGAAGCAAGACTCTATGAGAGTTGGATTTCTTCTCCAAGATAAGTTTTATCTATATGTTCAGTTTTAGAACCAATAAACAGCAAGAATAATACCGGTGGCCCAATCCGACCTAAGAACATACAAAACATCATCACAGACAAGCCAAAAGATGAAAGCAGTCCGGTTCCCCCCATTGATAAGCCCACCGTTCCTAAAGCACTAAATACTTCAAAAATCAGAGCTTTAACCGTGAGGGTTTCACCCGTTATTTGGAGAACTAAAACAATGATAAAAGCCAGCACGAGTGATGCGAGCAAAGTCCCAAAGGCTTGTATACTTTGAGTCATACTCACGGCTCTTGAAAAAATGATTGTTTGACGATTTTGCAAAACAGGTAGCATTGACATGATCGCAATCACAAGTGTGGTTATTTTAATCCCGCCAGCGGTGGATAAAGGGCTTCCACCGATGAGCATAAGCAGCAAACTTAATGTCCATGATGCATCGCTAAGTTGGGCAAGATCAACTGTGTTAAAGCCGGCTGTTCTTAATGAAGTAGAATGAAAAAATGCATTACTCAACTTATCCATCACGTCTAAATGCGCAAAGGCATGATTCCACTCGGCCCAACAAAAGAAAAAGGTTGGTACAATGAACAGAGAACCACTACCCCACAGTACAATCTTACTAAAAAGACTTATGGGTGCCTTATTCTTGGTTTTATAACGATCAATCAGTTCAAAGATTACAGTAGGGCCAAAACCTCCAAGGCAAACCGTTAAGGAGATGATGTACAGCATGCTTGTTGAGCTAGCCAAGGACACAAAACTATCGGATTGAAGCGCAAATCCAGCATTACAAAAAGCAGAGATCGCTGTAAAAAAGCCACGCCATAAAGATTCAAGAGGCGGGAAGCCGGCTCGCAAAAAGCAAAAGCTTAATGCTAATCCGGAAAGTAGCTCAACACTGATCACATAAAACGCAAGCCGACTTGCATTAAAGGTCGCACTTAAGTGATTTTCACCTAAGTAAGACTTAACCCGTAAGTTACCCACTAACCTTTGTTTATTACCTTGGTTCAACCTTGCATTGCTCATGGCTCGCCCAAAGCTATAAATGAGGTGAGATAAAAGAATAATACCAAAGCCTCCTACCTGAATCAGCAGGAGGGTAATCACTTGTCCAAAGAAGGACATTTGAGACAGGTCGATAATGCTTAATCCGGTAATACAAGATGCACTTACCGATGTAAAAGCAGCCTCTATAAAAGTAAGTGTATGCCCATTTAAAGTGACCCAAGGAAGCATCAACAATCCAGTCCCTAGTATACAGAGGGCCATAAATGAGAGGGTGAGTGTTTTTAATGGTGATTCAAGATTACGCTGAAACCCTATCCAAGACTTTTTAAACCAAGTTAGATATGACACATAATATAAAAGAACAAATGCGATTGAAGCAACAAAGTTATATGAAACCAAAGGGCTCAACGACTTTGCGACTAGAATCGTTGCTAGGCTCAAATACAGCGCAGGCCCACAGTGTTTTATAAAACTTCTAAGCCTTCGTAGCTCATCACCATGGTGGGAACATATAAATCTTTGCCAATGCCTGATTAAGTTAAATAATAATGGGACTTGCGATAGGATGAGTGAATAAAATACTAGGGGAATTGTGATTTGATCAGAGCGCCAAACAAGCAAGGTATATAGGCTGGTTAACATCGCCAAATGAGAGATTAAAGTTCTTTGGCTTTCTTTATTTAAATTAGGATCAACATCGTAAAATTGGTTTTGTAGAGGGTGTACATAGACAAAAGTGAGCCATGAATAAAAATAAATAGCCAAGCTTATGGCGAGCCAAAAATGTTCTTTGAGCTCAAAGCTTACACTTAAAAGTAATAAAACAAGCGCCACCAAAATCCTAGGCTTTGACTGCTGAACGCTTGGACTTGATTGGTGACCATCAACAAAGTGATTCAGCCAAAATAGTTGCTCAGCACTCAGCCAAATGCCTAGCATCATGACAAATGCTTGCAGTAATACAGAGCTTGTACAAAAACAACTCACTGAAAAAGGTATAAAAAATAAACCTATGAGTGATGCATAGTATGAAAAAAAATGAGTATTCGCCCGATATATTTTGATCACATTATGATCTTTTGTCCCTGATTCTTTTTCCGGCGATTCTTTTTCTAGCGATTCTTTTTCTAGCGATTCATTGGAAGTACGAGTGACTTTACTCGTTGAGCGACGTGCTAAAACTTCTAAGATGCGAGTATTGATTTTACGAACTTTAGAATCTTTTTTTTCGGAGTTTGGATTAGACATAATTCCATGCCTTAGTGTGCTGATTCGACTTAAGCGACAAGTGCTTGTTGATATAGGCTTGCAGGAGCATTACTCTTAACCTAGATTATTTGCTTAAGTGACTTAACAAAATTTCTTCTAAAGTTGAACCATCGAACAATATAGGTGCATATGACCACTGAACAACAAGACCTAGTTATCGTAAATATAAGTGATTTTATCTGTGAAATCCGTTTTAATCGTCCTCAAAGAAAAAATGCCTTAACCCTGGCTATGTATGAGCAAATGGCCACGGCAATGAATGAAGCCGATCAAAATAATGAAGTTCGGGTGTTGCTGTTCACAGGGGCGGGTGATGCTTTTACAGCCGGTAATGATCTGATGGACTTTATGAAATCACCACCAACCAATCTGGATACACCGGTCTTTAGGTTTTTAAAAGCGCTCGCTTCTTTTTCAAAACCAATCATTGCTGCAGTAAATGGGGCTGCAATTGGAATTGGTACTACAATGCTACTTCATTGTGATTTAGTGTATGCCTCAGAAAACGCCAAGTTTCAGCTTCCTTTCATTCGCTTAGGATTGGTGCCCGAAGCGGGGGCGAGTTTGATTATCCCGCATATGCTAGGCCAAAGAAAGGCTGCAGAACTTCTGATGTTGGGGGAAAGCTTCAGCGCTACCCAAGCCCAAGAATATGGAATCATCAACGCAAGCATTAGTACAGATGAGCTATATACATTAGCTCAAAGCAAAGCAAAAACATTGGCAAGTCTTCCGCCAACAGCAATGCGACAAACTAAGTCTTTGCTTAAGTCTGTTCATCAAGACCAATTAGATGCAGCCATGATCAGTGAAGGTGAAGTTTTTATGAAACGTTTAAGTTCACCTGAAACTAATGAGGCGATTCAAGCCTTTTTTGAAAAACGAACGCCGGACTTTAGTCAGTTTTCATGAAATATCTTTTATGGCCAACTTTATTATTGTCTTTAGTCAGCTTGCTTGTGTCAGCCTGTGAGGAAGTCACTGTTTTTGGTGAGTCTCAGAAAACAGTCGAAAGCAACACAGAACGCAGCACTGTTGGTTCATGTATGAGTGATGAAGATTGTCCTCAATGGGCCTGTGTAAGCTCAACTTGTATTGAGGGGGAGTGTGTACCTAAGCGAGGGAATCGTCCTGAACTAAAGATGGATAAAGTATTACTAGATGAACCAGTAGTTTCGGTTTCTGTATTTGCCAGCCAAATGGTTGCACTTGTTGGAGAGCCTAACACCGATCAATTTGGTCCTCATTCTTTGGGAACGGGTCAAAAACTTTTGGCTTGGTCATTAGAAACTCCCTATCCGGATGAGAATGCTGACTTGATGTCAATTAAAGCCTATGAAACAGCAGATTGGATACCTAAAAGCTCTTGGACACCTTCCTTACAGCGAACTAGCTACATGGCCTCTTTGGATCCAGAAGATCCCGTGATCGAAACCAAGCAAGATCTAGAACTAAGAGCGGTCACTTTGCAAGATGAGAAACTTTGGATTCATGCTGGACCTAACCTAAAAGACTTATGGTGGGGAGAGTTTGGACAGTCAGAAAGTAATGGGCGTTATTTTAGACTAGCGGCACCTGTACAAGCCGTGACATCAGATGAAGATGAGGCATGGGTCAGCGTTTACGATAAAGGTTTAGAGCGTTTATCCTTAGTTGAAGAAGCTGAGGTAGATCCGTTAAACCAAGAATCAAATGCCAGGTTCAATACGCCGGGCAGAGCTTTATTTAGTCAGGCCGGTCGTAGTTTTGTCATCGTTGCTGACGGCTACGCCGGTCTCAGTTTATTTTTAAAACGGGCACAGTCCACTTTAGATCAAGCAAGTGCAGCTCGGCGTTTAGTAACACCACCTCAAGAGTTATCTAGTCAAAGTCGAAGCGCACATTTGGATTTAATTGAAGATCGGGTGATTAGCGCAGAATATGGTTCTGGAATTCGAGTAACACGCATTAGTTCAGAAGGAAGCCTTGTAAGTGAGATCGAGTTTGAATTGGGCGGTACGGTTCGCTGGGTTAAATGGATTGATCCATATACAGCTTTAGCTTGGGTAGACGGACGTGGTGTTTTGGCCCTTGATCTACTTACTTCAGATTTATTACCCAAAGTCATTGCTGAGCTCAATACTGACGCTGCTGATTATAATGAAGCTTTAGTTTGGTCGGCTCACGGACGGCGCTTTGCCTTACTTACCAATGAAGGCAGTCTTTACCAAGGCCGTTTAAGTTGCACAGAGTAGAAGCTGGATCTACTAACCGCTGACTTGCACTAACTTTTCAGCCTGCTGAGCTTGCTTTCTTTCTACTTCGGATTTAAGTTGCCCACAGCCAGCATCAATATCAATGCCACGACGCATTCTTACAGTGGCCGGAATGCCATTCTTTTCAAGGGTTTGTACAAAATGATTGACTCTTTGTGGATCACTGGGTGCCCCTTCATATCCTTGAGTTGGATTTAGAGGAATCACATTTACATGGCATAATAGCCCTTTAAGCAGTTTGGCTAAACGCAATGCCTCTGCTTCGCTGTCATTTTGGCCTTGGATTAAGGCCCATTCAAAGGTAATGCGACGCTTAGTGGCATTCACAAAGTCATGGCAAGCAGAGATGAGTTCCTGAATCGGATATTTTTTATTGACCGGCATGATTTTATTGCGATGTTCATCACTTGTAGAGTGTAAAGAAATCGCAAGTTTTACCTGTATACCTTCTTCTGCAAATCGACGAATCTTTGGCACTAAGCCCACCGTACTGACCGTCATTTTTCGCGCGCCAATTCCTAATCGCTCATTGATCATTTTAATCGCATTTAGCAGATGATCATAGTTGTGAAAGGGCTCACCCATTCCCATAAAAACACAGTTGGTTAGTCGCTCTCCACGCTGTTGCAGCTCTTTAGAAAAGTTTTGCGCCTGCTCAAAGATTTCTTCGGCGGTTAAATGTCGTGCAAAGCCCATTTGTCCTGTCGCACAAAAGCTACAATTCATGGCACAGCCCGCTTGTGATGAAATGCAAACAGTACGGCGACCATCTTGGTATGGCATTAAGACAGATTCAATCATTTGGCCATCAGGCAGGCGATAGAGACGCTTTTCTGTACCATCTTTTGAAACTTGTGAAACGGCAAGTTCTAAGTGGCCAAAACAATATTTTTGACTAAGCAAATCACGTAAAGATTGCGGTAGATTACTCATCTCTGAAAATTGAGTAACCCCCTTTTTATACACCCAATCACTCACTTGCTTCGCTCTAAACTTAGGTTGACCCAAAGCAAGCAATTGCTCACAAAGCTCTGTCTCGGTGAGGCGATACACGTTTTGGCGAACTTCGCTAGCCGTCGATGTAGTTTGAGTCGAGGAAAGTACAGCTTCTGCTTTCATGAGTGAAGACCTTATGCTTGCTCTTAAGTGTTGCGCAAGATGAGTGGTTAATAAGTTGAATTGTTCGTATGTCGAGCGATTAAAGTAAGTTGACAAGGCTTAATATACAAAGAACTCAACTTGGTCTATTTCCAATACCAAATGACAGAACCAGCTTCGATAGGCTCAGCATCTTGTGACCCTTTATGGGCGGCAATGACCGAGGTATCTCCCTCATATTTGATCTCATAAAAGAACTTCATAACTTCTATCAAAGCAATCACATCCCCCGGATTCACTGTTTGGCCTTCGGTAATAAAGGGATCAGCATCAGGGCTTGGAGCATAATACAAGGTGCCATCAATAGGCGCTTCAAAGCGAGCTAAATCCGCATACTCTTTGGGCTCGTTACTATTCGCTACTACCGAAGGTGTTTCGGTTGCTTCCTCAATTCGTTGGCCGGCCCACATAACTGCTAAATCATGCATACTCCAGATTCTTGGATTTTTGATGCGCCTAACACCACTGGCTTGATAACACATTTCTGTAGCACATTCTAAATATGCTCTAAGTTCACTGAAGTAGACAATTTCATCAGTATCCATTTGAGCAGCCGCTCTCACAGGATCCATATCGGCTTCGATTTTACTTTCTACCGCTTTCATTCCCGCTTCGATTTTAGCTCTTTGCGCTGGGTCTTCAGTTGCGATATTAAATTGATCATCGAGCTTGGTATTAAAAGCACCTACCGCTAGGGTTTTGCCTTCCATAACCGCCTGGCGAGTCAAGGGAGTCGACAGCTGTAAGACGGGATCATAAGGATGACCGGCCATTGCATAATAGCCCGCGCCCGAGGCCTTACGAAGCAACACAGTAATCATCGGAGTGCTATGAGTACTGTTGCTGTAGATCAGGCTAGAACCATAACCTAGCAGCCCCTGTCTTTCTGCTTCAACACCAATGTCAAAACCGGAAATATCTTGTAGCCACAAAATGGGTAAACCATCATCATTACATGCTCGACTAAAGCTTGCGGCCTTCGCAATACTCTCTTTATAAAGAATCCCACCCGGTCGCTTACGACCTTTTAGCGTTGGATGCTCTACCAAGTCCTGATTATTAGCGATAATACCAACATATAGTCCTTGGATTCTAGCAACTCCGGTTAAAAGCTCTGGGCCAATGTTTGCGCCCAACTCCCAAAATAATGAATCATCAACCAGTCGAGCAATGACTTGGTGTATTGAGTAACGATCACTGTGTTTAACCGGCATTAAACCTTCTAGTTCGCTTGCTTCAAATGCTGGCGGAGCAGCTTCACAACCAAAGCGATAATAAGGCACTGCACTACTATTCATCTGTGAGATTTCTAAGCGAAGCATTTCAATGCAGATTTCATCAGTGGGCGCTCGATCGTCTGCACAATTGCTTAAGTGAACATGTACGTTGGGTCCACCAATGCTCAGTGAGGTAATCTTTTGACTTTTGGCCCCCTGAATCAAAGCTGCGCCGGCAATTACCATATAAGCTTGCTCGGTCATAATGACCTTGTCACTAATCAGTGGCATATAACCGCCGCCAGCAATGCAGTCACCAAATACACCCGAAAGCTGTGGCACACCTGCATCACTCAGTAAGCTATTCATCTTAAATATATGACCCGCACCTCGTTTGCCTGGAAAAGAGCGCCCTTGCTCGGGTAGAAATAGTCCGGAACAATCAACTAAATAAACAACAGGAACTTTCAGCTTTAGAGCAATTTCTTGAGCGCGTTGAATCTTTTCCGGCGTTAAGGGCCACCAAGAGCCACTTGCCACAGTATTATCGTTAGCAATCACGACAACCCAACGCTGATGGACTTTGATGAATGCGGTGATCACACCGGCCGAGGGACTTTCCTTGCCTCCCTCAAAAATCACGCCTTGATTAACAAATGTACCGATAGGAAGCACGGAACTATCATCATCTTTTAGAGCTTCAATCCGTTCCCATGTCGTTAGTTTACCTTTGGCGTGTACCCGGTCTTGATATTTTTGCCCCCAACCGGATTGACACTGTTCACGCAGGGTTTGGATTCTTTGATTGAGTTCCGCAATGCCTTTTTGGTTTTGCTCAAAGCTTTCATCGCGGTGAATTGCATTACCAATTGGACGCATTTTTACCTTAGCCATACTCTGATCTCCCCTTTTATTTCGCTTGAGCTTGGAATTGAGCGATTACTGCACTCATATCTGGTGTTGAATACTGACCGGATCTAAAAACTTCTGAGTTAAGTAGATGTTTGTGAAGCTCAATCGTATTTGGAACTCCGTCAATGCTAAGTTGTTTCAAGGCTTCAATCATTAGATCAATCGCTTGTTCTCTAGTATCAGCTTTGACAATTAATTTACCAAGCATAGAGTCATACAGTGGTGGTACTTTATAACCACTCTGCACATGGCTATCGAGTCTAATGGGCCCATTATGATTATAACGCCAAGCTTGCGGAGCTTCAAAGCAAGTCACCTCTCCAGGTGCTGGTCTAAAGTTTTCTAAGGGATCTTCAGCATTTAAGCGACATTCAATCGAATGACCGGTTAAGTTGATCTGATCCTGTTGAATACTCAAGCGCTGTCCCGCAGCAATGCGAATTTGCCATTCAACAAGATCTACACCAGTAATCATTTCGGTCACCGGATGTTCAACCTGCAGTCGAGTATTCATTTCCATAAAAAATAGTTCACCTTGAGGCGTTCTTAACAACTCAATCGTGCCTGCACCAATATAACCGATCTCTGACAAAAGCTGACAGATACGCTCGCCTAACTCATAACGTTGATTGTCACTTACCCCAGGACTTGGAGCTTCTTCAATGACTTTCTGATTATTGCGTTGAGTAGAGCATTCACGTTCTCCAAGATGAACCACATGGCCATATCGATCACCTAAAACTTGAAACTCAATATGCCGTCCACCTTCAACAAAGCGTTCCATGTACAAGCCAGCATCACCAAAGGCTGAAAGTGCTTCCATGCTTGCTTGTTCAAATGCTTTGGGTAAATCCTCGGCAGAGCGACAAATTCGCATGCCCTTACCACCACCACCGGCAGTCGCCTTGAGAAGAACAGGATACCCCACAGTTTCAGCACTTTTGAGAGCTTCTTCCACATTAAGAAGAATGCCTTTACTTCCGGGAACGCCAATCACCCCTTTGTTAGCCATCGTTGATCGCGCACTCGCCTTATCACCCATCAAACGCAATGAACTCGGAGATGGACCTATAAAAGCGATCTTATGCAAAGCACAACGTGTGGCAAACATCGCATTTTCTGACAGAAAACCATACCCCGGATGAATGGCTTGGCACTGGTAGTCTTCGGCGGCTTTTAAAATTGCATCTTGGTTTAAATATGACTTTGAACTAGGCCCGGCTCCAATGCATACGGTTTCATCAGCAAAGTTAAGATGCGGTGAATTAGCATCGGCTTCAGAATAAGCCGCAACAGTACGAATCCCTAGTTTACGGCATGCATGGATCACTCGTAGGGCAATTTCGCCACGATTTATAATCAGTACTTTATCAAACATATGACCTCTCTTAATTCAGCGACTAAGACTATCTTAGCTACATAAATAGAGCAAGTATGCTGTGCTTAAATCTTATGCTTAATCATTACAAAGTCTATTTGTCAGAATGACTTGAAGATTTCTTCTTTATAAGCAAAAGGCTAAGTGCTTAAATTGAGTTAGTTTTCTTATCAAGGATTAGTCAATAAAGGAGGCTGTTTGAGAACTGTTAATTATTTGATGTGCGTTGTGCTATGTCTCACTTTGGGGTTATCTTGTGATGATGAGCCTTCACCGACAGGTTCCACTGCTGGTGAGGTAACTGCCGGTGAGGTAACCGCCGGTGAAGTGACCGCCGGTGAGGTAACTGCCGGTGAAGTGACCGCCGGTGAAGTGACCGCCGGTGAAGTGACCGCCGGTGAAGTGACCGCCGGTGAAGTGACCGCCGGTGAAGTAAACTCTATTAGCCTTACCGTGGATATTCAAAATCCAATGAGTGGAGCTTTAGTAACTGATGCTCAATCGGTAGGATTTACTGCGATTGTGAATATCGAGCCTGTTGACATAGCCCCTTATATTTCTTGGACTTTATTATCCGATCAGAACCGTCAAATCCCGGTTTTATATGATCCTAGCCAAGGCCTTATTCAAGCAAGCTTGACCGAGTTGGAGAATCGAAATCAAACACTTACGCTTACAGCAAGAATTGCTCCTGATTATGAGCAAAGTTTTCAAGTGAGCTTAGTCCGAGATTGCCAGTTAAGCATAGACTTCGATACTAATTTAGATGAGAACTTATGGCGTGTATTAGGTTCTGCGGTGCAGGACTCGAGGGGTTGGTTAGAGATGACTAATTTTCAAATTAATCGGAAAGGTGCGTTATTTTTGGTAGGCGCACCCTTTAATCCCGGAGACTTGGATGTCAGTTTCAAAATCGCTTCTGGGGCCTGTGACGAAATCGGTAGCTGTGCCGGTCAAGAAATCTCTGATGGGTATGCAATGTCAATTTGGAATATTACCACAAACGACATTGATAATCTTTGGTCGATTGTCGGTGGCAATGGGGCTGGAATATCATTATCAAGACTACCAGAAGCTGGATTAACCGAGCGCCCTGAAGGATTTACCATTGAGTTTGATACATACCCTAATTACTGTCCGAATAACGGCTTTTATGATCCGGTGCAAGCTCCTCATGTGGAGATTTATTTTGACGGAAAATATCACATGGCTGACGACAATATTAGCCGCGAGGAAAGCTGTATGTTGACAAATCCGGGTGAAGCATATCCGGAGTATTGGAGCGAGACACCAGCACTGCGTGATAACCAATGGCACGATGTGAGAGTCTTGATTCAAGGAAACCATATTCAGGTCTGGTTGGACGAAACTAGTGTCATTGATACGATGGTACCCAACTTTGAGTTTAAGGGCGGAGTATTAGCCTTTTCCGGTGGGAGTGGCGCCGTTCCGGCTTATCAACGTTTTGATGATCTAATCATCAATTCCGAATGTACACCATAATAAGTTCTCAATGCTTAGAGGAACGATCTACATGAAACTGAGTAGGCTTATACTTTTAATCCATATCTTTCTGATGATTGCCTGTGATGAGGGAGTAAATGACTCACTTAAATCTGGGCCTGAGATTTTTGATTCTGGTATTTCTGTCGAGCGACCGATTAAAGGTGGAAATGAGCCTAATCAAGACATGCTTGTGCAAGATATGCTTATGCAAGATATGCTTATGCAAGACTTGGGAATGCTTGATGCTCAACTGAGCGATATGAGTATTGAGGATATGCAAGTTCCTGATATGCAAGTTCCTGATATGCAAGTTCCCGATATGCAAGTTCCTGATATGCAAGTTCCCGATATGCAAGTTCCCGATATGCAAGTTCCTGATATGCAAGTTCCTGATATGCAAGTTCCTGATATGCAAGTTCCTGATATGCAAACTCCTGATATGCAAACTCCTGATATGATGATTGATCCAAATGAAGATAACGATGGTGACGAGGCTGATAACTCAGAAGATAATTGCCTAAATATCTATAATGAAGATCAAGAGGATAGTGATAATGACGGCATTGGCGATGTGTGCGATAACTGCCCTTTCAATCCAAATCCTAGTCAAATTGATAGTAATGGCAATGGAGTTGGCGATGATTGTGCATGGACAGGTGAAGGAATAGAGGTGATTCTTACTCACAATGGTGATGTTTTAGATAACGATGTTTTTCTACAAATCACTCCTCCCTTTGTTTCACGTTTTAGCTCTGATGTGTGTAGTGATGAACATACTTCCCCAACATGCATTTCAGACAGTAACGCAGATACTGTGCAAAAGCTTCAGTATCTACCCATTGAGCATAGCTCATCTATAGTGTCCGTAAAGCTGACAAGAGAACTTCGTCCAACATCCATAATTAACGTGCAAGTATCATGTGGAAACTCGGTATCTCATCATACTTTAACAGATAATGATCTTAATGTCCGTGACTCGGTTTGGGATATATTACAAATCGCTTGGCCAAGCTGTGCTGAACGTATAATTGATACCCATCAACGCATCAACTGTGATGGTGATGACAACTGTACTTGTAGCTCATGCATGGAGAGTCCCTGTGTCCATGGAACCTGTCCTGAGCAAGTGAGTTGTGACCCTTTTTCGGGCGCTTGTGCTAATGACTGCGGTGGAAATACCTGCGCTGATAATGAAATCTGTGATCAAAGGACTCAAAGTTGCCAAGCTGCAACAACAACTTGCCAAGTGTGTTCAACAATAGGCCAAATCGATTGTCCAGCTAACTATGAGTGTTTGGAGTATATGAACGCTAATGCTACTGGTATATGCTTGAAGTCATGTGATACGGACATTGACTGTGATGTTGGCGCCTGTGAACGTACCCAAACCGGTTTGTTTAGTTCTGCCAAACTCTGTACAAACCCACTTTCACTTTGTGAATAAAACTATCATACGTGATGCAAGCATTAGTTAAGAGGTATGAATGAACAGCAATGAAGGATTAAAGCCAAGTGCACGTTTTAAGCCTATCACTAAAACCGATCTTTTTAGCGGTAAGGGAAGTATCAAAATATGGGACTTAAAAGCTCAACGTGAAGCTGGCCCGTTTAAGGCAAGTTTATGGTGTGAGCTGGAAGCTGGTGGTCAAATTGGTCGTCATCATCAAGAACACTGTGATGAGATCGTTCTTTGCTTATCTGGTTTTGGTACAGCAACGATAGGTCATGAATGCTTTGGCTTAGAGCCCGGTGTACAAGTCTTTTTAAAGCAGGGTCAACTTTTGTCAATTAAAGCAGGCACGCAACAAAGCCTGATCTACTTGATTATCAAAGCCTAATTGCTGGTAAAGAAGCTGAATCACAGATGTTAAGCGATACCCCAACTATCAATCATGCTCAGCAAAGATACACCGTAAGTTCTAATCATTTCGCTTCTCATCGTGGCATGACTATTAACTAAAAGAGTATTCTTACTAATCTTGGTGCTTAATTCACCAAAGTCTGCTGAACTGAGTCGTCCTCTCACACCTTCTTGAATCACCTCTTCTGACTCATTAAAGCGAAGTTTTTGCTCTAAACCGGCTAGATACCCGCCTACTTTACTACGTTCTTGGTCAACCTTTTTGATAAAATGGTCGATCCAAGCAGTCGAGCGAACCGCTTGATAATGTGAGCTAAAGTCAACGCCATCAACTTCGGTTACCATGATCTTTTTAAGCTGTGAGGCAATACCACCTCCGCTAGGAAACTCCAAATAGTGGCCATCTTCACTTAACTCGCCTAAATCTTCCCGAAAATAACTTGAACTTACTCCCGAACCTGAAAAATTGAGAGCTGAACTATCAACGGCAACAGTATGCAATTTAAGATCTTTCTGTTCAGCAATGAGCTCCTTAGCATAATCTACTGCACGATTACCCACAGCCGGATCATTAGCGGTCGCTCCTGTATACTCATCGCCTACACTACCAATTAACACCACGTGCTTTTGCGAGTTTTCTCTAAAGAATAAATTATTTTTAACATGGCTAAAAACATCATCAATATCCTCATCACCACCGCCAGCAGTAAGTTGATCGAGATAATTTGCGATTGTATCAACACCTGTCTGATTCAGTTCATTTTCTTTGGTAATCGTTTGAAATCCAACTTCCTCAAAATCAAGACCTACGGGCGCTTGAGCTCTTAAGGTATTAGTGTAAGCAATCACATTGATTCTGACTTCTCCACCGGAGACATCTTCAAGAAAACTTGACGCAAAATCTCTAATACCAGCGGCAAGATCATTGATTGCATTTTGCATACTTCCGGTCGCATCGATTAAAAAGACAATATCTTGGTCACCAGCATAAGTCAGAGTGGTATCTTCAAAGCGAAAAGGTTGCAGTGATAGACTTGTCTTTTCAGCACCGGAAGTCCCATTCATGGTCACTTGAGCTTGAAAGTCACCATTGAGCAAAGAGTGACCATTAAAGGTACTTTGTGCTACGGTCTCTTGTAAGCCTTGCACAATAGAGTCGGCTTCAAGTTGCATGTAACGCCGGTCCTCATCCGAATAGGTCTCGTTCATTGCTTGAATCCCCATTTCCTTTAATCTTTGTAAGGGATTCATAAGAGAGCTAAGTCTTGCTTCTGCAGTCTGTCCAAGTGAAATACTTTGATTGATATTCAATCTTGCCTTGATCGCACTTCTCATTTTTGTAGCTAAACGAACATCTTTGGAAAGGATGCCAGGACCATCAGCAGCGGTCTGTACAGCTTGACCCGTCGATAGTTGACGACGCGTTTTTGCAAGCTCTTTTAGCTGAGCATTCAGTGCATTGGACGAGCCTAAACTCGCTTGATTTAACTGACCATTAATTGAAGAAGACATCATAACCTCATTGAGTACAAAGCTTTGTCTTAAACTACTAAATGATGACTAGATGATCAATTACTTTGAACTCATTCTAAGAATAGATTTAGCATTGTGGTAAGGCATTTATCTATCTCACGAAAAAGTTAGGAGCGACCTTGATCGTTTTTGATGCTCATTGTCACTTTCATTTAAATAACCAGATTGAAAACTACAATGGACTTAAAGCCTTAGCCCAACAGGTAGCAGGCTTTGCCTTTATGTCCACCCAAGAACAGGATTGGTCATCTGTTAAACAACTTAGTCAAGTTTTAACTCAAGACCAAGGTGCTGTATGTTCATACATGTTAGGGATTCATCCTTGGTTTGCACATCTGTATACGTCAGATAATCGTTGGTTTGACACTCTTGAGGCCCTACTTCTTGAAAATCCAAACGCTGGCGTGGGCGAAATTGGCTTGGATAAGAAATGGATTACTCCTGATACTCAAAAAAATGAATACCAAGCTCAGTTAAAAATCTTTCATCAGCAACTAGCATTAGCTGCTAAGCTTCAAAGACCTGTGTCCATACATTGTGTGCATGCCCAAGGTGATCTTTTTAAGGCTTTAAGAACAGCGATTGCTTTACCACCAAAGATTTATTTACACGCTTTTGGAGGAGCAGCAGGTACGGTAGAGCAGCTCGTCAAAGATCGAAAGTTTGGAGATCGCTTATATTTTGGTTTTGCCAGTTGTGTAAATCTTAGATCTCCTAAAACTCGTTCTGTGATCGCCATGGTGCCAAGGGATCGCTTGTTGCTTGAAAGCGATCGAAGTTCTGCCGAGAATCCTCAAAAAGTATTTGCAGAGTTAATGACCATGCTAAAGGTTTTTATGGAAGTTAAGTCATTTAAGAGTATAGAAAAAGCAGCATCCTGCATTATTGATAACTCGAAGCGTTTTTATTCGCTCAATGAATTATAGATGCATTAATGAAATCTATGATAATTTGAAAATGATAGATAAACTCAGAAAGTTGACTAAGCTGACTTAGTGTGAAGGCAAATAAGGACTATCTTATGAACATTAAACAATTAAGTTATCAAACCTTGTTTATTAGCAGTTTGTTAGTATTCAGTGCTTGTGATGATAGTGAACAAACACAAACAGAACCATTATTACCAGATACTGGTCCGGTTTTCTTAGAACCTACTTTTGATATGGAAATAGAAAGCGATGCTAACCCAGGAGAAATAAGTAGAATCTTGGGTGAGTTTGGTGATCCTTGTGAGGGTAATCTAGACTGCGCTGAAGGTTGGTGTGTAGACGCGGGTGAAGAAAACCTATGTACACAAACCTGTTTGGGAGGAAATTGTCCGGATGGTTGGAGCTGTCGTGCGGTGAGTAATAACTCACAAGATGTAACCCTCATTTGTATTCCGCAAGATGTTCGCTTATGTAAGCGCTGCGACGGCGATAGTGACTGTCCGTCGGGGCTTTGCTATGACTTAGATGGAATTAGAGTGTGTGGTAGCACTTGCGAAGAAGACAGTGACTGTCCAACAAACTATCTATGTGATGCCTCTGGCGTCAATGGAGAAAAGCTTTGTACTCCCGTCAGTCGCTCATGCACTTGTAATGAAGCTCTTATGGGAGAAGACCGAATTTGTGAAGAAAACTCATCATTTGGAACATGTTATGGTCGTCAAAGCTGTCAAGGCGTAGATGGATGGACAACCTGTACAGCACCGAGTCCAAGCCAAGAAATATGTAATCAAATCGATGACGACTGTAATGGGATCACAGACGATATCGAAGGCATTGGAGAAGCGTGCTTTCAAGAGGGAATGATCGAAGGAGAATTAAGACGCTGCGAAGGCATTCAACTTTGTGTGGAGGGTGAAGACTTACCACAATGCTCAGCACAGGCACCAAAAGCGGAACTATGTAATTTTCTTGATGATGACTGTGATGGGCAAATAGATGAGGATTTCTCGGGTAGAGATCAAGTCTGCAGTGTTGGTGAAGGTGCGTGTAAGGGATATGGAGTGTACGTATGTAATGAAGCACCAAGACCGGCCGAGGGAAGCAATGAAGAATGGAGTCCATTGATCTGTAATGCTACAGCACTTGAACCTAGCCTAGAAGTCTGTGATGGCTTTGATAATGACTGTGATGGCTCATTGGATGAAGAAATCCCTAGTCTTGGAGAGATTTGTTATGCCGGACAAGGCATTTGTCAAAGTGCGGGGGTAACTCTGTGTGATCCTTCTGACCCAAATGCTGAGCCGGTTTGCTCGGTAGAAGCACAAACTGATGCTGCCATTCCAGAAGTCTGTAACTTAGTCAATGATGACTGTGATGGTGAAGTTGATGAAGATTTCAAGATTGAGGGCCAATATGCCTTGGATCAAACCTGTGGTAATTGTTTTACAGACTGTACTGAAATCTTTGATCGCCCCAATGGTCGTGGGGTGTGTAACATAAGTAATGCTGTGGCAAGTTGTGCTCTTGCTTGTGACGAGGGTTATTTTAATCTAAATGCAGTTCCTGATGATGGCTGTGAGTTTCAACTTGATCCAAATGCAGTGTATGTGTCCGAAAGTGACCCCCAAGCAGTCGATGATGCGAACTGTGGCAACGGTCCAACTCAAACCGGTGCTCGGCGTTATCCATGTGCATCAATTGGCTATGCACTAAGCAATAGAAGTAATGGCAAGAAGCGACTTGTTATCGCTAATGGTACCTATGAGGAAGTCATTAATGTTCGCTCGGGCATTGATCTTTTAGGAGGCTATCGCGCCGATAACTGGGAGAGAAATGTTTTAGCCACAGCTACAACGATCAGAAGTTCTGCCAATGAAGGAGATGTCAAAACGCTGATTGCTCAGAATATAACCAGTCCGACAATCATCGAAGGCTTTCTAATTTATGGTGTAAATGCAGTAAACACAGGAGCTAACTCTTATGCTGTATATGTTGCAGATAGTGACAGTAATCTACAGATTCGCAACAATGTGATTTTTGCAGGAGCAGGTGCAGCAGGCCAAAGTGGAATTGATGGTCTTAGTGGTGAGGGCGGAGTGTCTGGTTCGGCAGGTAGAAACACCTTTTACACCGGCTCCTGTTTGACAGGAAGCTTACAAAATCTTGGTGGTGCTGGAGGTCAAAAAACATGTACCAACCCAAGCGGGAATGGAACAACAAATGTTTCAGGCGGCCGTGGTGGTGGAGCAATTTGTCCTGATATCAACCTACAAGAAGGCACAGGAGTGAACGGGTCTAACGGTGGTGGAGTCGGTGGGGCTGGTGGTTGGGGCCATTACACACCAAACTCATGCTTTCCAACTGCCGGCCAACCCGAAACAGGTACAGAAGGACAAGATGGACCTTCACAAATCAATCGTGATGGCTCAGGTGGTGCTGGCTGTTCGGTAGCAAATGCTCTTGGGCAAATCATCAATGGAGAATGGAGAGCAGCTGAGGGATTGGTTGGAGCACATGGAGATCATGGTGCTGGTGGTGGCGGTGGTGGTGCCGGTGGTGGACAGCAATTAGACTTTGGCTCTGATATCGGAGGTTCCGGTGGTGGCGGTGGTTCTGGTGGTTGTGCCGCACAGCGAGGTAATGGAGGCTCAGGTGGTGGTGGGTCCTTTGGCATTTTCGTTCTGTTTGAAACAAGTAATCCAAGCGCTTTAAACCAACTACCAGAAATCACTAATAATATTGTTAATCGCAATTTAGGCGGTGATGGTGGTGATGGTGGTAATGGTGGAGCAGGAGGAGATCCTGGGGCCGGGGCATTAGGTGGTATTCTTGATGACTATGACGGACCTAGCTTCTGTATTTTCCCAGGTGCTAAAGGTGGCTTTGGCGCAAGAGGTGGGCATGGTGGTGGAGGTGGTGGAGGCTGTGGTGGTGCCTCATACGATATTGTGATGTGGGGACTTGGTGCCCTATCACCAAACTTTGATAATAACACCTTCCCAATTTCTGCCCAGAATCAGACTTCGGGCAGTGGAGGTTCGGGCGGTAATTCTTCTAATACTGCGATTGGTTTGGGCGGTAGCGGTGAAGCTGGTCGCTTTGGGAATGTGTTGTTAGTTCCCTAAGATTTATTGCTGATCTATCAACTCAACAACTAATTCAAATTAATGATTAACAAGTGACTTATGTATCAGTACCGCAGAGCTTTCTAAAAGCATGGTGAGTGTGGCATCTAGCCCTTTTTTGAGTTGAGAAAGCGATACTCTTTCATTGGGCCCATGCATGGTGGCAAGCTCATCACGATGAAGCATAAAGGGAACCCAACCATAAGCTTTAACTCCTTTTTGCCGCGCAAAAGTGGAGTCTGTAAAACCAACGGATGTAACCGGACCGGCCACGGCATTAGGAAATACTCTAATACTTTGTCGCATAAGTGCATCAAAGATTGGATCATCTTGCCAACCGCTTATTTCTGAGGGAATCGAGGTGATCACTTCAATACTGATTCGCTCATCATCAACAAGAGTTTTTAGCTCAGTAAGTACATTTTGAGGTTTATGATTAGGTAAAACTCTAATGTCCAAGGTCAGCGTTGCTTCAGACGGTACAACATTAGGTTTACCTTGGGCAGCATGAAAACCGGTGATATGAAAAGTATTGCTTACTCCGGCAGCTGACTCGGGCACTGATAAAATCTTGTTAAGCGCAAACCATCGGGTCAATAATGGTCTTTGAAGTACAAAACCACTTACACCCCCATAATTTGCTCCAACTCTTGCAAACATTTCTGTAAGAGGTTGGGAAATCGACGGCCTAATTTCTCGTTGCTGAATACGCTTGATCGCTTTTAATAAAATGGCAGGAGCATAATGTAAGCGTGGAACAGAACCATGCCCTGAAGGCCCCTTGGCCGTTAACTTTACCCAAAGAACACCCTTTTCTCCGACTGAAATCGGCATAACATTTTGCCCTTTAAACAGTAGATCTTTAATGCCAAAAGCCCCCTCATTTAATAAGTGACTACAACCGAGTCTATCCCAATGCCTTGAGTCATTAACCAGAGCCTTCATCCCCAAATTACTGACTTCTTCATCTGCTACAACGATGACAGCGATTGGTCTTTTTAGCTTAAGGATACCATGATCCATGGCTCGTTTAAGCCAAATTAAGGAACTTACATGTAAAGCAGTGACTCCCTTCATATCTAAGGCACCACGTCCCCAAATATATCCATCCTTTATAGTACCAGCCCAAGGATCAACCATCCATTCTGTAGAATCGGCCGGTACAACATCGGAATGAGAGAGTAAGCACAGGGTATTTTTGAGTTTTCTGTTTATTCCCTTAGTTTGAGCAATCTGTGCTTGTGCAAGAGCAAGATCGGGCTTGATCATTGCATATATATTTGAACGATTTTGAGCGATCTTTTGCTCATATACATCGATATTTTCTGCTTCAAGTCGCTCTTTAAGTTTGGTGACAACACGCTGCTCTAAGCCAGGGGGATTCAAACTTTTAGCCTGTATCAAACTCACTAACAGCTGTTTAGTTTGGGTTAGAGCATGATCAAGATTTAAGTGTTGCTCACGCCATTTTCTATCTTTGACAGTAAGCTGTGAAGAATCAGTATACTCTTTAAAGTGAGTTCTGCATGAGCATAAACCTAAAACGATCATAATGATCAGATATGCGTTTAAGCCATGAAAGAGTGATCTAGATATGGTGAATAGAAGCAATGATTAACTCCTTGGTTTTTGAGCAAGAGGAATAATCAAAGTTTCTTTTTAAGATGTTTGCAAGATTAAAACTTGCAAGATTAAAACTTGCAAGATTTAAAGCTACAAGAGTTAAAGTGAGCGATACAGCCCAATCACTACTCCAAGAATCATGGTGTCACGGAACATACTTCGCGAAACATATATAGGCTCCATGGTAGAGTTTTCAGGCTGAAGACGGATCTTTTTGCCCTCACGATAAAAAGTTTTACATGTAGCTTCATCATCAATGAGAGCAATAACAACATCACCATCTTTTGCATCATTACAGCGTCTAACAAAGACCAGGTCTCCATCAAAGATACCCTTTTCAATCATAGACTCGCCGTCGATTTTTAGGGCAAATACATCTCTATTTTCACCAACCAAAGAGCGATCAAAGTGAATGGTCTCTTCACATTCTTCTACGGCCAAACGAGGAGCACCGGCAGTGACCTTGCCTAAAATGGGTACTTGATAAGCTCCAATAGGTACAGTTGGTAAGTGACGAGGACGCATAGCACGTGCTAGATTACTGCGCTCTTCATCACGAATGAGATAGCCTTTTTTCCATAGAGTTTCAAGGTGCTCACTGACTCCATTGGTCGATTTAATGCCCATTTGATTTCCGATTTCTCGGATCGTTGGAGGGTAGCCACGATCGCAAATATAATCAGAGATATAATCAAGGACTTCGCGCTGTCTCTTTGTGAGTTCTTTCATATGCCGTTCACCTCCCCAAATCTCTCGTAGTTAAATCCCAGTTAAGATTCTTGTTATGATTAGAGTTAAGATTAAAATAATTTTGAAGCACCATCTATGTTTGCCGATATCGTTATGACTGAAAATAATCAGTCTAAAAACAAAACTACTGAGCAAACTCTCACTGAACATAAAGTGAGTATTAAAAGGTGTACATATGATCGGTACTGAACATCCTGTCAGACTGTCAAATGAAATTTATGAATTCTGTAATTTTTTTTGTAAGTACAAAACTATAAAAGCAATGAAGTATCTTTTAAATATACAACTGTGTGTTTAATGAATTCCTTAATTTTTTCATGATTGGATATTCTATTAAACATTTAATAATTAAGGAAAAAACAACAGTGATAAAAGTCAATGGTAATGATCAAACCAATGATCAGAGTAAAGACCAAACAGTGAATGTTCCATGTTTTTCTTGGGTTTTAGGTTCTCAATCACCAAGACGCAAAACATTACTAAAATATTTGGGAGTTCCCTTCGACTCTTTGCCCGCGAATATAGATGAAAGTATAAAAGCCACTGAAAAACCTTCAGTGTATGCACTTCGAATGGCCGAAGAAAAGGCTTTAAAAGTCGCAGAGAAACTTGCCCAACAAGAGCTTAAGAACTCGATGGCTAAGCCTACTCTAATTATTGGTGGTGATACGGTAGTGGCCTTGGGAGAAAAAGTTTTAGGCAAGCCGCTTTCCGAAAGTGAAGCCCTAGCCACCTTAACTGAGCTTGCCGGCCAAGAGCATCAAGTATGGAGCGCATGGGCTGTGGTTCAGTTTATGCATGGTCAAGAGCCCATAATCTTGACCAGTGGCGTTTCTAAATCGACTGTGAATATGCGTGAGCTGACCAAAGATGAAATCATTGAGTATATCGCGAGTGGTGAACCAATGGATAAAGCGGGGAGCTATGGGATTCAAGGTCAGGGCGGTCGTTTTGTGAGTCGTGTAGAAGGTTCATTTTTCTCTGTGATTGGCTTACCCATGCTAGATTTATATACTGCACTGGTTGAAAAAGGTTTAATTTTCGACCAAACTGGCTTCATCAAAAGAGGTATTGAACTTCGTGAAAGAGTTGCTTTTGCTGCTTGGAGAAGCGGACGATCTGTTGATGCTGTCAATGTATTAGCTGTGTCAAAGTTTCATTCTTTAGAAAGTATCAAACAAGCATATATGTGTGACTTTGAACACTTTGGCGAAAGCTATGTGCAGGAGCTCTTAAATAAACATGATGAGTTGAAGCAATACCAACAGCAGCTTGGCCCGGCAGATCGTTCAAACTATGAACCTGTTTGGCATTATATTGGTGGAATACAAACTAACAAGGCCAAACGAATTGGAGAAAATAGTCACTGGGTGCATGGCCTATCTCGCTTTTCGGAAGCTCAAAAGCTAGCTCAAGGAGCTCAAGCTAGCGGAAACTCTATTCAAGCTTTTATCCAAGTGAACTTGGCCAAGGAGAAAAGCAAAAGTGGACTAGATGAAATAGAGCTTAGATCGCTATTGGAAGCTTGTGAAAAGCTAAACGGACTTAAGGTTGTGGGCTTAATGACCTTTCCACCCTTAGATGAGCCTGAAAATAACCGAAAGTACTTTAGAGTCTTACGCACCTTACGTGACCAATTAGAAAGTGAAGGGTATCACTTACCTCATCTGTCAATGGGTACTTCCGATGATTTTGAAGTTGCTATCGAAGAGGGCTCAACTTGGGTGCGCTTGGGACGAAGCCTGTTTGGTGAGCGTCCTCAAGCATAAGTTGAGTGTGTTGATCTACACTAAAAGTGCTTTATGTGTATTAGTATTCTGCGGTGAACAAGTTTGATTCAGGGTCTAGCTCACAATAGTCAGTTGCCTTAAGAGTCACATTAACAACGTCATTTTCTGTATCACGTTGTTCACAGGTCTCATCCTCACTCCATGCAACCCATTGGTCTGCACGTCCAATATCGGCAGCAAAGTCCGCCCAAAGCTGATATCCACCATCGGTTGCTTTAAAAATAGTTGGTGCAAAGCAAGCATCACCCATAGAGCTGGACATTGCTTCCATTTCTTTGCGCGCATAAGTCATGATGATGTCGTACATGTCGCTTGTGGTACTATTCCAACAGCAGGTTTTGCTTTCCTCATAAACAAGTGCCGATAAGACATAATCCTCTAGTTTACGATATGTTTCATCCACAACTGATTCACTGGTGTAAAAGACTTCGTATTCAAGCTTGTATAGGTCTTGGAAGGCCTCTTCACGACGTTGGCGAGCAGCACAGCTTGCTGGGTACATTGACAGATGTGTACGAGCGGATTGAATACGCTCAAGAATCGCCTCGCGCTTGCGCTCGGGAGGAAGCTCTACTAAAAGCTCCTCAAACTCAGCAACACGACTTCCAATCGCCTCATAATCATTGGCAGCAATAAAGTCTTCGCGATGTTCAGCCGGTACAACATTGGTCCAACGGTCACCCAATAATACTGCAGTTCTAAAGCGTTTTAGACCACCACCTAGTTTGTAGTAAGGTACATCATCACCGTTGGTTGTCATGCCGCCAGTATACTCATTTGTTAAAGTGTGCTTACTGCTTGCAGGACTCTCCCACTTGGGCTGGCGACGTGGCATAGAACCACTCATAAGCTCAACCTCAAAGAAACCATCTTCAGGTACATTGACCTCTTTTACAATAAGTACATGCCCAATACCACGACGCTGCCAACGCTTTAATAGTACATCACCTGGGATAATAGATTTAGCTTTGACATTAAAGGTATTTGAAGGGTCAGCCAAGTTTACCGAACCAAAATAGCTCAGCAAGTAAATCATGAAATAACCGGTGCGCTTATTGAGATAAATCTCATCAAAATAAGTACCCGCATGAGCACCCTCGCCAAGAGCCGGTTGCTCATCATCTTGACTACCACCAAGACGACGCTTGCGTAAGCGTTCGTCTCTTGGCCAACCTTGCTGATCCCAATCTGCATTAGCACTATAATCCGCATAAGCGGTTTTAAAGTTAGCGCTGTTCGCATATTTACCGTCTTCGGTACGGAAACCAAAGTGACCTAGATAAAGTCTTTTACCTCTTGAGTCGCGTGCTTCAACGAAAAAGGGAAGCTGATACCAACTGGCAAAGGTTGCACGTAAGAACAGAGCGACTTCAGCACACTCTAAAGAGGGGGCTGGTAAGTTTTTACCAAAGGGCGTCATAAAAGTTAGGGTTGTTCCGTATGATTCAGCATCTCGCTGCTCCATAGCATCTACCCAAAGCGAATATTTTTGATCCCAAGTTAGTCCAGAGTCTTCACCCCAAACCATTCCAGCTTTACGAGCCGCTGGTGTATTAATATCACCCCAAAGGTTGTTGACTTCCCAAACGGCTGTACTTGATGTGTCAACAGACTTGGGCAAGCCTTTAGCGCCACTTAAGCTGTCTGACTTAGCCTCATCAGCTTCTCTTGCAGGCTCAAATAGTGATTTACCTAATTCTGGATCTTCACTATTCAGGCCCAAACTATTATCGATTTCACCATCAGCACAGGCAACTACAAAGGCAGCCAGTGTGCTCATTAGTGCTAGAAGGAGCGTTTTCTTCATAAGAATGACCTTTCGCTTGTTTTTTCAAGCTTACTTTTATCACAAAGTAGAGGTCAAATCATGTGATTTTTTCTAAGGGCCATAAAATGATTTTCTTCTTCTTAAATAGATACTTGCTAAAGATTCTCTTTGACTCAAGCGGTACTATTAGTCGCGATTATGATCGTCTTAGTAATGCCACATAAAGTCAATGGTAGGAAAGAGGTCAAGACTCATGACAGCTTCCTTTTGTACAAAGCCTTGCTCATCTTCAATCAAGGCAAATGCCCTTTGATCAGAGACCCACATAATTGCTCCAAAGGTTAATGAGGTATGTGTGCTTGTTGCCCAATCAAAACTTAATTGGCTTGAAAAACTCAAAGGTTCCTTTTTAGGCATGACCTTTGTATCGGCCTGACCGGTCACATATAGATCGGCGGCCACGTTCATTGCAAACCGAGGATGAAGGTTTTGTGCATACTTAAAGCCTAAATGTCCTCGATAAAGGTTTGTGCTTGGTGCATAAGCCATTTCAACGGGAGCATAAGTATCAAGTGGAGCGGGGCGACCATCAGTCACCATGAAGCCGACAGCTAAATCAGCCTCTACTGTCCAAATACCATCATGTTGTTCTCCACTTAAGCGAGCACCCAACTGTGGTACAAAATCAAATCCAGGACGTTGACAGGAGCTAGGCGCTCGATCCGCTTCAGCTTCACTGACTTGACATGAGGGTGACAAATAAGAGGCAAGGCCAAAGGGAATATTTCTTTGCAGTGACCAAGAAGGAGTTGTAAATCCATACATACCCTGTAAACGCATTGCTGATTTGGACCACATATTCTGCCAAACTTTTAAGTGTGGAGCGACCAGCAAAGCCACCAAAGGATGAGTTTCAATCCCGATATCATCATTGACTTGAATCTTTAGAGGATTGAATAAGCCGATCGACCATGAGCCCTTTCTTGGAGCAAAAGCGCTATCTCTTTCATTTAACCGACCTAAGCGTCGTGCTCTGATTCGTTTAGTCTTCTTGACTTTAGTTTTGGCAGTTGGCTTTGACTTTTTCTTATTTTTTTGAGCGATCTTTTCTTTGGGTTTTTCTTTATCTTTTATAGGAGCTTTAGGACTTTCGCCTGACTGTGCAGTTGGCTTTGTTGAACTTAATTGGCTTGTCTTTTTAGTTGTCTTTTTGCCGTTTGGCGTATCAGTCTTTGCCTCTTTGGCCACAGTGATCTGACTTGTTTTTTTAGTCTCTTTCTTAGTTTCTTTTTTACTCACTTTAATTTGAGCTTTTTTTTCTACTTTAGGTGCTTGAGCATAGCTTAAGGAGCCACAGATCAAAGTACTGAAGACTAATAAAGAGAGACTGGCAAAAGCCCAAGATTGTTTCTGAGATAATAATTTAATTTTCATGGTTTAAGCTCCCAAATCCCAAAAACAGGGGCATGATCACTTAGGCTGAAGGGATCATTTTTTAAAGTCCAGTCCAATGAGAACTCACCATTTTCATCAGCGAATCCAACTTTTTGGCCTTGATATTGTAAAACATCGGTTGAGCCTTTAAGCCAATCTGTATCGGTGGAAACAAATAGGTAATCAAGAGTTCGATTCCAAGTGACCATCTCTCCATTTTCATTGAGTTCATTTTCGCCCAAAACTGAGTGGGTGTAATATCTTTGCTGTTCCTGCTCACTTACTCCGTAACGCTCAAGAGTGACCCATGGCTTTAAGGCCTCATAAAACTGACTCATGATTTCTGGAGTATAGGGCGGTTGCTCAAAATCTTCACCACAGACGGGCGCTGTTCTCTCATCGGGAAAGCTTGAAATCTTAGCCGCATTCGGAGGAAGCTCGTTAAAGTCTCCTCCAAGTACAAAGGGAAGCTGTTCTTGTGAAATCACTTCGAAGATTTGCTTAATTTGCTTAACCTTGGTGCCATCCTCTGTTTCGGTTGCATCTTGGTCATATGCTGCGGTATGTACGACATAAGCAGCGACAGTTTGTGCCTCAGATACCTTAATTTCAGCCCGACCAATGGCCCGATGTAAGTAAAAGGGCTTGGTGACCGGATCCAAATCACGGCGATCAGCTTGCATAATCTTTTCGGATTTGGTGATCGGGTATTTGCTAAATATGGCATTACCCAAACTCATACGACCTAAGCCCTCAGAGGGGATATAGCGACTATTCCATGTTTCATAGTAGGCACCA
>CAKZRU010000157.1 GCA_937146725.1 uncultured Myxococcales bacterium
AAGGATAACAAATTGAATAAATTAAACATTTTAATTGCTCTAGCATTGTGTTCTTCATTCATTACTGCTTGTGATGATGAGCCTACTACCGATAACAAAGCTGGTGAAATGGCTGGCGAAATGGCTGGCGAAATGGCTGGCGAAATGGCTGGCGAAATGGCTGGCGAGATGGCTGGCGAGATGGCTGGCGAAATGGCTGGCGAAATGGCTGGCGAGATGGCTGGCGAGATGGCTGGCGAGATGGCTGGCGAGATGGCCGGTGAGATGGCCGGTGAAATGGCCGGCGAGATGGCCGGTGAAATGGCTGAGGAAACACAAAAAGTTGCTGTCGCCATGGGATCTTTTGCTGGTTTAAGTGAAGCCGGTAATGGCGTAATGGGTACCGCCCAGTTGGTAAACGATTTAATTGAAGACCAATCTAATGTTCAAGTATATGCATATGGACTAACTGCTGAAACAGATTACAGTGTACATGTACACAATTTACCCTGTGAATTCCAAGGTGGTGGTCACTATGAAATCGATCCTACGGTTGAAGGTGTTGTCGCTGAAAATGAGGTATGGCCTACCTTTGTAACCGATACTAATGGTGTGGGACGTACTGACCTTAATGTCAGCGGTCGCCTACGTGGAGATGCAATGTCAATTGTGATCCATAATCCTGAAGATGGAAGCAAATTAGCCTGCGCTGATCTTTTATTTAATGCCGGAGAAGGCTATGAACTGATGGGGACTATGGCTCCTTTTGAGGGGGGCGATGAAATGGATGCTAGTATCACAGGTGAAGCAAAGGTAACCATCAACAGCAATACTACCATTGAGCTTAATGTTAGCGGCTTAGCAGAAGATACCGAATACAAAGCTCACGTTCATGCTTTACCTTGCGCTGTAAATCAAGCTGGTGGTCACTATAAGATTGACCCTACCAATGCTGAAACTGTGGAAGAAAATGAGGTTTGGCCGGTTATTTCTGCTGAAATGGGTGCGAGTAGCACTGAGCTTGTCACCGAGCATATTTTACGCACAGATGCACAATCAATCGTTATTCACCGTGTAACTGAAGATGGTGCACCTAAAGTGGCTTGTGCTGATTTAGTTCGTCAAACCTATGCTCCTGCGATACGCACTGTGAACAGCTCAGCAGTTTTCCTAAGTGGCGGTGAAGATATTGCTGACACAGCTAGCGCAAATGCTACCCTAGATATTACCCCGGCTGGTGTAAGTACTGTCAGCGTAACTGTAAGTGGTTTTGCAGCAGACACTAACTATCCAGCTCACTTACACAATGAAGCGTGTACCATCAATGATGGTGGGGCTCACTATCTTATCGATCCAAGCATCACTGATACAGTAGAGAGCAATGAGATTTGGCCGGCGATTTCAACCGATGCTGAGGGAAATGCCCAAGTATCAGTTTCTGCTGAGCATGTTGTACGTGCGGAAGCCCAATCGGTAGTCATTCACGGTGATAATGGCCGTGTTGTTTGCCTACCTTTATACTAAGTCAAAACTTGCTGATCGCTGAGTATAAGCTTAGGAATAGAAAGCAGTTGCGCAAGCCTTAAGCAATAATTGTTGCCCAAGCTTCAGCTGCTTGTTGAACCAAAGCCTCTATTCCTGTTGCATCGGTGCCGCCGCCATTCGCAAAGTCTGGTCGTCCACCGCCTTTACCACCGACAAGCGGTGACAGCTTACTGATGAGTTTACCGGCGTGAAAGCGCTTATCCTTTTTAAGCTCATGACCAATACCTGCAGTGAGCATGACCTTGCCACTTTCTTCTTCAACTGCGACAAGTAAGAAGGCTGAGTTGGGTGAACGCTCTCTAAGCTTATCCATAGCAGCGGCTAATGAAGCTCGATCAGCCAAGTCGACATGAGCCACGGCAAATGGGGCACCGCCCACTGCAACTGCACTATTAATGATCGCATCTAGATCAGCCCCACCACCGCTTTTACGTGCTTTATCAAGAGCTTTTTTAAGTTGCCTCACTTCTGCCTGAAGGGCTTCTGTACGCTCTAAAATTCGGGCATTGTCTGTTTTGAGGCTTTGAGCAAGCTGACGTAAAAGACCACGTTCTTCTTGAATGAGTTTTTCTGCGGCAGCCCCAACAACAGCCTCTACACGACGCACTCCTGCTGCCACACCGCTTTCAGAGGTAATTGTAAAATAAGCAATATCACCGGTACGCTCTGCATGATTACCACCACAAAGCTCAAAAGAATCTGAACCTGCTTTAATCGTTCTGACAAAGTCTCCATATTTTTCACCAAAAAGAGCCATAGCGCCCTCGGCTTGTGCATCTGCAATCGGTATTTCATCTCGGATAATGATTTCTTCATTGCGACGAATACGCTCATTCACCCAGGATTCAACAGCACTCAGCTCATCTTGGCTTAAAGCTTGGTTATGGCTAAAGTCAAAACGCAAGCGATTAGGCTCAACAACAGAACCTTTTTGTTCAACATGTGCGCCCACTACTGCTTTTAAGGCAGCATGCATAAGGTGAGTCGCACTATGGTGAATTGTTTTTTGCTTGCGATAGTCTGTATCAACCCAAGTTTTAAGCTGGGTGCTTTCATCAAAGCTAAGCGCTGACTCACAGCGACCAAAGTGATGAATAATCCCATTAACCTTTTGCACATTATCAATATGAATCACCACTCCTTCGGGCGTGGTTAAGGTTCCTTGGTCAGCAATTTCACCACCGCTTTCTGCATAAAATGGTGTTTGGCTAAGAATCAGCTCTACTCGCTCGCCTTCTTGTCGATAACGTTGAATGGAAACAGTCATTTCACTGAGGCCATAACCTGCAAAGCCTTGCCCTCCACCTTCACTTAGACTGATCCATTCACCGCCTTCATTATCATAAAAACGAGCATTTTGTCGTGAGCGCGCTCGCTGAGCTTCCATTTCATCTTCAAAGCCCTGAGTATCCACACTAAAGCCACGTTCCGAGGCTTCAATTTCGGTTAAATCAACCGGAAAACCAAAGGTATCATAGAGTTCAAAGGCCTCTTGGCCGGTGATGACCGCACGACCCTCTTGGCTATGCTGATCCATCATAGCATGAATCCGATTCATACCACGATCAATCGTTCTAAAGAATCTTTCTTCTTCATCTTTGAGCGTTGTCGCTGTATTTTCGATAATGTGTGCAGGTAAGTTGTATACACCCTCAAACTCACGAGCGACCAAGGGCGCAATCTTCCACAAGAAGGGCCCCTCAAAGCCAAGTCGTCGACCATGACGAACCGCACGCCTCAGAATACGGCGCAGTACATAGCCTCTTCCCTCATTTGAGAACTGTCCACCTTCACTGATCACAAAAGTAAGCGAGCGGATATGGTCAGCAATGACTTGTAAGTCAATTTTTTGCTCTGGATGACTTGGATCGGCATCAACCATAGCCGCTACATCTTTGATCATCCCTTGAAAGCAATCTGTATCAAAAACAGAAAACTTATTCTGCAGAATCATGACAATACGCTCTAAGCCCATACCGGTATCAACGGATAAGGCCGGAAGTGGAGTGAGTTTCCCATCTTCATCACGATTGTATTGCATGAAGACATTGTTCCAATACTCCATATAGCGATCGCCTTCGCCACCCATCACATCATCAGGACTGGTACCTGCTTCTGGCCCAAGATCATAAAATAGCTCGGTACATGGCCCACATGGTCCAACTGGTCCCATACTCCAAAAGTTTTCATCATCCCCCTGCTCTAAATCACCAAAGCGATAGATATGAGATGGATCTACACCAATTATATCTTTCCAAATGTTATAGCTTTCATCATCATCTTTATAAACCGATACATAAATACGTGATACATCGAGTTTAAGTACATTGACCGAAACATCCCAAGCCATCTTGATTGTTTCTAGCTTGCCATAGTCCCCAAAACTCCAATTGCCCAACATTTCAAACCAAGTGAGATGTCGGCCATTTTTACCCACATTATCAAGGTCATTATGCTTCCCCCCTGCACGTACACAAGGCTGAACCGAGGTCGCTCGGCTGTAGTCACGCTTTTCTTCGCCTAAGAGAGCACTTTTAAATTGGTTCATACCCGCATTACAAAACAAAAGAGTAGGGTCATCTCTGGGAATAATCGGTGAACCTTCAACCTCTTGGTGATTGAGTTTGTTTTTAATAAAATAATCTAAGTAGGCTCTTCGGACTTTACGATGTGTCCAGCCTTCGGTAGTGCTTGGTATATTACTCATGGGTGACTTACCTTTAAATCCGCTAATGGGTCAACAATGGGCTCTTTGTGTATACAAAACAGAAGAATGCCCACACTCAAACAAAATTAAAAAGATAGTCATGCTCTTTATACGATTCAGAAGCTTTGAGCAAGCCGACACTGAGTAATCCTTGAGTTAAAAGTAACATAGATAAGCTCTGTAAAACTTCTTACAAACTCTCTTATGAAATCTGCTTGACAAAGCAGAAGATAATCATGCATGAGCATTTCTCAATTTAATTACGTTTATCCCTGATCGCTTGACTGAATCTTGATGATGTTGGTCAAGCAAAGCGAGCTTTTTATGGAACACGCCCTACTGTAGGGCCTTACTCAGCTAAAACGATTGCGAGTCCAATATGGATCAAGATATTTACGGCGTACACCGCTGGGGCGCAGAGCTCCTTACGATTCTCCCCAATGGTCATATCGGGCTTCGCAATCCGATGAACCCTGATCATTCTGCAGTTGACTTGGTCAAAGTTGTAGAAAGCCTAAAGATGAGAGGTATCTCAGTCCCTATGCTTCTTCGTATTGAAGACTTTTTAGGGTACCGAATGAAGCTCATCACCGACTCTTTTAATGAAGCGATTAAAAGCTTAGATTATCAAGGCTCATACCGAGGTGTTTTTCCGGTTAAAGTCAACCAACAAGCTCAGGTTATTGATCGAATTGTAGAATATGGGCGCTCGATGAACTTTGGCCTTGAGGTTGGCTCGAAGCCTGAATTACTCATCGCCTTAGCACATCGCTTAAGTTCAGAAGCTGTAATCATTTGTAATGGCATAAAAGATAGTGAGTTTATCCAACTTGCCCTCATGTCCCAACAACTAGGATTTAAAACGATTTTGGTTTTGGAGAGCCCCAAAGAACTCGAGCTTGTTTTAAGTGAAGCAGAACGCTTAAAGATTAGACCAAACCTTGGGGTCAGAATTAAGCTCACTCACCGAGTCAGTGGAAAATGGGCTACATCTAGTGGCGACCGTAGTTCTTTTGGTATGACAACCACTCAACTTGTGGATGTAATCGACCAACTTAGAACTCGTGGTTATTTAGATTGTTTAATGCTTCAACATGCACACTTGGGCAGCCAAATCCCTCATATTATTGAAGTCCGTAAAGCGGTTAAGGAAGCCTGTACCTTTTATGCAGAACTCAAACGAGAAGGTGCTCCCCTAACTTATTTAGACATTGGTGGTGGTCTTGGCGTCGACTATACGGGCGAGCATAAATCAGATGCAAACTCAATTAACTATTCTCTGCAGGAATATTGCACAAATGTTGTAGAAACCATCAAGTTTGCTTTGGATGAGCAAAATATTGAACACCCCTATATTATCAGCGAAAGTGGCCGAGCCTGCGTTGCTCATTCTTCCATGTTGATCTTTAATGTTTTAGAGGTGACCCGTTATGATAGCCCACATCCTGTAGAGATCAGTGAAGATGATCATGAGTTAATCCGAAATATTTTGGAAGTGGAATCTTATCTGACTGAACTGCGCTTACAAGAATGTCTCAATGACCTGTGCTACTATCGCGAAGAATTACGGTTACGTTTTAGAACTCGTCAATCAAGCCTGCGACAACTTGCCAAGGGAGAGCAGGCTTTTCTTTACATGATTCATCGACTTAAGCAGGTGGCAAATCAATGTGAACATGTCCATGAAGAATTAAAGCGTTCTTTGGAAGATATGTCAGACATTTATCACTGTAACTTTTCACTTTTTCAAAGCTTGCCTGATGTTTGGGCCATAGATCAAGTTCATCCGATCGCCCCGATCCAGCGCTTAAATGAACAGCCAACCCGTCATGGAACTTTAAGTGATATTACCTGTGATAGCGATGGTAAAATCGATCAGTTTGTGGTGGCCACTGGTGTACAACGAACTTTGCCTCTCCATGAGGTTGCCGAGCATGAGGATTATTATCTTGGCGTCTTTTTTGTCGGTGCCTACCAAGAAACTTTAGGCGACTTGCATAACTTATTTGGTGATACCCATGTGGTTACAATTTCCTTGCAGGCACAGCGAGAAGATGGCTTTGAACTTTTGCATGAGCAAGAAGGCGACAGTATCTCAGAAGTACTGAGCTATGTTGAATATGACCCCCGTACCTTGATGAATGCCTTTAAATCCGTTGTAGAAGAGGCATTAAGTCGTGGTTTAATTGATATTTATCAACGTCGTGAGTTTATCCATGCCTACAAAGAAAGTATGACCGGATATACTTACTATGAAGATTAATCACCAATAGTAAAACTTATTCTCAATCCGTAAAATCTTAATTTTATTTATTATTTCACCTTGAAAGGGGCTTTAAAATGGCGACCTCAAACTCAACAACTCAAGTGACTCATCCTCATCCTCGTCTGCAAGAAATTAATGCCTCAAAGCGAGTCCTAGTCATTGGCGCCGGTGGGGTGGGCTCGGTGGCCGTTCATAAAATGGCTATGCTTGCAGAGGTTTTTCCCGAGATTACATTGGCGAGTCGTCGTTTGGTCTCTTGTGAGCATATTGCGAATGAAGTCATGAAGCGACTTGGGACAAAGATTGAGATTGCTGAGCTTGATGCTGACGACATTGAAGCAACCAGCGCTTTAATCTTGCAGGTCAAACCTAAGCTAGTCGTAAACCTAGCATTGCCTTATCAAGATTTGAATATCATGGAAGCCTGTTTAGATGCCGGAGCACACTACTTGGATACGGCTAATTACGAGCCTAGAGATGTCGCTCGCTTTGAATACCATTGGCAGTGGGCCTATCAAGAGCGCTTTGCTCAATGTGGCCTTATGGCCCTTTTGGGGTCTGGTTTTGATCCTGGCGTGACCAATGTCTTTATGGCATGGGCCAAAAAGCATCACTTTGATGAGATTAAAACCTTGGATATTCTTGACTGTAATGGTGGAGACCATGGACAGCACTTTGCCACTAACTTTAATCCTGAGATTAATATCCGTGAAGTGACCGCTCCGGCAAGACACTTTGAACAAGGGGCTTGGCACGAAAGCCCTGCGCTGAATCACAAGGTTACTTTTGATTTTCCTGAGGTCGGTGAGCGTAACATGTACTTGATGTATCACGAGGAACTAGAATCCTTGGTGAAACATACAGCTACCCTAGAAAGAGCACGTTTTTGGATGACCTTTGGTGATGCCTACTTAAAGCATTTAGAGGTTTTAGAAAATGTAGGCATGACCTCTATTGAGCCGGTAATGTACCAAGGGGTTGAAATCATTCCTTTACAATTCCTTAAGGCGGTTTTACCTAATCCAAGCGACTTGGGTAAAACGACTCAGGGTAAAACCTGTATTGGTGATATCATTACCGGTCAAAAAGACGGTCAGGAAAAAACCTTATATGTCTTTAATATTTGCGATCATGAGGCTTGCTTTGCCGAAGTTGGTAGCCAAGCCGTCAGTTACACAACCGGCGTACCGGCAATGATTGGTGCTGCCTTGATGATGACAGATCAATGGATGAAAGCAGGCGTTTGGAATATGGAACAACTCGATCCAGATCCATTTATGGCCATGCTTAATGAGCACGGACTACCTTGGCAGTTTAAGCTTCTTGATCAAGCGCTTGACTTTTAATCTCGGGCTGAGATTAATTTCATTACTTGCTGCGCTCTAAACCATAAGTGATCGGAGAGAGAAGATGGATGCTGTGAATGAAAATGTTCTTCCTACCCAATCATTTGGTCCCGGCTCCTTCACCAAGCTTGATTTGCAGCAAGTGCCTAGCCCTTGCTTTGTGGTTGATGAAGTAAAACTTAGAGCTAACTTAGAGCTGTTAGCAGAAGTTGGTCGGGCATCTGGAGCTAAAGTATTATCAGCACTGAAAGCCTTTTCGATGTGGCGTTTTGCTCCCTTGGTCAGTGAGTATCTTGACGGGGTATGCACCTCTGGATTATGGGAAGCACGCTTAGCTCAAAAACACTATCAAGCCTCAGCTCAGGCAAGTGCTAAAAACTTTGAGATCACTACATACTGTGCAGCCTATAAAGCTCAGGATATGGAAGAAATCAAACAGCTTTCTGAGCATATTATTTTTAATAGTCCAGAAGCTTTGCAACGCTTTGGAACTCAGGTTAAAAACAGCTGTTCCATTGGCTTACGCCTCAATCCCTTACATCGGGAAGGCTTGGTTGCCAAATATGATCCCTGTGCACCTGGCTCTCGTTTAGGCACACCGGTGACTCGACTAGCTGAAGTGTTTGAAACCCCTGAACTCGCTCAACTTGTGGATGGGATTCACATACACACGCTTTGTGAACAGGACCTTTTGCCCTTAATCAGAACTTGGCAAGCCTTAAAGCCACATTTGAGTCCTTATTTTAAACATCTTAAATGGATCAATTTAGGCGGTGGCCACCATATTACTCGACCGGATTATGACCGATCTGGGCTGATTCGCTTTTTAAAAGATCTTGCTCAAGAAACCGAATGTCAAATCTATATTGAACCTGGTGAAGCCGTGGCTTTGGATGCGGGTGTATTGGTGGGGGAAGTACTAGATGTGACTTATACACCTGAGCATGATCCAAAAGGTGCTTATCAAGTCATTTTGGATATTAGTGCAACCTGTCATATGCCTGATGTCATTGAAGCTCCATATAGACCGGCTTTAATGCATGAGGTCAGTGCAGAAGCACGCCAAGCCGGTGAAGCATTTATTTGGGCTCGTTTTGGAGGCCCAAGCTGCCTAGCAGGTGATCAAATAGGGGTTTATGCGCTTGCCCAAGTACCCAACATTGGTGATCGAGTCGCTTTTTTAGATCAAGCACATTATTCAATGGTCAAAACCAACACTTTTAATGGTGTGCCCTTACCTTCGATCGCTCTTTGGTCTTCACAAACACAAGAACTAGAACTTGTGAAATCCTTTACTTGGGAGAGCTTTGAAGAACGTTTATCCTAAGTTGATCATTATGAAAGCTTAAGCGCTTTTTGAGTTAAAGTATCTAGACCGGCTAAGTATAAGCATAAGGTTTCGATAATCAGTTTACGATTACTACCGATCCGTCTAAATAGATGATTTTCACACTCATCCAAAGCAGCCAAACGCCATAACAGACGATCAAGGCCCAATACTTGCGCTCGCTTGTAGCTAAACTCGGTTAATCTTGGAAAAAACAGCTCGCTTGCTTGAGGATTATGCATAAGAACGAGTGCATCACGATACCAACAACGCAAAATATGAATCCATTGTTTAAGCTCGGCTTCTTCAGCACTTTCCAAAGACTTAGCGAAGGCTAAGGCATTTAAAATATCTTGGGGGCCCCCGCTTAAATCTGAACTTTGAATGAGATTCTCTACTTTTAACATACCGCCCTGTGACCATAAGTCTAGCGCGCGCCCAATAGAACCACCGCTTAATTGAGCTAAACTGATGCGCTGCCCCTCATCTAAAGGACTAAAACTTAGAACTTCTCCGCCGTCTTTTTGCTCTACATCATTTTGAGACTGAGTTCTTTCAACCTTAAGCAATAAGTCTTGCATTGTTTTTAAATCTAAAGGAGCAAAACGTAAGCTTTGAGCACGAGACTTAATCGTGGGTAAAACAGCATTTAGACTGCTTGTGGTTAAAAGAAAATGGACATTCTCCAATGGCTCTTCTAGGGTTTTCAAAAGGGCATTTGCCGCCGAAAGTCCCAAGCGATCTACATCCTCGATAATCACAATCACTCGCCCACCCTCGAAAGAGCCCAAACTAAGACTGCTTTGTAACTCTCTAATGGGAGCAATTTTGATTTCTTTGGCTAGTTTACCACTCGAATCTCTTTCACGGGTAATGTAATGAAGATCAGGATGATAAGCGCCTTCACTTTTGTTGATCAGGGGTTTAACCCGAAGACAGCTTTTACATTGTCCACAAGCATGCTGAATATTGAGTGCTACATCTTGTGACTGATCGGGATTCGATTCTTTTAAAGGCGAAGCGCATAATAATAAACGGGCTAACACAGTTGCCACTCTAAACTTACCTATGCCTTCCGGGCCATGAAACAAATAGGCATGGTGGAGCCTTTTACGATCAAAAGCTTTTTGTAATGTTTCTAAGGCAAATTGGTGCCCTTGGATTTCATTGGTTAGAGCACTCGGCACTTGAGACAGCGCGGGTTGGACAGAGGAAGTTGATTCACTAAGCATAGTTTAAACCTGTTTAAGAGAAAGAGGCCACATGGATATATCATCTATAGATAAAGACTTTAAAGACTTCATTCTTTAACTATAACGGGTGGGCAAACAATTGCGCTTTATCTAAGTTGATCTTTGTCGTACATTCCCCGCGCTAAAAAGCAAAAAGGTATTTATCTTTAGTGACTTTACCTTATTTGTTTCTTTCTGAAGATATGTCAAAACCGGTTATACAAAGAATCTTCACTCAAGGAATCTTCACCATGCCCTCTTCTACTGTTAACTCTAGCAAATTCGATCAAGTTCGACCCAAAACAAGTCTTGTCAGTGTTCAAACACTGCGACAGTGTTTTAAAAGAACTGCTCGCTTTATGCTTATTTCTTCTCTCATTATTAGCTTGCCTTGTGTCTCACTCGCCGCTCCCTTACCTAAAGTCTTTGTTTTGCCACCACAAAGTGATGCCCAAACACAAAGTGTACAAATTGGTAAGCGTCTAGTCAGCTCGCTTAAAGAGTATCTTAAAAAAAGCAAGCGTCTTAAATTAGAAGACGGTAAGGTAAAAAGGCGTCAATCAAAGGATGCCAAGCTCATGGAAGCAGAGTCACTTAAGGTCTCTTCAATCGACCTGTTCAAAGAAGGTAAATTTGAAGAAGCTCGATCTGGCTTTGTTTCATCCTTGAATGGTTTTCAGAAAAGTGTTGCTTCGATTCGTGACATGAAATCAGTGTATCAAGCTTTATATTATGCCGCTGCTGCCTGTATGGCACTTGAGTATGATGATGATGCAAAAGATTATTTAAGACAGCTTGCTGCGATTTCTCCAGAAGGAGATTTTGAAACGCAGGTTTCTGCAAAAGTGAAGAAAAAATATAAGCGAGAAAGAAAGCGCCTGCTCAAAAAGAAAAAGGGAGCTTTAGCCATCGAAACGACTCCCCCCGGTGCTAAGGTATGGGTGAATGGCGAAGAACGCTGTACCTCTCCTTGTGAAGTGAAGGGATTGACAAGAGGTAAGCACTACATCTGGGTAGAAAAAAGCGGAGTGGGTAAAGCGGGCAGCGTCAGCAAAGTTAAAGCCGGTTGGAGTACGCCCTTAAAGTACAATCTAGCTGCGCCTAAAAAGACTAAGTCTGCTGAATTAGTCCCCAAAGAATTACTCGCCAACATTGAGGGAAAGTTGGCAAAAGCTAACATTGACGGACAACTCAAAGAATATCTCGATCAAGTCGCTGAAGATCAAGAAGTTGGCTATGTTACCTTTATGTATCTCATTTCTAAAAAGCGAAATGTTGAACTCTTTTCATTTATGTATGACTTCAATGAAAAGAAAGCTGTTGCGATCAAGTCCTTTGACTTTAGAGCTAACTTTTCAGCGACTCGTATCACAGCGATGAAGCTGGTAAAAGAGATTGAACAATTAGTAAAAGCCTTCCCCGAAGATCAATATGTTGATGGGATCTATCAACCTTTACTCGCCGCAATCAAAAATCAGCCAAAACCGGCCAAGGTTGCAGTCGTGACTCCACCGGTTCCAGTGGTTACCCCGGTGCCTCCGGTAGCGCCTGCTTTACCAAAGCCTAAAGTCGAAACAGAGAAGCCCAAAAGCGTTGTTGCCAAAACCAAGACTAAAGAAGCAACACCGGCCAAAAGTAAAACCTTACTCACCCCTCAAACGCCTAAAGACTTCAAAGCGCCTCCTAAATCCAAAGATAAGATCTTAGTTGGACCGCCTCCAAAGGCCGATAAAAATGGAGATAAAAAAGCTGGTATTTTAGCGAACCCATGGTTTTGGACAGGGGTAAGCGCAGTGATTGTGGGAACAGCCACCACTGTGGTCTTATTAAATAACTCTGCTGATACTAACTTAAACTACCAATCTCGCGTGGAATGGTAAGGAGCTCAACATGAAATACCAAGCTTATTTTAAACTATTATTGGCAAGCTCAGCTCTCTTAAGTGCTTGTGGTGGTGATGATGTTGTTTCAAGCGTATTGATCGATATGATTCCATTAGAGCAAACCTTAGGGGGCGAAGCTCATGAACTCAGTGGAAGTGGCACCTTTTCGGTCACGCCATATGATGTAAATGCTAATACCTTATACAGCTCTATTACTTTTAATATTGCTGATCGAAGTGGTGAAATTCCACCCTTACCACTTGGTACATGGAAGTTTTACGTAAATGGTCAGCACAATGGACAAGCTTTTTTTGGTGTATCAACACCCTTTGAGGTCAGCGATTATGAGCAAGTGCTAGCACCGACTCTCTTTGGCAAAAGTCAATGCACCGGCCTTTTACCCTCTTTACAAGGCCCAGCTGGGATTGAAGGCTCAAGTGATTTAGCAAGATCATATGATGGTTCAGGGGCAATTACGTTAGAAGATGGTCGGGTGCTCATTATTGGTGGCGGAAGTATCGATATCATTAGTGGCCAACTGAATGCGGTTTCTCAAGACATTCAATTTTTTGATCCAGATTATGGTGTTGTACGAGTTTCTCCAACCCAACTTGCAATCCCAAGAGCCTTTCATCATGCAACCCTTCTAGAAAATGGAAAAATACTGGTCGCCGGTGGAATTAGTGGCATTACTCCAACCGGTCAATATATTGTGGATAATACAGCTGAGCTGATCACGGTTAATGCTGATGGTAGCTTTAGCATTAC
>CAKZRU010000158.1 GCA_937146725.1 uncultured Myxococcales bacterium
TGGTGTAATCAACCCATATGTCGATCATTGCTACAAAACAGACCAGCTACCTCAAATCATTTTGCCATGCAGTGATGTTGCAGAATTCTTTGGGCGATTGGGACAACGATTAACCAATCCAAACCTCTCTGAAGAACTGAAACGATTGGGTAGAACCATTGCATTTCTTGAAAGAGACCATTCTTTTGGTCAATATGCATCTCTGATACTTGTTGATCAGTTGTTCAACGAGCATTGTCTAATCGGGACACCAGCACCGTCACAACACTTGGGAATCCTATCACTTTGGTCTTCTGGATCTCTTGTGGGACAATCTATTTCCAGTCAAGTATTCGAAACTGAAAAGGAATGTATGAACCACTTGTTTCCAGTAGAACAGGAAATGGACTTACTAAGAATATTTGAAGAGTACAAGCAACTCAACCCAACTCGAATCACCCCAGCATATCTTACACTTCGAGCAAGGGTAGATGATTTATATCAACCAATCCACGACAAGCAGCACCTATTGATGCTCTCTCTAATTCAAAACGTTCTAAATTCTGGATTGGAAGTTTTGAACCCTTATGTGCAGTACATCAATGACGATGCTTTGGAAAGGTTTCAAAGACAGTATGAAACAGAGACCGGTTTTGCTCGAGACATCAAGTTTGCAAAAAATGAGAGTATTGTACAACAAGACATTGAATTTAATTTTCAAGAAGGCAGACAAGAATATCTCGAATCTTTGGCACTATGTCATGATAAATACAAGCAAATTGAAGCCAAAATCTCAGGTCGTTTGATTGATATAACCATCACGAAGGCTGAAAAGATTGGACGATTACTTTTCTTCGAAGCCACTTCAAGTCAAGATACCTGTCATATGAGAATCAATGAGGTGTTTACTGAACTCGGTAATCCTAAATGGTCCGTATATGTTGAAGAGATGAATAAGTCTGATGACCACTTTCAACTCCGATTCAGGATGAAAGCTGGACAAAACACATATGGCTTACCATCCGTCGGAGACAACTTCAGAATCACCAAAGCCACATCTGATCTTTATGCATTGAAACGAAACAACTTTGTATACAGAAGTAGACGATGGTTGCATTCTCCTTCATCAATAACGCCAATCGTTTCGAAACGATCTGAGTTCAATCCCAACATCAATCTAATGGCCCAATTGGAGAGAAGACCATGACATACTCAATGAATGAACACATCTTACAAAATCACATCTTTGACGAACACCCTTTGATGATCATTGCAGCTCCACCTGGGGCTGGAAAATCTTATCTTGTACGTAGACTTGCCGTTGGTTCTGTACAGATGAAAGACGAACGAATCATTATCGTGACTCAAATCAATGACCAAGCTCTTTTTGAAGAAAGTAGTTTGGGGATTTTAAGTTCTAGGCAATCCACCAACTTTTATGGTCAAAAACAAAGAACCTTTGGACCAAAAGACTCTCAAAAGTTACATCAGATTCTAACTGAAGCCGGTTTAGCTGATCATAGCTTAGAGCAAGCAAGCTACACCCATGTTACGCTCACCAGAGCTTATAAAACGCCCTTTACCTTACTTTTAAGCTTTGCTGGACATAAGCCATTTTTAAGCTTATTTACTGTCCCTTGGCGAGGAATCAAAAAGCGATTTTTTGGGGCCACAGATATTCCCACGATCGGCTATCTAAGAGGTCTTCACTTGGGGATTCTTGCTGACAACATGGAACGAGCTGTTTTAATTGCCTCCGAAGGAAAGCGACGAGCGAATGTCATTCTCAGTCCTTTGTGTGGCAAGCAACGCGCCGAGCATAAATCACTGATCGACAAACTCAATAAGCTATGCCAACTCAGTCCTCAAGAAAAGAAGGATGGTTGGGAAGTTTCCTTGATCACTCAAATCGGTGGTGCACTCCCCGAAGAACAAGTTCACTTAGACGGGGGCTCTGCAGCTTGGCGCAAGCTAGGAGCTGCCATTACAGCGCTTCGTAGTGAGCGTATTCAGCCAGGTGTAAATCATGAGCCCAAAGCGCCTCCGGCTTATCATCGTCGTCAAACGATGGATGTGAGTGAAGAACTGACAGTACAAGCAGGACGCGCCGCTTATAATGCCTTTAGTCGCTGGTTGGGTATTGATCGAGAGCTTGCCAAAGATCTTCTTTTAAATGATCGAGTCGATGTTTTAACCCCAACCGGTAAAAGTCGTCTCCGTAAAATCAGACGAGCCTTGGCCGATGCAACCGACTGCTTGGTGAGAGATCTGCCTTTATGGGTCGACTTACCCACCGGCAAAGCCTTTAGTCGTAATGCCAATCGTGGCCGAAAAGCCTTTGCTTTAGCGGGTCAGCGCATCTATCTTATGGGGCTTTCTCGAGAGGAATTAAAAGAAAACCATATCGATTGGGACTTAGCGCTGTGTGCAACGGGGGCAGCTGCTGCTCGAAGTGCTCTTTATGCTGAACTTATGGGGTGCACCGATGTACCCGAAGGCTGTGATATGCTAGCCGGTGTTTGTATTATGGCGGGACCGGTGAATCAGAATGATATTGGTAAAACCTTTTATGGACATCCTGACTTACTCGATGAGACCCTATCACATCGCTCACCAACCTCACTGTTAGTCTGGACGCTTAAAGCTAAAACGGTTGCTGATCCGGTGGGTAATGAAGAACAGCTCCTAAATAGCAAGCGCAAAGGCGCCTTAGTTGATCTAAGATGTGGACCGCATCAAGTCGTTGCCGTCAAAGACTCAAGCGGATCATTTTCTCCTTTCCGTCAACAAGGAGAGGAATTAAACCAAGAACGCGCTTTTGCCGATGTTGGTAATTTTTTATGTGATCCCGACGGAAAAGAAATCCCTGGAAATCTTGGAGAGTCATGGCCCAATAAAGAAGATATCCTATGGCCTGATCCATAAACTTACCCATTCATCAAACTGAGGTATTTTATGAAAGTAATTGATTGCCCAAAGATTCTTGTGAACTTTAGCTGTTTTTGGCTTTTTTGCTTAAGTGGCGCATGCTCTAGTACCCATACTGAAAAAGTCCAAAAAACGACTGATTCTGCTTCTGCAAAATTATCTCAGCCTTCGTTAGAAACCGCAAAAAAACTTTCTCAAAACAAAGCTCAAACAAGTTTACCGAAAGTTTTGCCTCAGCGACCTAAGCTAGAAGCCTGTTTTGATGATGAAGGTCTTGAGCAAGTTTGGACTAAAAAAACACTTTCTTGGCAAGCATGTCACTTTTCAACGCAACTCTTTCAATGCAAAGGCGTGCTTGGGAATGAGGGTGATGGTGCCATTGTTCGTTGGGCTCTTGTTAAAGATAATGGCCAACTGACTACACAAAAGACAGTGAGTACCTCGGTATTGCAGGCACAAGTCTTGTGGACAGCCATCATTGCCTCCGAAGAAATTCCTAACGCTCATGCTGAACGTATTTATACCAAAACCAAGCTACTCCCTAACAAGGCTAAACCAAACGCCCAATCAGCTTGTCGCTCATTTAAAGCCCAGCGTATTCAAAGTGCACGTAGCTTTAATTTAGTCGATGCACGAGAAAGCGAGTTTGATGAAGCAGATATTGACGAAATAAGCTTTGAATATGATCTTACGTCTCAACAATATAAGGCTTTGGAAGTTGAGGAAGAAGAGTTTAAGATCAAGGTAAGATCCCATTAATTTTCTAATTCAATCTTTAACTCCTCTTTTAACTTAGCCGTACACACCACAATCCAATCCTCTTTGAAACCGACTCATCAAACTACGGAGTTCTTATGAAATTCGCCCCAATACACTCTCTTTTATTAGGCTGTCTCAGTTTATCTTTTCTGCTCTCTCCCTCAAATGCCGAAGCTTTACCCTTTGTTGATACCGGTCTTAAAATCGGGACTGGTGTTGATGTTGGCGGAGATGATAATGTCGAAACTAACAATTTTGCCATTGGCGCAGCAGCTAGCTTTGATTTGGTCATGGTCCAGTTGGAAATCAATGCCTTGTATTTAAACAAAACGAGTAAAGTTACTGTTGCCGGTTTGAGCGCTGAGTCTGATGCAAGCTTTTTTGCAGTACCCATCATTGGCCGAGTAGATATCTCACCGCTTCCCATGTTAAAACTTGCTGTTGGTGGTGGTTATGAAAGACGCTTTTACATGGGTGATGGAGATGCACCTGAGCTAAACTTCTTACCTCTATCGGTACGTGGTGATATAAAGGTTCCTTTGGTTGGTTCCTTTGGGATTGAAGGTCGCTTTAATATGAACCTTACTGATGCGAACACAAAAGCACATGAGTTAATGGTCTTTATCCACGCTTTCCTTTAAGCTGACCAGTGATTCAAAGCCTCTATCAAACTTTCAGAACAAGATGCATTTATCAGCAGTCATCTAAATATAGACCTAACAGATTAGCTTTGATTCGTCCGTAAAGCACTTTGAAGAGCAAAAAGTTCCTCACTGATTTCATGATGTAGTCCTAACTGACTCTTAAGCGCGTCTGGTAGAACATGCCATGAGTAAGTCTCTACTTCTACATGCAACTGTGCTCCTTCACGAGTATGCTTTTGTGCTAAAGGGTTTTGCATGCAGTGCGCAATCTTTTGCCAATGCGAATAGGTCGTCCCCAAGCCTAATGGATCTTTTGGTGGCTCCTCATCATGAGCGCTTATCATTGTTTCAGTGCTTAAAGCTGTATTAGCCTGAGCCTCTTGTCCTTGCCACCAAATAGGCACATGAAAATGACAGCGCCATTCAAGTGCATTTAACCACTGATCATTGGTTTGAAACAAATCAGGTAAGTCAAGTGCTCTAAGTACTGTTCCATCTGCAGTCAAAGCTGTCACTTGATGCAAGTAGCGCTGTTCAGCAAAGCTGAAAAGTCGCTGTCTTGCTTGTGCATCTTGTGGCTTAGATAAGCGCAGTGCATTAGAAATCTGTACTTTATAAATGGGAATATTCTGCTGAGTGAGCTGATTCCAAGAAGCAATAGGATCTTCAAAAGCTAAGGCTTGATGACAGGTATCATAACATAGACCAATATACTTTTGAGCATGTTTCGAAGCCGGCCAAACCACATCCTCGAAAAAGGGAAGCACTTGATCGGTTCGCTCTAATCGAGTCCAAGGTTCCGGCTCTAAAGCAATCCGCACAGAAATACCTGTTTCATCTTCAAGCTCTGCTAAACCTTGAGCCAAGCGCGCAAAGTTTTTAGCAAACAAATGATCTTTGGATTTAAGTAAGCGTAGATTGGGCACAAAACCACCGGCAACAGTGCTAATACTACGAAGTTTAGGGCCGGGTAAGGCGGTCATTAATCGAGCGAGTCTAAGAGTATAGTCAACTCGTTCGTCTGTGCTCCAATCTGGATCATATACTGTAGCTTTGACTTGGGGGGCTGCAAAATCCCCATAGGGAAAACCATTGACTGAAAAAACATAAATATCTTGCTCTAATAAAGCCTGCTTTAGTTTGGTTAAGGCGTGGGTGTGCTCACTTAGCTCCCTGACGGTTTCATAGCCCACACGAAGACCAGAGCCAAAGGGTTTGTTGGGTGAAACCAAAGCTTTTACCAAAGGAATATCATGATTGATTTGATTTAATATGGCGCTTAGGCCTTCACCGGCATGTACATTGGTGCAATAGCTCAGTTCAAGATGATCTAAATAGCGCATTAAAATAACCCTTTAAGTGCTTCTTTAGCCTTTTGCTTAGCTTTTTCTTTAGCCTGTTTGGCAGCTTTTCCAGCTCTTTTCTTTGCTTTTTGACTTTCTTCTTTGAGCTTTGTCTTGCCTGACTCAATCTGCTCTTTAGTCTCTTGTTCAATCTTTGCTTGGGCCTCCTTGGCTCGTTTTTTAACTTGTTTTGTCACTTGAGCCTTTGCTTCTTTTACTTTTTTCTCCACCCGCTTTTTGATCTGCTTTCCCTTTGTTGTGATCTGATTCATCCCCTCTAAAAGCTTTTCTTGAGTTTCAGAGTCAACAAGGTTGGAAATCCCATATGCAAGCGCAGCAGCGGTGATCAAAGTGAGCGCTGAAAAGTCCTTAATTGTGGGCTTAAAGAGATTTCCACCTAACTTAAAGTTAAGAGGAAAGCTTTGCTTACCTTTTATGGGCATCTTAAACCAGCGACTGACCTGCTTAGCACTCAACTTAAGTTGAGCATCAAAATCTAAAGCGCCATCTAAACCTATTCCACCTTTTAAGCTTAAAGGACTTTGATCAAGTCTGGTTTTAATTTGCTCTTTAAAGGTCAACTTACCGGCTTTAAAACTGATTTCCTCATCGAGTTTTCTCAACTTAAGTGTACGACTTTTAAGCTTGGGTACTTTATATGACTTAACTTTTGACTTGATGGCTTTACTTGCTGATTTAATGAGGGCATTGCTTAGATCAAAGCCTTGAACTTCTAGATTTTCTAATTTAATCGCCCCATCACCAAGCAAAGACTGAGAAAGCTTTTTCCATTCTTGTCCCTGGCCCTGTACTTTGAGAGCTCCACTCATTTTACCTTTGACCGTTGTACGATGCATCAAGGCTTTTTGGGCTTGCCTTAGTTGAATCCCCTTTAGCTGTAATTGACCTTGCCAATCGCTCAAGTTCTTTTTACTTAGCTTCAGCTTTAAAGGCGCAACATCAATTGAGCCTCCAAACACTTTCACACTGCCTTTCTGCAGCTCGACACGATTCTGATTTGCAGTTAATGAGATGTCTAAATCTTTAAATCGAATCCCTTGCGCCTGTCCTTTTTTGACCTTAACTGTGCCCTGTACACTGTAGGCAAGTTGTTGAGCAGATTGACTCGCTGTAGAACTTGTCTTTGCCCCTTTATCCTGAGAGTTCTTTGGATTGACCTGACTCTTGTTAGTGCTCTTGTTAGCGCTAGCACTAGGAACAAGTCGATCAAGATCAAACTTGGGGGCAACTACCTTAAAGCGAACTTGAGGGTTTGCTAAGTTTTTTAGGCTCAAATCTGCAGTGATTATATTTTTAGGCGCCTTGAATGTTAAATGATTGAGCTGAACCTGTAGATCATTTGCTGTTTTTCCTGAGGCCACTTTAAGTGCAAATCCAAGTTGGCCTTGACGAAGATCTGTTCCCATATGCTGACTTGCACTAAACATGGTTAAAAAAGAGCTCAAGGAACTTGGTTTTAGTTGAGCATTAAGCTCATAATGATCATTAGTTTGTGCGCCTACTCCTCTTAGTCTAAGATCGGCTAAATGAATGTTAAACTGTGGGATTGTTAAACTTTCTGCTCTTTTTTTAAGCTCAAATTCAATATCAAAGGCCTGAGATCTAGGCTTATGAAAAAGCTCACCAAACTTCAGATTAAGATTGCTTAGATTACTGTCAAAAAGAACAAATAAGTCTTTTTGATTAGACTGTTTAAGATCAAACCTAATCCCACCACTACCCTTAATTTTTAGCTCATTTGTATCTAAGTCAGCACCTTGAATGGCAAGCGCACTTTGTAAGTCTATTTGTTGTTCAGTATCCTTAATCTTTGCTGAAATACTTGATTCAAAACTGATTTCTCCAGAAGCTTTAACTTGGTTCCGATTTAACTCTTGCTGAACAAGCGGTAAATGACGACTTAATTCTTGTATGCTTAAGCCTTGTAAACGAGTCTCTAGGTTTAGTCTTTGTTCTTGGGCTAAAGGCTGAATGATTCCCGATAAAATGAGCTTGGCCTGTCCTAAATAGAACTCGAAAGTTTTAATCTCAATTTGCTGTGCTTGTAAGAACATACTTGCTTGAAGTCCCAATGGATCTCCACTTGCTTTTTGAAAAAGCTTGGGAATGTTCATTTGAGCTTGATTAAGGTCTAAGCGAACTCGCACTTGCGAAGCCTTTGCCTCTCCACTTGTTGTCAGCTTTAAACCAATGGGTCCACTGAGTTGACTATTAGGTGGTAAACTGTTTGAGAGCTTTGGAAGAATCCTAAATATTTTCTCAAAACTCACCCCTTGACTCATCATAGATAAGCCATCCAATTTAAGTTGATTAGGTCCGGTTAGAATCTGTCCATTCAAGCCCAAACTCATATCATTAAGTGAGAGAGAAGTCTTACCAAAAGAGAGTGTTAATGCCTGTTGCTTTGGCTGAATCTTAAAAGCAAGCTGAGGTATCAGCTTAATATTCACTGCTGCTGATTGCTGATCAAGTTTAAGTTGATTTACCTGCCATTCTCCACTTAATTCTATGTTCTGATGTGGCTCTAATTTAAGTCGTAAGTCTCCTTTGGTCTGAACTTGGGCAAATTGTTTTGCAGACTGTGGTAGCAAAGGCTTGAGAGCACTAAAATCAATGGTGTCACTGTGAACTTGGATCTTGATGGGAAAGGGGGGATCAAAGCGATCAAGAGCATTAAAATCTTGAAGCCCTTGAAGCCCTTGAACCCCTTGGCCTTGAGAACTGCTCTGATCTTGAGTTTGGCCTAACTCATCAAGATAGCGATCATAAGGACCAAAGTGCATTTCTAAACTTAAAGCTTCGGCTTGATTTAATATTTTTGCTTTTAGCCTTGTTTGCAGTTCTTTAGCAGGCTCAAACTTACTAAACTCCCAATCAAACTCAGCCAGTTGAATAGATTGTGGCTCCACCTGAGTCTGATCTTCAACTGTCACTTTCAGACCTTTAATATATACTTGGCCGATTTTTAAGCCTTGTAGCCGTTTTTGTAGCTCAGCAAAGGTATATTGATTTTCTACTTCCGAACCCGTCTCTTGCTCAGAATCACTATTTTCAATCTCTTGTTTAGAAATTGCATTTGAGTCAAGTTTCTGTCTGTCTGAACCGTAGGCCTCAAAGTTCCATGCACCCGTTTTATCCTTGACTAACTTCAAATCGACTTGATCAATGATGGCTCGATCAATCTTGATATGCTCTCCTTGGCTTAACAAGGCCGTAAAAGTATCAAGCTCTAAAGCGAGTGATTTAACTTTGACCATCTTATCAAGCTCTAGTTCTTCTAATTCAAAAACAAACCAAGGAAAAATACTCGCCTCAACCTGTTTGATCTTAATCTCTCCACCTATACTTTCGCTCACGATTTGATTTAGGTCTTTAAGATAAGCATTTAAGATAGGGTTTGCCGCTCCTGCAAGCAGTGCAAACAAAACCGCTAAGATAAGGGTGGTCAAGACTAATATATACTTAATGATTGAGATGAGCTTTGACGCTTTTTTCTTGGTCGGGTGAATAGCTTGAGTCATACTTGAAGTCTGCCTAAGTGAGGATTAATAGAAGGGTGTGATTGAGTACTGATTATATCTTGACCGAGTTTAACTCGCTTTAATACTGACTTAGCATCGACTTAACTCGTTTTCAATTAAGCTATATAATTCGGATAAAAAGGAAGGCCTAGCCTGCTCTACATCATCTAAAGTTTGTACCCATGAAAGAGACTTAAGCGTAGAACTCAAAAAATAGGCATATGTTTGAGGTCTGAATAAAGAGACTTGCAGATCTTGGGTATGATTCTCAGTGCGCTTTAATGGGTTTGAATAACTTCGCATATACAAGACGGCCTGATCATCTACTTCCGCCCCTAAATCTTGTAAAATCTTAAGCAAGAGAGCTCGAGTAATACCGGGTAAGATTTGGCCATTAGCTGATGGAGTATACCACTTTGTTTGCCTTAAAGGCTGAACTAAGTTGCTCGTTAATTGCTCTTGAAGCTCATTCACTGTGCAATTTAACTCTAATGCCCAAAGGTTAGAGTTATTGCTTTCCAAGGCGAAACCTTGTGGTGAGCATAAAATGATTTCATCACATTGAAGTTGGCGACAGGCTCGTAACCAAGCTTCACGATCTGTATGTTTCGCTGCCGGCGGATAGATGATTTTTAAGTTTGAGTGCTTGAGAGAGATCGGATGATTGATATAGTTAAGATCAAGTGGATTGAACTGTATTTCTACTTCTAGTGTGTGACTTAAATATACTCGGATCACATATTCTTCCCATACTTGATCAACTAAAGAATTAGACTGCTTAAAAGAGTGCAGTTTAGACTCACAGAGTTTAAGGATCTGTTTTTCGATTGCAGTAAATTGATCACGAAACTGGTTCATAGATGATGTTTGGTAGTGATTAATCAAACACCAAGAATTAAACAGACGCTTCATATGTTGCTCAAAAGCACGTATGTTACCACGATAAGTTCTCAGTGTTTCAAATACAAGAGGCTGGGACATTAAAGACATTGTGATTCCATCAGTGATTCCATCATCAGTGAAAACTGAGTCATTGCTTTGCTTAAACAAATATAACTTTTCGTGGTGATTTAATCTATTTAAGCTTGAAATAGATAAACATTGCAGTATGAGTGACTAGCTTTTAATTTTTGACCTATAATATGCTGATACCCCCTATCTAAAAACATAAATCTGAGATAGTAGTATTCATCTACTTTTAGGCGTTCAGAGGAGAAAAAATATTGTCTCTTTCACATGATGGTCACTTAAGTCTTAGCCCAAGTAAATCATTATCAAAACGCTTTTTTAGTAAAGCTTTAGGACAAGGGTTTACCTTGGCGATGAATGGTTTGACCACCATTACTCGCATGAGTCCTTCTATATTAAAACGAATGCGTAAACTCAAAATCCTCAAGAATATTAGTTATGGCCCCTTAGGTCATAACCACTTGCTGGATATATATATGCCTGCTTCTCATGACGCTTCTCATGACCTATCTTCTAAAAAAAACTTATCCTGCCTTTGGCAAAACTCGGAATCAAGTTCATACTCGTCAATCACAAGTCAAAGCCAGAATCAAAAAAAACAACCCTTTGTTCTATACATTCATGGAGGTGGCTTTCGTACCCTCTCCAAAGATACACATTGGCCCTTTGGTTTATCCTTTGCAGAAGAAGGCTTTGTCACCTTTGTTATAAACTATCGCTTAACACCCAAATATCCTTGTCCTGCGGGACTAGAGGATTGCGCCATCGCTTTAGATTGGATTTTAAAACATCATGAGCTGTTAGGGATTGATCTTGAGCGAGGAATGATCGCAGGTGAATCAGCAGGTGGAAATCTGACGCTTGCTCTAACCCTATTACTATTGCAAAAAGATCAAGAACCTTGGGCGCAAAGAGTTTATAATTATGCTTGGTTACCAAAGGTGATTGCACCTGCTTGTGCTTTTTTAAAGTTAGATCCTCAAGATCGGCTTAAGAAAAATATAAAACCCTTATATTTAAATCGTCTTCAAGCGCTTGGACAAGCTTATCTACATCAAAGCCCTCGCGCTGATTTAGCTCATCCATTAAGCAAGATAACTCCTGAGATGCAGTTTGATCGTCCATTTCCACCCGTTTTGATCACAGTCGGTGGTGCAGATGTTATTCTTGAAGATAGCGAAGATTTAGCACAAGCTCTTGATCAATGTGGTATTGAGCATAAACTTATTGTTTATCCAAAAGGCATTCATGCGTTTCATGCAGTTATTTTTCACTCACTTGCTCAACGCTGTTGGCAGGATCACTTCCTTTTTTGGAAGTCCTATGATCTAGATACTGAAGACAAGCCAAATCATCTTTAGCTCAGTGCTTCTAAAGAGGGGTTCATTTATGAGGGCTCATTTCTCGCAAATTATACAGTTTTTTACTCTGATGTTGTTTTTCACAGCAAAGCTATCGACTGGTTTTGCACAGCAAAAAGTACCTTATCACCTCAGTTCTTATGGTGATCAAAGTACTGTGCAAGTCACTGCGAATAACTTTGGGTCAGAATCTCGGCTTTTCAAGTTTGGACCAAATGGGGGAGATCTTGTTGAGCATAAGATTGCACCTTATGCAGCCCATACATATCAAGTTCAGTGCTTAAGCCGTAATGATACTCAAGAAACACCAAAACTCGATTTTGCCTTAAGGCAAAACTCAGAGGATCAATATGCAGAATTCTCTGAGTGGATTACCCGTCAAGATGATCCTCGCAAGGTCGTTTGGAATCGAGGCTCTTATAAAAGCAATAATAAACTCGGTTATCCTTTACGTAAACTTTTAGAGAAAATATATAAAAGACCGGTGCGCTCTGTAAGAAACAACACATTTTTAAGTCATCTCAGCGCTTGGACTCGAGTTGAAATATTTTTGAGTTCTTTGAAAGCATTAAGTGAGCTTGATACAGAGCAGTTATTTGTTTTAAAAATGATGGTTGCCGCTGGTGCTACTTTAGTGATTGGCACTGGTGATATGGCGGGGGATGAAAAACTCATTCAAGAGTTTATTCCTGTGAGCCTTGGCCAAGTTAAACCTACGGGGGGTGCGCTTTTAGAGCAGCTTCCTCGAGTCTCGTCTTACCGTACTTTATTTCCCAGAGCAGGCGCATACCCTATTGTCATTGCCGATAATCAACCCATTGTTGTCGAAAGCCAACTTGGTTTAGGAAAAGTAAGGATATTAGCAGTTCGTTTAAATGAAATGAGCTCAGGTGAAATCAGTCAGCGAGCTTTAGAGAGCGATTGGCAATCTAGAATTCAGCTTGAAGAATGGTTAGATTTGACGATGCCTCCCTTAACCCAATCACCACGCCTACTCAATGATCAAATTTGGCCTATGCTTTTTCTCATACCTCTCCTCTTCTTTTTAGCGCGGGGACGTTGGTCATATATTGTTATCGGTTCATTATGCTGGGTCTTTCTTACCATCACCAAAGCACCTTTGTTTGTGCCTACTTCTATTAAAAGAGCACATCTTATCTATGTACCTATGGGAGCTGGAGCAATCACCTTAGCTCAGGTAGACCTAAACTCTTTTGACCGAGGCGGACGTGCCGAGCGAATCAAATCCAAGCATCTTTCTTTGATTAGTGCTGAAACTCAAGGCGCTTGCCTTATTCATACCATCAATCAATTAGATACCAATGGCCAGCAAGCCGATCGTTCACAAAGCCTGCTTAATGATAGTTGGTGGATCATCAACAGTGAACTTGGAGAACGTCAAAGGTTTAAGTATATAAGTTATGCCCCAAGTATACCACGCGTTGATCAAACGCAAACAGCACAATATATTTCCGATTGGCCTATGGGGCCTTGGAGTGGAGCTAAAATAGAAGCATTAGCACCATTGGCT
>CAKZRU010000159.1 GCA_937146725.1 uncultured Myxococcales bacterium
ACTTTTGATATAACTTTGAATTTACCATCATTCTCTCCTGTAACACATCAGAGATACACCCACATTAGAGATACACCTAAGCAATCACTCGGACCGAGTACATTGAATCTATTAAATAATACTTTAGATAACAATAACTTAAAGACAAAAAGTGACCTTTTTTTAGGATAACTTAAAGACAATAATAAATCACTGTTGCTACATCCCAAAAAGCCTGTACACTTTGCTACATAAACCAAGCTCAACTCCACTGAACAAAGCTAGAACATACAAATTACATCCAAAAAGCTCTGTTCTTTTTTGTTCGCTGTGCCCGTGATGTGGCCAGTCAAGCATTACCTAATGTTGCTCAGATTGCGTTGAGTTTAGGACAAAATTTTTATGATGTTTTTATGGCTTGCCCTGATACTGAACAGCAAAGCCTGTTACAGGATTCTCAACAATTAAGTAGGCAAGGATGGAATTCGATTCGAGGGCAAGTTGCGTGTGAATTGGGTGAAGAATATGCCCAAGCGCTCGATCAAGTTCGTCAGGCGATGCAAGAGATCGATTCAAATAGCACCGTGTCCCAACGCCAAGAAGCTTTTCGGCAGGGCTTGGAGCGCAATATGAGCTTTGGTGTTAATCATCTTCTCCAACACCAGAGGATTGGCCGTGGTATCACAAGAAGTATGATGATGTCACAATCAGAATCAACGCCGCCACCTCGTTCACAATGGCCTCCAATTCCTGGCTATGAGCTCACCGGATGGTTGGGTGAAGGTGCACAGGCTAAAGTATTTATTGCGAAGCGTGAAGATGCAGGTGAACAAAGCCCACCCATTGCCCTCAAGGTTGGCCCTTTGACAGATAGAGCGCGCTTTGAAAATGAAATAGCAATCATGAAAAGCTTGCGCTCTCCTTATTTACTGTCTGCCAACAATTATGGAGTCATTGAGGGATTTGTATCTTTATTTTGGATTGAAATGCCCTTGATGGCGGGTGCTACCTTAGCCGGTATTGGACAGGTGGATTTGGAGGAGGGGATAAAGCTTTGCCTTGGTGTGATTGAAGGCCTTAAGGTCTTACATGAAGCCGGTGTGGCTCACAGAGACTTAAAACCGGAAAACGTTTTATTAACAGTTCAAGGAAAGATTAAACTAGCAGATTTTGGACTGAGTAAAAGGCAGCGTGAGGGTTCCATAAGCAATACAAAGATTATTGGTTCGCCGGCTTATATGAGTCCTGAGGCCTTTGCAGGTCAATCGAGCTTGGCCTCAGATGTATGGTCATTAGGTGTTTTAATTCATTTTGTTCTAACTCAAAAATATCCTTTTAAGGGAGAGCATGAGTATGCCATCGTAGCAAGTATTTTAAAGGATGCTCCGGACCTTGGTGCTTTACCAAAGTGGTTACAACCTGGCATTAAGGCCTGTTTAACAAAAGAACTCAGTCAAAGGCCTAAAAATATTAAGGGTTTATCCTCTATTCTCGAAACTCCTATGAGGAAGTACTTAGCTCAGCTTGAAAAGGACAGAGAGTTAAAACGACAGCGAACTCAACGGATCAATCAATTAAACTCATTGCTTAAAAACGAAGATGAATTAAAAATACAGCTTGATCAGGAAATTCTTCGAATGCTTAATCCCATGACAAAGCTTGAGATTGCTCAAAAGCTACAATCGCTTTTTAGACATAAGTCAGAGCGTTTATTTGCCTTAAGAAATGAGCAAAGTGAATATCGAGAAGAGCTGAAACAACTCGAAAACATAGCCAACCTCAGTCAACCAGAGTCAGAGCTTTGGGAAAAACAAGCCTTCTCTACAGATCGTGGTTCTTTGCGTCCAAGTAAAAAGCAGTCAGAGACCACAAGGGCACATCACAGTGATTTAGAACATCTTCGATTTCTTGCAAAGAAAGGGAGGGAAAATCGGGATAGACCTGAAATTGAACATTATAGCGATTTGGAACACCTACGCCATGTCGCACACTTGAGACGTAAACTTGGCTTCCTATAGTTTATTTCTGAATAACTTGATCGATCACCCAAGAGATTGACCAATTGTGACCAAGTCGATGGCCCTTGTATTCTCTAGGTAGCAGGGTGACTGTTCCATGCCAATCCACTTGTTGTGGGTCATTGTCCATGTCTTTGAATGCACCATCTAAATCTTTTTGAGTACGCCATTGATGAATGTTAAGTGCCTTATTGGGCGTTTGGTTATGCTTACTTAAGTTTTGGGTCAACTTGCTCACTGACTGGGCGCATCTTTGTTCTAACCTAGGATAACCACCCACCGGAGAAGCGATTACATTGACTGTTAAAGGTTTTGGGCTTTGGTAATTGGCGGCTGTAATTGAGCTAATTACTCCGCCATAGCTGTGGCCGTAGATGTGAATATCTGCTTGGGGATTGAGCTCTTGGAGTGTATTCAAGCCTTGTGTGAGCACTTGAGCGCCTTGCTGTGGACACAAGGTCCAATCCCAGCGTAAAACATATACTTCTGAGCTTTTGGTAAGTTGCTGAAGAGCATAAATCCACTCATAGCCTTGGCTTTTATACCCATGGACTAATAGGCTAATGTGTTTTTTAGGGCTTACTATCTTTTGAGCTTTAGCAGGTTCTTGATTAGCTTGCGCTTGGCCAAGCTTGTGTAAGCCTAAAGCTAAGTTCATCAGACGTTTACCGGATGCCTTGACTTCTTTGAGCTTGAGTTCAGCTAGGAGCTTGCTTGAATCAGTAAGTGTTATACCTTTCTCAAGATTAACGGCTTGCGCAGAAGCATTGGCGATATTAAGACTTAAGCACAAACAGAGGCTCAGCCCAATGCACAGTAAATGTACAATATGTTGCTGAATTGATGAGTTGAGCCTTAAGGCATAAGATAAGTTCATCATAAAATTGTATCCTTGGGCTTAAGCTGTGAAAAGCTTGAAATATGCAGGCTAGTTTTTGCAGATAACGACCAAAAACTTATAAATCAGAACTTAGCCAAAAACGAGCAGAGTTCTGTTTTTCTTTGGGGCTAATCTGAATCTGATAATTAATTTTTAGATCGTTTTTTGTGTCAGCATTCGCTTGATCATTGATCAGCAAAGTGCCTTGATAGAAACTTGTTTTTGAAGTCGGTTTTGCTAATATTTCATCCATAAACATCATCGGATCATCAGTACCTTGATCATCAGCACCAGAGCACAGGATCTGGTTGACCATATCCCAATCGGCACCGGAAAACTGTGACTCAAACTTAAGATCTGCTCCTAACACATAGCCATCAACGACTTGAAACTGCAATCTGCTTTGATAGGCCTGTAAAGTGGGTAGATCATTCTTGGTACTTAATTGAAGGCTCATGGGCTTTAGTTTTTGTTCTAGTGAAGTGATATGTGCTCCTAATAACCCTTTATAAGTTTTGATATTTTGCAGAGAACTAAGCTTGGTGAAGAGTGTTGTG
>CAKZRU010000160.1 GCA_937146725.1 uncultured Myxococcales bacterium
TGAAGTGGACGGTCAATGGTTACTTGAAGGAAACTTTGCTGTCCTTGCTGATGATACAATTCGGATCACTTTTACTAGTCAAATTAAAGCAGATACAGCCGATCAAACGGCGATTGTCAACGAAGCTCGTTTGGTCGTTCAAAACGATAACCAAAGCGTTAATGTTCGGAGTCCCCAACTGGTGGTTACTTCCGCTCCCAATCTCTTGCTCGATAAAAGAGCCGAGAGTGGCTCAACAATCAATCGCTTGGGGACAGTCCGCTATACTTTGCGCGTTTCAAATACGGGTAACCGAGAAGCAACTAACATAGAGGTTATTGACCCGATTCGCTTTGCTGTCACTGATGTGCTCGCCTCCAATGGTGGCGTTTGGACAGCAGACAACTCTGGTCAAGGTGGACGAGCTCGTTGGATCATTCCAACCCTATCCGCAGGCGAAGAACTAAACTTGAGTTTGGAGCTAGACTTGGCTGACTCTGTAAATGGGGGAGCAACTCTTAGCAACCAAGCGCAACTTAGATATGAGGGCTTAAGCAGTGCGATTCTATCGGATGATCCTGAAACAGCAGCAGTTCTTGATCCCACGATTATATCAGTTCTTGGTGAGGGCCCATTACTCAGCCTAAGCAAAAGCGTAAGTCCAACCCAAGCATTACCCGGCGAGCAAGTAAGCTATCGACTTGTTGTCAGAAATGTGGGCGATGCTGTTCTGAGTAATGTGACCGTACTTGACCAACTTCCAAACACTTTGGAAAACCCTCTTACAAATCAAGGCATTGCGATTGGCAACAACCTTAGGTTTGATCAAAACAGCCTAGCACAACTTGCTCTCATTAACCCCACAGAATCAGTAGAACTTACTTTTAGAGCAACCGTAACTACCGATGCTCAAAATGAGATTCTCAACCAAGCAAGTGCCAGTGCCGACGGAGATTTATCTATTCTCAGTGATGACCCAAGCCTACCCGGCTCTCAAGATGCAACACGCTTAATCATTGAGCAAGCACCTCAGCTAAAGCTCACCAAGATTGTGGAAGATTTAAATGGTGGCGCTTTTGAGCCCGGAGATATGCTTCGTTATACTTTAATCGTTGAGCATTTGGGTGGAGTGGCTACCGATGGCTTAAGTTTGCAAGACCCCATTCCGTTAGGGTTAAGTAATGTGAGTCCGCTTGATGGAGGCAGACTCAGTGGTGGGGTCATTCAATGGTCACCCAATGAATTATCTCCAGCACAGCCCCGAATAAGTCTTAGATTTGAGGCGATGATTAGTCCACAAGCGCAGGCCGGACAAGTGATTTCTAACCAAGCGCAAGTGAGTGCAAATAATCTTCCCGAGAATCTACTTAGCGATAATCCTCAAACCCCTGAATTAAACGACCCTACTTCGATCACAGTACAAGGCTTAGCTCGGTTATCTCTAGCGAGCAAAACGGTGTCATCAGCGATCGCAAATGTGGGCGATGAGCTTATTTGGACCATTACCATAGCCAATGAGGGACCAAGTGTTGCTCGTAATCTTGTGATCACCGACCCTATCTCAGAGTGGTTGAGCGATGTTGAGGCCATTGGAGGCAGTTTAAGCGGTGGACAGGCTGTATGGAATGTTGGTGATTTAGGAGTGAATCAAAGCCGTAGCTTTACCCTGCGTAGTCGCCTAAGTGAGCGAGCTACACCAGAGGATATTGTCGCCAATCAAGCAAGAATTCGTGGAGATAACTTAGCCGAGGTCTTGAGCGATGATCCCAGCACTGCTCTCGAAGGAGATCCTACGCAAATTCAAGTTTTAGCGAGACCGAGTTTAAGCTTTACCAAAGCAGTTGCCAAGCCCCGTGCAGTTGTCAGTCCTAATGAGCGATTTAGGTATGTGATTAATGTACAAAACATTGGGGAAACCGCCTTAAATAATGTTGTGATCAATGATCAGCTAGTGTCTCAGCTAAGTCCTGTCAATGCGGTAAATGGAGAGATCTCAGGACAAACTGCCACTTGGATTATTCCTACGCTATTACCAAATGCCGAGAGAAACTTTACCCTAGAAGTGCAGGTTTCTCCTAATGCGGTGATTGGCGAGCTTGTTAATAATCAAGCAAGTCTCAGCAGTAGTGAAGAAGTAGAGTTACTCAGTGATGACCCAAGCACAGCTGACTTACTTGATCCCACCCAAGTTCGAATCGTTGGGCAAAGTGATCTTGTGCTTAATAAGCAAGTGCTTGCGCTTGGACAACCCGCCTTTGCCCCCGGCACTCAAGTTCGTTATGTGCTTACTATCCAACAAGTCGGAACAGCTGATGCCAATAATGTAGTGCTTACTGATCCCATTCCGTTAGCACTCAGCCAAATTACCAGTCCAAATGCAGTACTCAATAATGGTCGTTTGACGTGGAATATCCCAACTTTATCGGTCGGTGAAGAACAAGTATTTGAGTTTACTGCAACCATTTCTGCCGAACAGGTAGCGGGTTCAGTAGTCGCTAACCAAGCTGAGGTACAATGGGCCGAGGGGGGTAGTCCAATATTGAGTGATAATCCCGATACTCCTGAAGTCGATGCGACCATATTCACCATTGCCCCCAATGCAGAGTTTATCCTTAATAAGCGTGTGCGTAGAGAAGATGGCTTAAATACATTTACTGCCGGTGCAGTGATTATTTATGATTTTGAATTAATCAATAATAGCCAAGTTGATTCAGCTCCACTTTTGGTCACGGATGCTTTATCGCCCTCTCTTGAACTTCTACCCGAAAGAGATTGGGTGAGCCCAAGTGGTCTACGTCCAAACTATCAAGGGCAAGAAGCTCGGTGGGAAGTTCCGCCAATCCCTGCCGGTCAAAGCGTTTTCCTTAGGGTGGGTGTTCGCATAAGTGATTCTTTAAGCGTAGGCCAAGTGGTTTTGAATCAGGCTGAACTGAGTCTTAATGGTAGTCCTGAAATACTCACTTTAAGTGATGACCCCAACACAAGTCTTCCCAATGACCCAACGAGCCTTACGATTTCAGATGGGACTCAAATACGGATAAGCAAGCAGATTCTGCAAAACGAAAGTGATTTTGCTCCCGGTGGCTTAGTTCGTTATCAAATGATCGTTGAGAACCTATCAAATCAAAATGTGGATCGTATTTTACTGCTTGATCCGATTCCGGCAAACACTACCTTTGCAGGAGCGATACCACCGGCCGCCTTAAGTGCTGATGGGACTGTGAATTGGCCTAGATTCACTTTGGCTGCCAATGAAAGTCGAGTTTTTGAACTAGAGATTAACATTGGGCAAACAACTGCAGAAGGTACTCTTGTTTCAAATCAAGCTCGACTAAATATAGATGGTTCTGCACCTGTGCTGAGTGATGACCCCACCACGAGTGCTCTTTTTGACCCGACCATATTTAACGTCTCAAGTTCAGCTCGCTTACGATTAGAAAAAACAATTCGTGATATAAACGGGCCTCCTCTAAAGCCGAATGACTTAGTTGAGTTTAGCCTAACGATTACCAATATCAGTGGAAGAAATGCCCAAGATATTGAGGTGATTGATCCATTATCGGCTCTTTTAACTGATGCTGAAGCAACCGGAGGAACGATTAACAATCAAATTGCTCGGTGGAGAATCTTACAACTCAATGCCGGTGCCTCAAGAACCTTTAACTTAAGCGCAAGAGTGAGTCAAAACACCCAAACCGGAGACTTACTCACCAATCAATTTGCTGCTAGACTCCCCAATGAAGACTTTATCCTAAGTCCAGAAGTCAGTGAACGCATCAGTGTAGATGAGTTTAGTTTTACGAAACAAGCCCGTCCTATATTGAGTGATAGCTTTGTGCCTAACGGTGGGATCGAATATGACATCAATATCACTAATAATGGACAAACCACCCTTGAGAACTTGGTCATTAGCGATCCTATTGCCGTAGACTTTCTCAGTGAGATTACAACCACACCTGAAGCTATTTTTAATGGTCAAGAGCTGATTTGGGATAGCAATAATGTAAGTGAGTTAAGTTCCATACTACCGGGGCAAACTGTACGTTTAAGCATCAGAGCTCAAATTAGTAGTGAAGCTCGAGTAGGACAAGAAATTGCGAATCAAGCCCTACTCAGACTTAATAATGGTGAGCCCAGTAGTCCACTAGTGCTGAGTGATGACCCTCAAACTTCAACTTTAGCTGATCCGACAGTGATCACAGTTTCAACTGGAGATGCCCTAAGATTTACTAAGGATATTGTATCACCAGCAAGCCGACAGGGATTAAATGCAGGAGATGAAGTCACATATCTCATTCAAATTACAAACTTGGGCACTCAAGCTTCTCCCATCCTAAATCTTGGAGATGTTTTTGACGAGAATCTTCGCGTATTAACCGTTGAGGTTAATGGGGTTTCAAGAGATCCTTTATCATTGCTTAGAGGAAGCTTAGCTTTGGAGCCTTTGGCCCCCAACGAAAGTCGGGAAGTCCGTGTGACCTGTCAGATTTCGAGTCAGGTCAATACCGGCACTCAAATCCTTAATCAAGCAACGCTCAGTTTTGAAGGTGCGCCTGATGATCTCTCTGTTTCTGATGACCCGCGAACGCCACAAGCAGATGATCCCACCGCCTTTACCATTGGTGGTGAAGTTGAATTAGCGATTATTAAAACAGCGCGCTTACAAGATGGCGCCCAAGCAGCACAAAGTGGTGATCTAATCACCTGGTCAATTCGTGTTCAAAATCAAGGGCTTGTGCCAGCATTACAGTTTAGCATCCTGGATGAAATCCCAACTGAACTCGATTATGTTCCCAACACTATGACTCTTTCAGGACAGAGAGTCAGCGATGCCTTAGATCGAGATCCGGCGGTGTTTATTGTCGAGCAAAATCAACTCAATCTACAAATTGCCCAACTTGATCCCGGCAAAAGCATTGAGTTTAGCTTTCAAACCCAAGTCAAGCCACTAGCGATCAATGGCCCGCAAAGCACTAGCAATCAAGCTCTCATTAACATCAATGATCAAAGCTTATTAAGCGATAATGATGCAAGTCCAGAAAATGGGATTAACCCAACTGTGGTTCAACTTGAGCGCCCCTTGGTGAAGAGTTATTTAGCTACGCTTGTACTTAATGATCCCAATGGACCACCGGCACAAATCGCCGATGAAGTGAGTGCTACGCTTAATATTCAGAACACAGGTAGTGCGACCTTAAATGACTTAGAAGTCAATTTACCTTTGGTGAAAGGACTCATCTACAAAGATGTTGCGTTACAGCCTAATTTGGGTGAGCTAAGATATGAACCAAGCTTAGTCAACTCTCCCGAAGCCGAAACTTTGATGGGTACGGTCTATCTAAGAGAATTAAGTTTGGAGTCTGGTACCCAAATTGAACTGCAAGTCAATCTACAAATCGATCCACAGCTTACAGAAAGCAAAGCGCTTTGCTTACAAGGGCAGGTGGTTGATTTGGAACATGATGCGAATGTTGATCAAGGTGAAGGGCAGATTTTAAGTAACCAAGAATGCTTTGATGGCCAAGTTGCCTTTGGCAGACTCAGTGGTAATGTTTTTCAGGATTTAAATCAGGATGGGAATTTTACAGCAGAGGAAGATTTAAGTATTTCGGGGATGATCGTTTCAGTTTGGCATGTTGATCAAGCAGAGGGAGAGCCGGTCGCAACAGATTTTAGTGAAGCGGATGGAAGCTACTTATTAGAAAATCTTAGACCCGGTCGTTATCAACTTCGTCTAAAATCCTCACAAGGAGTTGCCTTTAGTAAGAGCCAAGAGGTTGTCATCACCGCCTTAGAAGAAAATATAATTCCATTGGAAGTTCGCCCAAGTGGACGAGTGTATGACAGTGTGTCCGGCGATCTCTTAGATGGTGCTCAAGTCTTTTTGTATCGAGATGTAGACACAAATGATGATCCTTTTGACCTAAGTTCAAAAGCAACAAGAGAACTTGTACCCGACAGTGACTTTACTTCTGCCACACAGCAAGGGCAACGCGTTGCTCATGGAGGCATGTATTACTTTGATCTCAAAAAAGCAGGTCGTTATTATATTAAGGTTGTGCCCCCCGGAGTGCGCTATGTGTCTCCTTCGACCCTAGTGCCACCACGATCTGACTTTGTAACGACTACTGATGATATTTTGCGTCTGAGTCCCCTAGTTTTACCTAGAACTGATGCTAATGAAGAGCGTACACATACACTTGCTTTTGAAATTAATGAAGTCCAAGCCGATCGCTTTATCTTAAGCAATAACCACATTGCATTAGACCCCTTATCTTCCTTGATTCAAATTGATAAACGCAGTCGAAAAACTCAATATATGCAAGGAGATATTGTCACTTATGAGATTGATGTGATCAATCGGAGTCCCCAGGATTTAGTGTATAATTCTAATACCAAAGCGGGTGGGGTGTACATTGAGGATATTCTACCAAAAGGTCTAAAATACATTGCGCAATCAGCAGTGTGGGTTGAGGTTACCGGTGCTAAAGAACGACCACTTTTTTCTGCCGAACCAAGTGGCTATCGTATATTAAGATTTGGCCGAACTGAAAACCTATTAGATACGCCTCAATCTACAAACCAATCCACAGCGCAGTCTGATGCAAATATGGCAAATCCCCAGCGTTTACAGCGTCCTCTTGATCTTGTTGCCGGTGGACACTTACGCTTAAGATACCAAGTTGTTGTAGGGCCACAGGCGAAACCGCTGAAAACCTATATCAATAAAGCACGTGTTCTTGCTGATGGTGATATTGCAATCAGCGCAACTGCCCAAGCCAAGATTCAAGTCATTGCTGATCCAGACTTTGATCAAGGTTTACTCTTAGGTCGTGTTTGGTGTGATGATAATAAAAATCAACAGCAAGATGATGGCGAAAAGGGACTAATGTCGGCGAAAATCTATTTTGACAGTGGCATGTATGCAGTGACTGATAGTAGCGGTAAATATCACTTTAAGATGATTGATCCGGGTAGTCATGCGGTCAAAATTGATAAAAATAGCCTTTTGCCCGGTGCCGAGCTGACCACTGATGAAATCAGAGTGATTTACTTTAGCCGAGGTTTACCTGCAAAGGTTGATTTTGGGGTGACCTGTCCCCGTCAATCAGTCGCAGACAGTCAAATTACTCTGGGTGAGGATGCTTTAAAAACCGCGCTAGAAAAGCTCGGACGAGAAGCTATTTTTATTTCCGGAAATACCGAAGAACTTAGTTTAAACTTAGATCGTTTGGTTTTTTCGGCACCTCCGATTGATATTCAATTACAATATGCTGGTGAGGTGCCTGATTTACCACTCAATGGAAATCGGAACATTGATGGTGATATAAACTTTGATATTAAATTACCTCAAGGCTTACGCAAAGCAACCAAGCAATGGACGCTGTGGGTCGCTAGAGAAGGCAGTACAGAAAGACCTGTATTGTCAGGCATGCATGAACCCCCTTTGCAATTATCTTGGAATGGAACAACCGAATTAGGAGAAAGACTTGCTTTACAAGGTCGAATCTTAAATTATCGCCTTGAGATCATTACTGATGACTTAGTGATCAGTAGCCCCCTACATCGCTTGGGGATTGGTGTTACAGTTCCACCTGAGCCCGAAGTCCTTTTGACCTTTCCAAGCATGGCATTTAATGCGGAAGCACCACAAGAGCTTGGAGATAAGGATATAGAGCGCTTAAAAGAGGTTGTTGCCCGCTTAAAGCAAGGCTATGAAGGTCGCTTAGTCGTTGATGTGCATGGGAGTGGGGAAGAAGATGCAGCCTATTTCACAAGTGCTCGTGCTGAAAGTATTGCTAATTATCTAAAGAAGCAACTGAACTTGAAAGATGATGATATTGACTTTGAAGGCAGTGCCAATCAGTTCCCCTTAGTTGCCAACCTTACCTTTAAAGACCGACAAAGAAATAGACGGGTACTCATTAGGCTTGAGCAGACAAATCCAGATCTTGAACTTGTGGAACGCTTAAATGAACCCATCAAATTAGCTTCGATTGTAAGAGCAGGAAATGAAGCGCGTCGACCACAAACTGATGGTAGGTTTGTGATGGTCACAGACTTACCAAGCAGTGGGCTCTTAGAAGTATATATTAGGGCAACAAGTGGTGCTTCGGTTACCTTCTCTTTACCTTTACAAGCAAGCCAAGTTCTTGAGTCCACAAAGAATCAAAAAAGTCAGACGCAAGCATTAGAAAGCACTCAGCCCATCGCGTTGGGAGGAGAATGGGGAAAGAGCTTATCATTAGCAGGGAAGACCTTAAATACAGATTTTATTCGTCCACAACTCACGCTTGCATCAAACAGTACAGTAGAAGATATAAAACTGAGCTTATTGATGCAGAAGACTGACAGTGATCTTGCAAGCTATGAGATAGAGTCATGGTCATTGCTTGTGATTGAAGGCCAAGACAGTTTTGAGGTGGAGAAAGGGCAGGGGCCGGCACCAGAAATGATTACTTGGTCACCGCTTGATCCAGTGAATTCAAAGCAAGTCTTGGGCTTTAAACTACTCCTTAAAGGTCAATTGAACTCAGAAGAAGATTTGTTGCAAAAAGGTGGACTCGGTGGGAAGTTTACTGCGATGAGTCAAGTCCTTTGGCTTACTAACCAAGCTGGAGAGATACAGCAAAAAGCGATCAGCACTCAGTCTAAGCAAAAAACAACCTGGAGCTTTAAACTCGATCAGACTCAAATCACCGGTACAAGTGGTGAGCTTGCTAATCACTTATTCACTGTTAAAAGTGATAAAATGCATCTTCTTACTCTGCTTAGGCCTGATGGCTCAAGTTTTGAAGCTCAGTTTACTGCGCCAAGATATCAAAACTCTAATCAGTTGAAGGTTGTGAGTAACAACGTGGAGAGTCTTGATCAAGTTTCGCAAGCCTCAAATGATCAAAGGGCAAATAATATGCCCGAGATTCAAAATAAAGAACTAAAAATCAAAAAAGAAAGCTCAACTCAAATGAACCTTTGGTTGGCAGGTGGCTCAAGTCTGATCGACCAAAATCGTAAATCCACTACCTTGTCCAGAAGAAGCAGTATACAGATAGACCTAAAGTTACCTTCCGAAGCTTTACTTGGAGCCAAGTCTAAATCCAATACACAGACAACTCAGGATAAACCAAAAAAGAATGAAATAAAGACCGAAACATCGGTCAAGCAAGAGCCGGTCGTTGAGCATCGTCACTTTGGTTCTCAGGAATTATACAAAGCGAGTCAACAACTACTTAAGTCAAGAGTGAGCACTCTTGTTGCTCAAGAACTTGAGGTTCAATTACCTCAGGGTAAGAGTATTCAAACTAAAGAGATTTCTGTGATAGGACAAACAAACAGTGCCAACCGAATCTATTTAAATAATGTTGAAGTTAAAGTGGATGAAACCGGTCGCTTTACAGGTGCTGCTCTCTTAAGTGACTCCGGACACCTAGAAATTAAGAGTGTGGATCCGCAAGGCAATACCGCAATCATTAATAAGCAATATGAACTCAGTAAAGAAGCGTGGTTCTTGTTAGCAATGGGTGAGAGTTTAACCGGTGCACTTGGTTCAGAACTCGATGGAGTACAAGCTCATACTTCAACAAAGATTGGCGACCAAATCTATGTGCATGGTCGAGCGGTTGCCTATCTTAAAGGGCGTGTCAAAGGAGATGAAATCCTTGGTGGTTTCTTTAAGAATTATGAGGTTACCGCCCATCTTGATACCGCCAAACAGCAGGCTTTTGAAAGCTACTTTAGGCAGATGATTGATCCAGACCGCTATTATCCAGTGTATGGAGATAGTGCGCAAGAAATCATGGATGTTAACAGTCGTGGCCCTTTATATGTGCTCGTCAAAGCGGATAAAAGCTTACTGCAAGTTGGTAACTTTAGAACTCAGCTTAAAGGCATTGAGCTTCTTAATTACGACCGAAGTCTTTATGGTTCACAAGTGAGTCTAGACTTAAATCAAGGTGACTGGAGACATCAAGCCCAGCTCTTTGGGGCAAGCCAAGATCAGGCAGAAAAACATGCATATGTGGAATTAAGAGGAACAGGAGGCTCACTCTACTATTTACCCCATCGAGAACTTGTTGAAGGGTCCGAAAGACTTTATGTCATTGAGCGCGATAAAATTAGTAATATGGAACGACGACGTGTCACTTTAAGTAGAAATCTTGATTATACGATTCGCTATCCTGACGGTCGTATTTTGTTGATGAAGCCGATTAGTTCGACCACAATGGACTCTGTTGGCGCCCTTCCTCAGCCAAGCGGTTCACAAGTTGCTTTGGACGGACATCCAACCTTTATTGCGGTTGAATATGATCATCGTGATGCTCGCCAAAATGGTGAAGATGCATGGGGGGCCTACATCAGAGAAACTTGGCAGCAGCAAAAGCCTAACTCAGCAAATCAGCATCAAGCATTTTCGATCGGTGGTGGTTTTATTCAAGAACAGCAGGGTGATGTTGCCGATGGTTATTATCGACTTTGGGGCGGACATCTAAGCTATCAACATGCAAGAAAAACAGGCTTTGCCATCGAGTATGCAAAAAGTGTGAATCAAAATGCAGAAAACCTATTTAGCCAAGATGGCGGTTTAAGTTTCCAACCCTTTAATACTAGAAACCAAGATCAAAACCCTAGTGGAGATTCCTTCTTGGTCAAAGCCCAAGTGGAATTAGATGATTTAGTGGGTAAGGGGGAGCAAGATTGGATCTGGCTAGAAGGCTATTGGCGCTATGCTGCGCCCGGTTTTTATGCAGGTGGAAATATACAGCAACAAGGAACAGAAAACTATGGATTTAAAACGAATTACCGTTTGAACAAACAGCATCTCTTTACGCTCAGTTATGACGAAATGGCCACTAAGCAAACACCATTTGAGATCAATCCATTCTTAACCGATTATCGTCGTCAAGTCACACGTGCTACGCACCAATACACCACTGAGAAATATATCTTGGAAAGTGCATGGACGCGAACTATTAATGAGCAGGCTTTAGACAGTAATAGTCAGCAAGTCCCTTTGTATACGAGTGATGTGCTTTCAAGTGCAGTTCAGTACAAGCTAAGCTCAAAACTAACCTTATTAGGTGAGCAAGAAGTTGTGCTTAGAGGAGATCGGCGCTTATATGAAAAAAGCAGTGATCTTTTTGTGAGTAGTTTGGGCGCTCGTTATAAGCTCAGTTCTGCTTTACAGCTTGAAGCCGTACAAAGTATGCGCTGGTCCGGTGACAATGCCACCCAGCTTGGTTTAAGAAGCGAGCTTGATGATAAGCGTAGTGTCTATGCTCAGCAAAGGCTGATTGATCAACTTGGCCGTCGAAGTAATACCACGGTCATTGGTGCCGAAGAACGCTTTGCACAAGGGGCACGTGCCTTTAGTGAATATCAATTTGAAAGTGGACAATTAGGCCAAAGAAACCGAGCGATTTTAGGGGTTGGTAAGCGTACTCAAGTCATCAAGGGCTTAACGCTTGACGCCAATTATCAACGCTCACAAGTGATCAATAACTTTAGCTCGCAAGTCACCGGAGCGGGTGATTTAAGTCAAGATGCATTATCATTGGGTATAGAATGGTTTGCACATCCTCAAATCAAATTATCTAGCCGAGTCGAGCTTCGCTTTGATGATAGTGATGAGTGGTTAGGACTACGGGACAAAAAGCAAATCTTGGCTCTTAATAATCTAAGCTATCAAGCACATCCAGACTTAACTTTACAATTTAGATTTAATTATAGCATTACGGAAGACTTGATTTTTAAAGCGACTGAAGCCGAGTTTATGGAAGCCAGTTTTGGCGCTGCTTATCGTCCATTAAGTCAGCGTTGGTTGGCCATTTTATTTAAGGCTAGTTCACGCTTTGAGCAAAGACCTGTAGATCTTGCCATCGAAAGACCCGAAATTGAGGAAATGGGCGTTTTATCACTGATTCCCATCATTGAATTACCCTATAATTTCCAACTTGTTGAAAAGTTCGCTTATAAGCGTTCGGCTTTGATCATTGAAAATCTTTTACCCACAGTCAGCCATAGTCTTTTGTGGATTAATCGCTTGAATTACCATTTAACCAGAACATGGGATATTGGTGCCGAATATCGAGTTCTACAAAATACCCTTGCGCAAAGTACTCAACATGGCGCCTTGTTTGAACTGAATTACATTATTAAGAACAGCTTACGCATTGGAGCGGGATATAACTTTACCCACTTTACCGATGATGAGTTTGCACGCTATGACGAGCAATATGGTGGACCTTTCTTTAGGGTCATGGCGCAATACTAGTGCATAAAGTTTGGCTTATAACCTTTAGAGTTTTGCATAAAAATAAAAAAACTGTCTATCTCTCTCCACACCCAACGTTATATCATTACTCTCAACCCAAATTATAACTTCGCTGAAGGATCTTTCATGTTTCAATCCCCCGTACTTCGTATCTTCACTACAAGCCTTGAAAGCTGCTTTGATTTACCATGGCAAAGCCAAAGACCACAATCCAGCACCGGTTCAGGAGTCTACTTGGGTGATCAGCTCATTTTAACTAATGCCCATGTGGTTAATGATGCTACCTTTATACAAGTACAAAAATTAAGTTCGGCCCATCGGGTTGTTGCTGAGCTAAAATCGATCTGTCATGATGCTGATTTAGCTTTGCTTTGGATTAAAGATGAAAGCTTCTTTAATGACTTGGAACCAGCAAAACTTGGTGGGCTTCCTAAACTAAAAGACAAGGTAGAAGTGGTTGGTTTTCCCACCGGTGGCGATCAAGTCAGTATCACAAATGGTGTGGTCTCAAGAATTGAAGTCACTTCTTACAGCTATAGTTGGCGTAGTCTATTGGGGGTGACTATTGATGCAGCGATTAATCCTGGAAACAGTGGCGGACCGGTATTTAATCAAGAGGGAGAAGTGGTAGGGATCGCCTTTCAAAAGAATATGAAGTCAGAAAATAGTGGTCAGATGATTCCACCTCTCATTATTGAAAACTTCCTCAAAGAAGCCAAAAAGGGTTCTGACCTTGTCTCTATTCCTATGCTGGGGATTACGACTCAAAAATTGGAGAACCCAGCTTTAAAAAAGCACTTTCAAGTGCCATCAGATGAAGATGGCGTGTTGGTTACCTCTATCGAATTTGATAGTCCGGCATATGGTATTCTAGAAGTGGGCGATGTACTTCATAAAATTAATCAATATGAAATCTCAGGTCTGGGAACCATTCAATACCTTGACCAGTATAGAACTCGTTTTTCAGCAGTGCTAAGCGAATGTATTGTCGGCGACCAAATCAGTTTATTAAGACGCCGAGCCGGCCAACTAGAAGAAGTAGGGATTTGCTTAGAACAATATCAACCTTTTTCTGCCGCCGGTGAAGGTATCTTTAATCGCTATTTCATTTATGCAGGTTTAGTCTTTCAGCCTTTAACTCGTAAATACTTACAAACTTGGAAAAGTGCTCGCCATGCACCTACCGCCTTACAGCATGCCTTTCAAAAAGGGCATAAAACCGAAGATAAGCAAGAGGTTGTTGTTTTATCACATGTTTTAGCTGATGATGTAAATGTAGGGTACAAGGACTTTAACTACCAAATTATTACCGAAATTAACGATATAGCAATAAAAGACCTCAACCATTTGGTAGAGTTAATTGAAGCTCAACCTGTTGGACTCAAAATCAAAACAGCAAGTCAACAGTGGCTGATTATCGATCAAGCTCAAGCAAAAGAAAGACATCAATTTGTGTTAGATCGCTATCAGATCAGAAGTGATCGCCTGCTTAACTAAGGATTATTTATCTTTTCAAGCTACGGTCATAAAAAAGATGAAGCTTGATCAAAGCTGTGCTATCTAAAAAAACTAATAACCTTAGGGATTAAACAGTTTTTTAGCGATATTATCGTTTAAAACGATTAATCTTTGTAAATCACTTTTTCCATGGATGTGGGTGCAGTATGCGCGCTTGGGTTTATGATAAACTTTTTAAAAGTTTAAGTTCGACTTGGTATCGGCAAGTCATTGAATATTTACCTGAAAACTCAAGGGTGCTTGATGTAGGGGTAGGCACGGGGTCATCCCTGTTCACTCAACTAGAATTACTCAAGCAAAAAAACTTTAGTTGGCTAGGTATTGATATTAACTCTACATACTTAAGTTCATGTCAGGCTAAGATCGATAAAGAAGATGCTGGTCAATATATAAAAATTAGAGAGCAATCTATTTACGATCTTAAAGAAGCGGAGCCACTTGATGCAGTATATTTTTCTGCTTCATTCATGCTTTTACCAGATCAAAAGCAAGCCTTATTAACCGCTTTAGGCTCTTTAAAAGAGGAAGGCGTGATCTGCTTTACTCAAACCTTTGAAACTAAACCTGCCCCTTTTATGGAAAAGATCAAACCCCTTTTACGCAAGTTGACCACAGTCGATTTTGGAGTGGTTACCTACGAAGCTCCCTTTTTAAATCTATTGACCGAATGTGGCTTAGAGGCAGTACATAACCAACTGATGAGTACACAAGGGCCAAGGGAAATGAGAATTATTGTCGCCAAACGTGCCACCAACAAGTAAGCTCCAGCATCTTCAATCATCAATCAATATATCAAGTGAGGATCTTATGAGCGACCATCCTTTAAAGCATCTGACTCAATTGGGTCAAGTCAGTGGGCTTCCAAACTCTCCAGAAGAAGCCAAGCTAGAGCGAGTACCGAACCCCCACCCAGATACGAACTATGTAGCTCGTTTTAGCCAACCTGAGTTCACATCACTCTGTCCGGTGACAAGTCAGCCAGACTTTGCTCATTTGGTCATCGACTATGTACCTGATCAATGGCTTGTTGAGTCTAAATCTCTCAAACTTTATTTTGGTAGTTTTAGAAATCATCAGGCCTTTCATGAGGCCTGTACTGTGGATATTGGCAAAACGTTGGTAGAATTATTGAAGCCACGTTGGTTTAGAATCTGTGGGTATTGGTATCCAAGAGGTGGTATGCCTATTGATGTTTTTTGGCAGAGTGGAGAGCTACCCAAGGATGTGTATCTACCTGAAACCGGTGTTGCGAATTATCGGGGCAGAGGATAAGCGTTATCTTCTTGGTTCGATTTTAACCACTAGATTTTCAGGTCCATGTGCCCCTGGCTCTTCGATTCAGCATTTGTTTGCTGATTACCCTCAACACTAAGGATTTGAATTTCACTGACATCGGTTTGCTCTTCATCACAGGCAAGCAAGTGAAAGCTCAAGACTGATATAAGAGGTAAGCTTAGGTAAGATTTGGGTAATTGATCTTGAAAAAAGCTAATTATACTCATCATGGATCTCCAAAAGTTAATAGATAAATAAGATACTTGAGTTGATGTGAACAAAGCGTAAGAGGATGCAAAAATCAAAATAAATCTGAATGGCTTTTTACAATCTTCAGCTTTTTATAACGATCGTTACATACATCTATCAAGGATGACTCAATGTTAATCACCGATGCGCTCAAAAGTGCGCTAAGACAATGTAAAATGGACTAAGACAACATGAATTAACTATGGTTATGAGTAAGTTTGACTAACGACAGTCAATTGGAGCAGGCTTAATCACATTATATAGCCAAGCAACAAAGATCCATCTTCGCATGGGAGAGTCTAGGCAAAACTCTGTTTCGGAACAACCACCGATATAACCCTTTGCATCAAGCGCAGTAATATAGGGAGATGCCCAGTGGTCATCGGGTACATCTGTGTAAGGATGGTTATGCCAACCACCATCAACATTGCCCGCTTTAGCAATCAAAACTGCTGACTGTGCTCGAGTGAGTGGCTCATCCGGACAGAATTGATTTTGGGTACATCCGGACATTATATTTTCAGCATAAAGGCTTTCAATCGACTCTTGAGCCCAATGCCCTTGAATATCTGTAAATGAGTGCTGAGTTGATCTAGAGTTGATTCCAAAAGCTTTGGCTAGAATGACTGCTCCCTCAGCTCTAGTGAGTGGTTTTTCGGGACAAAACTCATTTGCTCCACAACCGGCAATCCAGTTATGTGCACTTGCCTGTATCACTGCAGTATATCCAGGATGCTGTGCAGAAAGATCAGAATAAGATACACAACTATTGACTTGATTAGAAGACGATGGCGGATTGATTTCATCAAGTCTATTTTCATAAATGTGTACATCAAATAAGCGGGCGGTTTTCCATGCTAACCATGTACCACCAGAACCGATTAATACCCATGGAGTATAGGCATAAAGTGAAGCACTAGCATGGCTTTTGGGTACAATCCAATATCCATCTAATGAGCTTTTACCTAGATCTTTTCGCCACCAACCACTGCCATCGGCGGACATATCGTAAAGCTCTCTAAACTTTTGGGCACTACAACTGATTTGATTCGCAAAACCTAAGCTATTTGCTCCACAAGCCTGTCCATCAGGACAAGCACAGCCCATCGCGCGATCAATTAAATGTTGAGCGGGACGACTTGTTGCTGCTACCAACGACGATTCAACTTGCATACGGCTTAGCAAGACGATTGGATTTACTTTATAGCGTTGGGCTTGTTCAAAGATTAATTTAGAAGCCGATTTACCACTCACACTATAATTTGCCAGCCAAGAACGGCCATATGGCGATTGCTCAAAAAACTTTTGAATTGCTGACTCACTCAAAGATCGATAATCTTGAAAAAATGCATCGGTCATTGGATGGTTTTGGGTAAATTGGTCAGCAACCCATGGACGACTCTTTGCAGTTGCGCTATCCATATCAAGCTCACTTTGATCAGCACAGGACCATATTAAACAGAGCAACCCCAATAAAGCAAAAGAGGTTATAATTTGCTTGTATATGTTCATTAAGCATTCCTTTTCTAGTGCATTAGCTATGAGCACTCTGAATATGCGAACCACATTATGCGAGCGGTGATATTAATTAAGATTGATCAATCATGATCTACATCAAGTCTTTGCTAAAAACCTTATGCGATAAATATACCAATCTTGATTTTTTACTATTCAACAATCAAATCAATACTTTAAGTTATAGAATAGGACAGCATGACTGAAAATAAATGTGCTATTTAAGTCTCACTATACATTCTTTTATAGACAAGTGTTACTTCTGAGTCTCTACTAAGTCTCAACCGAATCTCAAGCTAAGATTACATAATTTTTGAGTTGATCTTTCATATTTATGAGAACAAAGTTGAGAACAAAAACTAAAAAACTTGTCAGTAGACTTGTTTCATAATCTTATTGCTTTTGTTTAATCTACTTCGATAGAGTTGGTCGTAATTATTAAACAAAGGACAAACACCTTGGCTGAGTTAACAATTAAACTTGTTTATAATTTAAACACAGGCAAGCAAGATGTTTTTATCGATTTTGTTTCCGAAGATGATGCTCTTCCTATCGAACATGAAAAAGACCATCGAAAGGTTATAGAAAAGCTGTTGGGACAAGGCATTCTCAAAGCCGATGAACTTGGTGAAGTTAAAATTAATAGATTGGCTGGTCAAAGTGATTTGAATGTTGCGTCACAAACTGTTCTAGGCCAAAATAATCACCTAAAAATACCACAAAGCTAGTCATAACTGCATGACATGGATCGTTAAAGTTTTGTCAATCTTTTGAATGCTCGTTAAGCATCTGTAAGATCTAATTGTGGCTTAACGCATACTTGATGATTTAAGTTATATATTCTTGTTTTCATATTTTAGACTTAATTCTTTCCTTCAAACTTAGGAGCTACACTCTGTGCAAGCATTGATTTTTAGCCAACTATCAGAACTTGTTGATTTTGTTAATGCCTTTGAAAAAGACTTATCAAGTTCACCAAGCTTTACTTTATGGGGTCTTAATCAATTAGACAAATCTGATGATCGAAGTGAAGAATGTGATTATCTTGTTCTGAGCAATTACAGAAAAACCGGTCTATTAAAAGAGCTTAATTTAAAGGATTATGAGGGGAAGCTAGAAGTTGACCCTTCACCAATAACAGATGTTAGTCAAGCTCAGGCTACGGTTGAGCTACACTTAGATCAAAAGACCAAGCATACCTGTTGTGTAGTATTTCAACATGAAGCCGTAAGTATACAGAGCCTACTCCCCTTACAGCCTTGGCAAAAAGGGCTGCCCTCAGCTACCTTAAATCAGCCGGTGCTTTTTTGGATTTTTGAGCCTTCTTTAGCAACCAATATCGTCAGTGACCACTTTAAAATTGGAAGTGATCATCTAGAATATATGGTCTTGCCATGTGAACTGTCAGATTCTCAGTCACTGGAGCATGACTCAGTACATACATATAGCCAATCTTCCATTTTAATTAAGGTGCATAAGCCTAGCTACTTCCTTATTCAACGTTATGCCGAACAACATTCTGATTTAAAGATTTTTTACAGTTTATGTGATGACTTGTATTTAGAATGGCAATACGAGCCTATCCTTGCCGACCGCTGGCGCCATGGGCTTAAGCAGGATTCAGAGCAATTTTCTCTTGTTTCTCAAGACCTTATTTTAAAAGCTAATACCTTTAGCAAGCTTGATTGGTCCGATATTTATGAGCTTACCTCCTTTGATTTAAATCATTCTTTGGAAAAGTCATGGTCACCCACTCAAGACCATCATTATGCTTTTAATATTTCACTCAGTTTAGAACCTAAAGCACGTCCTTTGGATGCTGAACTCTGGTTGATTCATGCGACCCACTTTGATGAACTTGAACAGAAATTATCCTTGGTGGATGAAGATGATCTAAGTCAGTTATTAATCAGTGTGCAACAAAAGCAAGAAGCCTCATCTAAAAGCGACTCATCTTCTGAAAACCAATTACGTTTCTTTGTTAAGGAGCGCCAAAATCAGCATAGCAAAAGTTACTTGGATTTTGGAGGAGAAGGCTTTGCAAGCTACATGGGATTCCATAATCTTTATCTTCCGGTAGACTATGAACTTCAACCTCGATTACGTAGAGACCAATATCCCAAACTCTTTAACTTAAAAAATGGTGAATTAACCGTATTGAGTCTTTCACCACAAGTCACTCAAACACAAAATTCTTCAAAAGATTCGTCACCTAGTTTAGCTTCATTACCAAGCTTAAAAGAAGCTAAACTGTATAAGTTTAATGAGCAAAACTTTGAGCCACTCAATGAACTAGTGCATTATATAGTTAGCAGTGAAAAAGAGTATTTACACAAGGCTAAAAAGAATACCTTGTTTAACTTCAACAAGTATAAGAGCAGTCCA
>CAKZRU010000161.1 GCA_937146725.1 uncultured Myxococcales bacterium
ATTCTGATTTTGCAAAAAGCTTTTGCTTCTCTATCACATATTTTTTCTCAATCGCACTTTGATTAAACACTCCGTTATCGTTTGGATAAAAGATTAAGTAGACAGTCTTAGGTTTAAGCAAAGGTATAAACAGATGAGCATAAGTAAAATAATGACTTGGGTTATTGGCGCCAAAGCCTAAGTTTAAAACCGTGTCCTTAATTTGTTCTGATAGTTGACTTGGCAATGTTTTCTGATCGGATACACAAGCGCCGTGTACAAAAGAATCACCAATCATGATGTGGCTTGGGACAAGATCCCAAAGCTTATCTTGATTACGAAAACCAAAGCGATCAGAATGATATTTAATAAGCCCATACCCCTCATTACAAAAATATGTATCAGTGAATGGCTGACCTGCAATGAGAGGATATTCTAAATCTAGAGAGTCGAGAAGATATGGATAAAGGGCAGGTACATAGCCCTCACGAACCGCTTGAGCTCTTTGGGGAATATCTTCTGAGATGACTCTTTTTTTTTCTATTTCACGAACATCATGGTAGGTCTGAGGCAAAGAGGTCGACTGAGAAAGCGTACGTGCGATCAGCCAATCACCAATGATCAATAGACCATAACAAACCCATATGGTGGTTAAGATAAGTATATGGTCTTTAGTCACTTTAATCCAGCGCATAGCTTTGCTCATGCGATAGCTGAAGAAACGGATCTTGGTCTTGTTTATGTAGTAGGTAATGGCCGATCGACAGAAGATCTAGCTCGGTCCCCATAAAGCATTTAAAGGCATCGGTCGGTGTACAAACAATAGGCTCTCCTCGTACGTTAAAAGACGTATTTATCAATAGGGGATAAGCTGTTTTTTCTTTAAACTTTGTAATGAGAGCATGAAACAGTGGGTTTGTCTCATTGTGTACAGTGTGCAGTCGGGCCGAGTAATCTACATGGGTGACTGCGGGTATGCTAGATCGAGGAACATTTAGCTTTTCAAGGCCAAATAGAGCCTGCTCTTGCTCAGTTATAGCAAGGCGTTGCTTAGCCTTAATCTCTGCAACAAACAGCATATAAGGGCTATCTGACTTATGCTCAAACCACTGCTCGAGTTCTTCACGTAATACACTTGGGGCAAAGGGACGAAAGCTCTCGCGATATTTTATTTTTAGGTTTAGTTGCTTCTGCATATATGGTGAACGAGGATCTGCCAAAATACTTCTGGCCCCAAGTGCTCTTGGCCCAAACTCCATCCGGCCCTGCATCCATCCCACAACTTTTTCATTGGCGAGAGCTCCACTAACTTGTTCTAATAACTCATCATCGGTAAGTTTAGTAAATACAGCGCCACATGCTCTTAACTCAGTTTCGATTTCTTGGTCAGAAAACTCTGGCCCTAAGTAAGCCCCCTTCATCAGATCACCTAGTTTGTCATCCGGCTCCCTGATAAGTCTTTCACCATGATGATGGAGATACCAAGCGGATAAAGCCGCCCCTAAAGCACCACCGGCATCGCCCGCAGCTGGTTGAATCCAAATCTGTTCAAAGATATTTTCCCGCAGCAAGATACCGTTAGCTACGCAATTAAGAGCAACCCCACCCGCAAGGCATAGATGACGTTCTCCGGTTTCTTCAGCAATATTCCGAGCAAGTCTAACCAAAATCTTTTCGATGACTTTTTGGATAGAGGCTGCCAAGTCCATCTCTCGTTGAGTGAGTGCTGACTCTGGTATGCGTGGTGGGCCGCCAAATAAACGATGAAACCTTGCATTGGTCATCGTTAAGCCGGTTGCAAAATTAAAGTAATCCATATTTAATTGAAAACTACCGTCAGGCGCGATATGAACAAGTTTTTCTTGAATAATATCAGTATAACAAGGCTGACCATAGGGTGCTAACCCCATCAGTTTATATTCACCAGAGTTTACCTTAAACCCCGTATAATAAGTAAAAGCCGAGTAGAGTAAGCCCAATGAATGAGGAAACTTAATTTCTTTAATGACCTTAAGATGCTTGCCATGACCAATTGCGACAGAGGTTGTTGTCCATTCGCCTACCCCGTCAAGGGTAAGCACAGCAGCACGCTCAAAAGGCGATGGATAAAACGCACTTGCTGCATGCGATAAATGATGCTCCGAAAAAAGCAAACGCTGTTTCCAATTCACCTCATCTCCTAAAACTAAAGCAAGCTCTTGGCACAATTTAGTCTTTTGAAAAAGTCTATCTTTGACCCACTTAGGAATCGCTTGAGTAAAGCTGATCAATCCCTTTGGGGCAAATGCTAAATAGGTTTCAAGGAGGCGTTCAAACTTTATGAAAGGCTTTTCGTAAAAGACGACTTGTTCTATTTGCTCTGGAGTAATCCCGGCTTCTTTTAGGCAATAAAGAATTGCATGTTTAGGAAAACTTGGTTCATGTTTTATACGGGTAAACCTTTCTTCTTGGGCAGCTGCAATAATGTCTCCCGATTTGATTAAACATGCTGCACTGTCATGATAAAATGCCGACAATCCAAGTATATACATATGTTTAGCCTAAAATAAGGTATAGACAAAAGGGGCGACAACTGAGCCTTGTGCCACAATCAAAAGCCCGCTGATGATCAGTATCACCATGATGATAGGTGCAAGCCACAGCTTTTTACGTACACGCAGAAAGGTCCAGAGTTCTTTTAAAGTTTCCATACGTACACTTAACTAAAATTGATTTTCAAAAGATATAGCTTGAGTCGGCTCTTCACGTTTTTGCCAATAGGTCTGCTGTTTTTTGAAGCTCAATTTTAACTCATCGCGCCCACTTAATCTCATCAACACAGCTATTGGAGTAAAAAAAACAAAAAAGATTAGTCCCATGACGATGGGAGTAATGATCTTACCCAAGACTAAGCCTAAGCACATCCAGCCTATATTTAAAGTCTGTAAAAGCTTGGAGTTAATCAAAGTCAGCAATAAAAACATCATACTGAGAAGAGCGAAAAGAGATCCCCATACTTGATCATGATTTAACACTGTGTAAACTGTGATCATGATGCAAATAAGTGTGACAAAAAATCCGAATTTTCGATTAGAAGGCAGGTCAACTCCGGAGATTTGCATTGGGACTCTCTCTTTGCTTAATTCTCTTGAGCAGTGGGCCTAATAAGTAAGTCATGAACCTGTACATGAGCAGGTTGAGTCAATAGATACACAAGAGCATTGGCAATATCATTGGGATCTAAAACTCGGTATTGCGTGTAGATCTCATTTGCCTTTTCCTCACTCCGATGAAAGTGCGCAGCAAACTCTGTTTCAACAAAACCAGGACTGATCGATCCAACTCTAATCTCACTCCCGAGCTCTCTGAGCTCTTTTCTGAGTCCTTCGGTGAGAGACCTCAAAGCAAACTTAGAAGCCGAGTACATGCCACTGCCTTGGGGGACACGATGGGCTGACATCGAAGAAATATGCACAATTTGTCCCCAGTCATCATGCTTTCTCATGTGCTGAATCGCCTCTCTTGTGCAAACACTTGGCGCAAGTATATTCACTTCTAGCGTTTCCCTCCAATCCTCTGTTTTACCTGTACTCAAAGGAGAGAAATGTCCTAACCCTGCATTATTTACGAGCACTCGTATGGGTCCAAACCGTTCATAAATCTCAGCAAAAAGCTTTTCGATATCATCGGTATTTCGAAGGTCTAGTTGGTATGCTATCGCTTGTTCTTGATTGGCCTGATACTGGTTGAGCTCTTGGCACAGTGCTTTGAGTCGTTCTAGGCGTCTAGCTAATAAAATGACTTTCATGCCTAAGTCGGACAAGTGCTTGGCAATCGCAGCCCCTATCCCACTAGAAGCTCCAGTCACGACTGCAATTTCACCCTTTAGCTCAAAAGTTTTAACTGTTGTCTTTTGGTGCATTGGTACTTTCTGTTTCATAAGTTTGATATTAAGTGGTCAATGACTTGTATGATCAAAGATATAATACACTACCATCCACAACCTTGAGCAAAAAAGTCTCGATCTGCTTGACCTAGTTCTTCAGCCCAATAACGGCGCCAATTTGTAATCCGTTCTAAATAGTCAAGCACTTCAGAATCAGCAAGAAGCTCTGCTTGCATGGTAAGCGTTTCATCGTGATAGGGTATATTACCCGTTTTTGTGCCTAATCCCGGAATACGACTAGAAAGGCGAGGAAAATCGTTACGCTCACCCCATAAAGCATCTGGGTCTGCATAGATTTCTCCACTTTCCAAAGACCAAGCTTCGATAAAAGTCATTTCTCCTTGGTCATTAAAAGTAAACTCTTCGTATATTGGACAGGCGCCTTTTTCATATTCAAAGGTAACATAGCATCGGGCAAAGGGTTGTACCGGAAAAAAGCGACAGTCGCGTTGGGGTACAGTCGAGGGATCAAGGCGCCTCAATGCAAGGCTGGCATTAATCATATCTTCCGCCCCAAAGCCGGTTAGTAAAAGCCATGGTGGCCATTCCCAACGAGCCACCTGTTCATGGTAATTAGGAATATTTTCTTCCGGTGCCCTCAAATCTAAAGTATCAAAGTAAAGCAAAGCTTGTTCTACATAATATTCTGGCTCTTGAACCGCGGTTAAACATGTGGCAGTGGCTGCAATACTGTCCGAATATAAACAAGGATCACCATCAATGACCTCTTCTTGAGAAGCGTTGTTTGCATCGCAAGCACTGAAAACAACTAAACTTAAGCAGATGAATAAAGACAAGCGAGTTATAGGGCTGTGAGTTATGGGGAATCGAGTCATAATATATTCTCAGCATAGTTTAAGGCTGTGGTTCATCACTTATACAGAAAACTGTCCGTTCAGCAAACTGAGAGCCGTTTAAATCTCATATTATTACTCTTAAATACTTGATTTTTCGAAAGACTCAATGCTCAACACAACGCTCGACTTTGCTGATCAATAAATAAGTTTGACTTCCTAAATTAAACAGTTTAACATTTGTTTAATTGTTGATTTAGATTGGAATGATTCATGTCATCTGAACATACACTCAACTGTGAATCCACAGATCATCAAATGGTCAGCGTCATAAAAAGATCTGATGATGTAATCGAAGATACAGCCTCTCTTTTTAGCGCTTTAGGTGAGGTTTCTCGACTTCGCTTGCTAGAATTACTCTTTGATGGCCCTCGTTGTGTTTCTGAACTTGCACATGAAACCGAACAGTCTATGTCTTTAATCTCACAAAGGCTTAAAATCTTGCATCAAGCCCGATTGGTCAATAAAGAGCGTCAAGGGAAGCATATCTATTACAGTTTATCTGATGAACATATCGTACAACTGCTCAACAATGCTTTCGATCATGTAGAAGAACACAAATAGATTTTTTACGTTATTAAGAACTAAGGAACGATTATGAGCAATTCACAACATTCATGTCAAAAACACCAAGATCACAGCCATGTTCATGGTCCTCAGTGTGGTCATACCGCCATTAAGCACGGTGATCATGTAGATTATTTGCATGATGGACACCTCCATTATCCGCATGGTGATCATGTAGATGAACACCAACTCGAAGTATCAGAAAATAATCCCGCTGAATGTACGCCTAATCATCAATGCTCAGGTCACGAAGATGATCATGTTCATGGTCCCGGCTGTGGCCATGAAGCGGTACCGCATGGCGATCATATCGATTACATTGTTAATGGACACTTACACAGTCCTCATGGTGATCATTGTGATGACCATGGACCAGTAGAGAACATTTGAGTCAACATAAAACATCTCAACTCATTAGCAATTTAAACTCAGCTCGTATCTCTTGTATTAAATATCGAGAATCGATCCACAGACTTTAGTCTTAATATTAGGGAGAGTATAAGAGCTGGTAAAGCTTAGTCAAAAGAACTTATATCTCTATGTTTAAGGTAAAGAACGAATAGATATCAGCGGTTCATTGTTCCCCAACTCAACAGATACTTTTTGGAATTTGTTTTTTGAAACTTGCTTGATAAATTTTACTTGCAAGTAACTTGCATCTAGTGCATACCCACTGAATTAACCTAGCGTATTATCTTTACTGAGGTACAGTTCATGTCTAATCCACCGGTCATACAAAGCAACCAAATGTGTAGTATTACCGGTATGCTTACCGAAGGTTTTCTGATTAGATTTATGAGTAAGCTCCCTAAGGTTTATCTTTTAATCATTAGCTGCATAAGCATGCTACCTATTGAAATGACTTGGGCTGATAAAAACGCTAGCTCGGCTCAAAAAAGTACTTCAATCTCTATTGAGCACGGCTCACCAGAATCTCATCAACATGAAACAAGGGAAGCAAACTCAGCTGAATTATTATTACCTAAACTGATTAAGTCGGTGGATGCAACCTACCCTGTTCAGGCGCTAGCAAAACAACAAGAGGCACAAGTTGACTTATTAGTTACCATTTTAAGTAATGGTCATGTCGGCGAAGTGGTTGTTGAGCAGTCCTCTGATCATCAGTTTGATCAAGCAGCTATATCCGCAGTAAAACAGTGGACGTTTGAACCCGCTTTTCAAGGCACAACTGCCGTTGACTGCCGAATTCGTATTCCCTTTTTGTTTACTATTCCTAAAGAAGTGCCAGAGCACGACCAAAGGGCTGGTGAAACCAATGAAACGCTTTCAGTTTCAGTCAATTCAGCCCCGGTCAATTCAACCTCAATCAACAAAAAAGCGACTAGCGTACAAGAGTCAAAAAAAACACAGCGATCACAATCTACCCCCAAGAGCGATACAGGATCTAAGCAAGAGCTAGATAAAGATCCAATTACCTTAACTGTATCCGGTCATGATAATAAGTATTTATTACAACAAAGTGCGAGTGACTTTTACATTAGTAAAGATGTGATCAATGCTGCTCCACATCAAGAAGGGGCTGACCTTCTGCAAACAACGCCTGGACTATATATTGGTCGTTCTAAGGGACCGGCCATTGCTCACAACTATATGCTCAGAGGCTTTGATTCTGAGCATGGACAGGATATCGCTTTTACTGTGGGGGGGATTCCGATCAATCTTCCTTCTCATATTCATGGACAGGGCTACTCGGATTTAGGCTTTCTCATCGGCGATGTCGTCGATGGTCTTGAGGTGATTGAGGGCGTCCATAAACCGGAGCAGGGAGACTTTGCTGTAGCCGGATCTATTGGGGTGTCCCTCGGCATAGATGATACTCAAGATGGCTTGAAACTCTCATTGACTCAAGGTACATGGAATACGAGCAAGTATAAAGCAATTTGGTCACCCAAAAACGGATCTGCAAAAACTTTTGGCGCATTTGAAATCACTACAAGTGATGGCTTTGGTCAAAATCGAATGGGTACAGTCAGTAATGGTATGTTCCAGCATCAGTTTGGCGAGGGTAAAACTAAGCACCGACTGTTAGCAATCCTTCATTCAGCGCGATCTAACTTTGCAGGAGTTTTACGATATGATGACGTAGAATCGGGTAAGATTTGCTTTACTTGCGTTTATCCATACGCCACAGCTAAAGCCCAAAATGCTCTAGCGAATCGACTCCTATTAGGCTTTTTTACAAACTATAAAGGCGATCATGGAGAAAGGGGAGAAATTGGGATTTGGTTAAGCTACGATCACTTTAGGATGCAAAGTAATTATACCGGATTCCAAGAAATCTCGAGAACTTTAGAACGTGAAGCTGGTCGTGGAGATTTAATTGAACAACGCAATCAGACTCGTTCAGTGGGCATTAAAAGTCGTTATCGTAAGCAAGTTTTCGCTCATTCGGACCTTAAGCTTTTCAGTGAGTTTGGTGCAGACGGCCGAATGGATTTTATCGATCAAAGCCAATCTCTTCTTGATGCTACTGTCCGCAATCAGACTTGGGACCAACGTGTCGATGCTAGTGTTAATGCTGTAGATCTGGGTGGCTGGGGTGATTTAAAATGGATTTTTGGTCGTTATGCCTCACTACATACCGGTGTCCGAGTTGACTCACTATCATATGAAATTGATGATCGGTTAGGCAACTTTGCACCGCTCACTAGGCCACAGGATAGTTACATTACAGGATTTAGACGAAGCGCTTTAGGTTTAGCTTGGGGGCCAAGGGCAAGTCTTGAACTTAAGCCTTTTTCATGGTGGTCTATATTTATGTCATATGGGGAGGGCTATCGCTCCCCTCAAGCAAGATTATTAGAAGATGGTGAAGAAGCGCCTTTTTCTAAGGTTAAGTCTTCTGATTTAGGCGTTCGATTTGATTGGGGATCAGCGTTTAGGCTGGCTCTAGGTGGCTATCACACTAAATTATCCGATGATGTCGCCTTTGAAGCATCAGAAGGACGTTTAGAACGAACTGGTGCAACACAAAGACTTGGCTTTTTTGCTCACTTAAATAGTCAGCCTTTTCCATGGCTTATAAGTTCTTTATCAGCAACCTTTGTCAATGCCGAATTACTTGATCCACCCCCAGCAAGCGCCGAGGAACCCTTTCCTGCATTTCAAAAGGGTCAGCAGTTACCTTTTGTACCTCCTCTTGTGGTCCGAGCCGATGTTGCGGTTCAACATAACCTGATTCAACGCTTGGGACTTTTTCCTCTTCAGGCTAGAATGGGTCTAGGATTCTCACACTTATCTCCACGTCCTTTACCTTACAATCAATTTGCTGACTCAGTCAGTTTACTAGATGTATCTGCTGGCTTGGTATGGGGCAGATTGAATATATCATTTGAGCTATATAATGCTTTAAATACCGAATATGCTGCTCTTGAGTATTCTTTTCCATCCGATTGGACACCCAACGATGGCATACGCTCTCGTACCCCAATGCGTCACCGTGCTGCAGGCTCACCATTGTCTTGGCTCTTAACTCTAGGGGTAAGCCTATGAAAACGAAGCTCTTTTATATATTTGTTAGTATCATGTATTTGGGCTGTGAACATAGTACGCAAGAAGCCGTAAACTTACCTATTTTTGTTAAAGGTACAAATACACCTCAAATCTTACTAGGAGACAATACAGCAATTACTTTGGAACGAGCCGATCTGGCTTTTGGTCCATTATATCTTTGTGCCGGTGTCAATGCTGGTGATTTGTGTGATGTTGCTCGCTTAGAATGGCCTGATTCAGTGGTCATTAATACGCTCAATTCTCAAGCTCAAGAAGTTGGGGAACTACAGGGAGTGACCGGTTTGGTATTATCTTGGATGTATGATCTTGGAATCAGCTCACAGCTCACCCGAAACGAACCCTTTATTTTATCTGCCGCTCAAGAATTAGACGGCTATTCTCTTGTGATCGAAGGTAAAGCCTTAGTAAGCGACATTGAGCTTCCTTTTACCGTCTCAATGGGTCTAAAACAAAGTGATGATACTGAGTTAGGAGTACCGATCATTAGAAAAAGTTTATCAGACCCATTCCAAAAAGAAGTAAATCTCAATGATCAAAACCTGACGATTCAATTTGACCCAAGTACTTGGATGCAAAAGCTCGACTTTAGTCAATATATCAAACATGAAAACTGCTCTGAGGGTAGCCTTGAATTACTTTGTAACGGGACCCAAGAGCTTCACTGTGCTCATGGAGAAAAAATCTCTGAACGTAATTGTAGCGATTTAGGCCAAGTTTGTATCTCAGAACAGGGCTGCGTTGATCAATTGATTATTAAGGAAAACTCCGAAGCTTATCGATCTATTAGAAATTCGGTGATTAGCGGCATAAGGCCAAAGTTTACTTGGAATCAAGATTAATACTTAACCACTTAACCACTTAACCACTTAACCACTTAATCACTAAACCACTTAACCACTAAATGGAGTGAATATGAGTTATATTACACAAAACTCGATTTTAACCTTGACCCTCTGCTTATCTTTAGGATTTATCACAACTGCCTGCGAATCAGAAGAAGCCTCGGTAGGCCTCGGTTCTCTAACTGTTTTACTAGAAGCAGAAGATGTAATCATCGAAGGACTCGAGCCAGGCGAAGATACTGAAAATATACGTGATGGTTGGGCGGTCTCATTTGATAAATACTTGGTGGGCATAGGCAATATCGATGCGCACTTATCCACAAATGACTCAATTGAAAGAGAGTCAGCTGACAACTATGTTGTTGATCTAACTCAAGTACCGGCAACCGGTTTAGAGTTATGGAGCTTTGACGGCTTGCAAGAAGGTCGTTGGGAATTTAATTATGAAACTGTAGGTGCAGGAGATGGTGCCTTGAAACATGAAAGTGTCGAACAGGCTGACTTTGATGAGATGGTTTCAAATGATTGGACCTATTGGGTCAATGGTATGTTGAGCAAAGCTGATGGGCAATCTTGTCCTCCCGTTGCATTGGCTACCCCTGGCGATCAAATGCCCAACGATAATATGTCTGGTGATAACGTGTGCTATGATGCGCCAGAAGTTCAGTTTGCCTTTGGTCTGAGTGCCGAGACTCGCTTCGGACCATGTGAAATTGATGGGATCACTGGTTTTGCGATTACTGCTGGTGGCGATCATACCGTTGCCGCAACAATTCATGGAGATCACCCATTCTTTAATGGCTTTCCAGAGGGTGATGAGGGTGGTATCATTCGTCTTGCACAATGGCTCGCTGACTGTGATCTTGACTTAGATGGTGTCGTGACCCAAGCAGAATTAGAAATGATCTCTCCGGCACAATTACCTGAGATTGATGATCGTTACCAATTAGGCGGTTCTCCGATCACTCCTCTCGAAAATATGTATCAATATCTTATGGCTCAATTTAAGACCCAGGGTCACTATCAAGGCGAGGGCGAATGTCCGGTTGATGGTGTCGCTCATGAGCACGGCCACGAAGAGCATGAGGGCGAAGGCCATGACGAGCATGAAGGTGAAGACCACGAAGAGCATGAGGGCGAAGGCCATGACGAGCATGAAGGTGAAGGCCACGAAGAGCATGAGGGCGAAGGCCATGACGAGCATGAAGGCGAGTAGGGATAGTGGGAAGGTGAAGGGATGTAAGATGAATGTAGTATATACTGTAGAGCTTTAAACAAGCTTCTGTCGCAAAGTTCATCTTGCGTGCTCCCCAAGAAATATTTATGATTAATATTCCATATTTACTTAAATTGGATACGATTGTAAAATGTATAAAACTCAGTCAGAAGACACTCAAAGCTCTAGTGAAAAGCATACATTTATCACGGAATTAATCTTTGGCTTCAAGGCAGCATTGCTTACATTTTTTATAGCTTACATCGTAATCACCTGTATCCTCTCTGGGCTTGCAGTCTATTTGGGGTTATCCATCTATAAAGCGCCTATTGTCGCCTTTTTTATGACTTTTGGACTTTTATGTTCGAATGGATTCATAGCGTTATTGCAAAGCTAGTTGTTATTAGGGCAAAAACGCTAGGTTAGTCATTTATTATAGAAAGCTTATATGTATCAACTTATCCCCATTGTCTTTAGTCTACTTAGCCTCATGTGTTTAAAAAGCTCAGTTCAGGCCCAAGCACAAAAAAATGAAGATCAATCTGTGCCCGCTCAGCTCACATCAAAGAATCCCACATTAGCTCTCCCAAACAATGAGCTTAAAAAGCTGCCCCTAGGCTGGAGCCTAAGCGGTCTGACTGGGGCTAACTTATGCGTTGCCTCTGGGCAGGCGCAATGTAACGAAACCTATCCCGGCGTTAACCTTGGCTTATCCACAGAATACAGATGGAAATATCTTGGAATAAATCTTAACCTAGATTGGGGGAACTTTACACCCACAGGAACCGGAAGTGACCAAATCTCCAATACCTTTGGTCACTTAGGACTTGGCTTAAGATATTATTACCCCTACAAGCCTTCTCAACACCTTTATCTTGGTGCGAGCTTAGGTATGGGCGAAGCTGAAGTCCTTGATCAAACCTCTGAATCATCGGTGCAATGGTCTTCTTTTTGGAGTGATCTAAGAGTTGATTTGGGCGCTTTATGGCGACAAACAGACCATTGGTCCATAGAAAGTGGCTTAAGTATGATTTTTCATACCGGTGGAACACGATGTATTGCCTTTCAAGGAGCCGGTCCCTGCCAAGCTGTAAGCGAACTAGAACCAAGTCAGCGCTCGATCGCTCGAGTTCTTATGTTACGTTTTGGCGCCCGCTGGACACTTTAGTCATTACACATATCTGACTACGGTCACTTAAGGTAGACTAATGACCTTTGAAAACGACTTGTGGGATGGCTTGGAGAGATAAATAGGTTCTCAACTCACCTTCACTTAAATAGTCGATATTCAACAAGAATGAAAACTCTAAATCAGGTGGTAAACTCAGCCAAGACAAAGCATTAAACTCTCTTTCACGCTTGGCTTCTAAACCGTTTATATAATCTTCGGCTTTTTTAAACCCAGATTTAAAATCAACAGTACCTTTGCCTCCCAAGATATCATGTCCCTCAACGCCCATCGCTTTCAAGGCAAATAATCTTCTAAAAGCTTTATCAAAAAGCCTTTCAATAATGATTTGTTCCTCACCTGCAAAGGGCTTGAGAATCTTACCAATTCGAGTCAATAAGGTGTTCAACTGCTCGAGTTTTTGAGGAAGCTCCTTTGGAGAACGTAGCAAATCATCTGAGTTGACTAAGCTATGCAGTAAGTTTAACAACCAAAGTGCTGAATAATAGTCAATTTGCGAAGCTCGTTTGGTATCGGCAAGCCTTAACCCACGTCCTAGATGAAGTATCTTTGTGGCTTTATCTGTAGACTGAGTATGTTGTTCAAGCACAGTCTTGCTCATGGCTTGCATAGATAAACTAGGAGCATCTTCCACCTTCTCTAATTCACCAAAGCGAGGATAGAGTCCCTGCATCACCAAAGAACGACTTGGTGGGAAGGGCTCAATATTTTTCTGTTTTCTTCCCCAAACATAAATTGGGAAATCAGAGTGACGATCAATCTTTTTTCGCAATTCAATACAAAGCTGATTAACCTTTTCTTTAAGCTCCGTCCAAGACCTTCGATCTCGACAATTTTGCTCAATAAACTCCGCTTGATCAACAGTAAATAATTCTAAAATAAGTTTGATCAGGTTTACTGTTTGATCAGCATGATCATCTTGATTTATATGTTCTAAAACCGCTAACGATTCGGCTAAAGTTACAGCCGACTCCCATGATAACTTTTGAACTTGGGCATTTAAGCTGATGTCTTTCAGTAGACAAATTAAATAAGCAAAGGTGCCAAAATACACTGCCGAAAGAGCCTCATAGCGTTGATGATTCAATTTATCTAAATATTGTTGAGTTTTGAATTCCCGCTCAATTAATTCAAGCTGTCTTGGGTATTGGATGCTTCTTAAGATTTTTGAGCTATGACTATGAGATTCAAAAATCTCTAAAGAACTAGATTTAAGCTGTTGAATTTCTCCGGTAGAGCGTTCCGCTTCGACTCGTTCATGATGATGTTCTTCCCATGTCTGTTCTATTGCACTGTATTTATGCTGTACATCCTCTAGTTTTTTCAAAAGGGTTGCAATTGGAGTTGGCAAGCAATTAAGAGCTAATAAGCTTTCTAAACTTCTTTCTAACTCGGGATCATTCAGGGAGTCATGACTTAACTTATAAATCAATATTTGGCCGGTTGGGTGATGTAAAGTCGCCCATAAAACCTTTTGCCACTGGTCAGTGTGAGCTTTAGTTTCTACTAAATGATTTTGCTTGGTGATCATTTGGTAAATGAATTGAAGCGCTGGTGGTAAATCTTGATCTTTAGATGATTGGGGATGCATATCTTCAACATGAGCATGATCTAAATGATCTACTGATTGAGCTTCTAACAAACACCAAAGTTTCAGTAAGCCAGCACGATCTTGATCAGAAATCATTATATTAAATTCCTGATTTACACTGGACTCTTGATAGGCTTGCTTGGTTAAATAGCTTACCAAGGCAATCACTTCTTCATGACATTCATGTAAGCGAGTTAAGGCGGAATATTGATTTGTGATTAAAGAAGGAGTCAGTCCGATTGTTTGGTTGCTTTCAATTTTAGGTAAAGGGTATTTAGCAATTTGGCATAGGGCCTCAATAATGACTGATAACTTTGGATTTGGTGGTAATTCTAAAGACTTTTCATCAGTTCCGTCTGTTGGACTTAGAAGATGAGTCGTTAAGGTTAAGTCATGAAGCAACGATCCCAAAGTATCTAAAGCATCTTCTAAGGTTTCACTTAATTCTTCAATGACTTCGAGTTTATGATCAGCTTGCGCATGAGTTTTACTCAACAGCTCACTTTTGACTCTTGATAAAGCATGCTTTTCTTCGTGAAACCATTCACCATTTCTGAGCCGTTCAAAGCTATGTTCAATAATCTTTGCCAAGTTTAAGATCATTGTTGATTGATAGCGAAACTCAAACAGTCTTTTTTGAGTGGTTTTTTGATAAACCGATGAGACGAGTTGCTCCTCGAGATTTTGTAAAAAAGATTCAATTTTTCTTAATATAGAAAACCGTTCATTCGGTGAATCTGAATCTAGAGTCTCAGGACTTGACAGATCTTCGGCTTGATTCATTGACCGCTTGAGCATGCCTTTCTTTAGATCTGTGATTAATAATTGCCACAATGCTAAAGTCGGCGGACTAAGCCAAATCAACCAAGCCCGATAATCTCTAGGCACCTTGGGTAAGGTCAGCAAGGATTCAATTTCAATGAAAGGTTTAAACCAAAGTTTAAAGGCTAATGCAGACAAAGTCACTAACCCCACAAAGTTAAGAATCAGCCAAGACTTAGAAACGGGCGATGTTTCGTTTTGACCCTTGGTAAAGTTTGAACCTAGCCAAAGTATAAAGGCCGGCATGATAATGATGGCTAGATCCACTAGATAAGCGCTCGTAACATGCCAAGGCAACATCTTATGATTGATAAATAAATGAAAAGTTAAAGTCGAGAGCCATGCGACAAAGACTAAGATTGTCCAAGATCTTAAAGCACGCTTATAGTTTCCAAAAATAGGCGTAAGAAACTCTCTTAAGGTCACCATTAGGCCCCGAAGACGCTCTAGTCCTTCCAAGGCGAGTGAGGGCGTAATTAAACGTAAATGTAAAACATTACTTCTTACCGGATGGAGCCTCTGAGTGAGCTGATTAACCAACCACTGTCGATGTTCAGTATCAGAAAAGGCAATGAGCAATCGACGGCGTACAATCACATCACAATCATCATCATGAACAGAAATCCGACGATCAGGACGAACATTGGATGTATAACGATCTGTACCCATTAAATAAATGGCCGGATAGGCAAATATTGTGATTAAGTCAGTGTACCAAAGCGCCTGTGTCCAAAAACTTTGATCGGTTCCGATGTTAATTGATAAGAAAAAGTTTAAGATCGAGATGACCGTATGAAAAATAAGAAGCCACCAAATCCACCACTGATAAGAGTTTGGCGGTCTTAAAGAGAGACCAATTCGTAAAAAGGCAATCAAGAGTGCTGAACTCATCGTGGGGATAAAGGAAGTCAAAAAATGAGGTAAATACTCTTGATGAAAATAGCAAAAAGGTAAGGTGGTTAGAGCAATCACAAAGGCCGAAATTGCAATTGCCGCATGCCAACGTTGAGTCACCCAATCATTTAAGCGCTCTATCCCCATAAAATAGGCGGATGCTGGATCAAGAATCACTCTCCATTTTAATGAGAGAGTGGGTGCGCTTACCGCATAAAGTAGCAGCCAACGCCAAGGCAGAGAATAATGATTAAAGATACCGGTGATCTGATCGAGCATTTCATCTTGTTGCCGAGTGAGTACCTCGGATGCACCACGATGTTTTTCGGTTCTTGTTGCACCGAGTAAACGCCAATAAGACGCCATGATCTGCTTCCAAATATTCAGCTGTTTCGTAAGTAAAATCGCAATAATCAAACCAATGAGCGCTCGACCTAAATATTTAAACCAAAGCGGTGCATCAACTTCTCGACCTTGCTGATCTTTTGGGAAAACATAGGGCTTAAAAGAGAATAACATCCACGAACTTAAGCTAATATTTGGTCTAACTTTGCTAAGCTTTTCAGCAGATCCTAATTCATTATTTGGAGAGGGGATTGGTTTGGTAAAACTTGAATAAAGTTGATTTTGCTGTGTCGAAGACTCACCAATTATTTGTGGATTCAGCGTGGATTCAACACTTGAGTAATAATTTATATTTGGATTAGACTCCAATGAGATCGCTTGACTTTCTATATGATGCATCTCTTGAGCAGGTATTATTTCTTTTGATGCCCGGACCTTATCCTGATGCTGATATGCCCTGTAAATCGTTGAAAACATCATTGATTGAGCAACTAAAAGCATCCCTAACATCATCGTAAAGTTAAAGGACTTGGGCACAATCCATTCAAATAAGATAATATGATCTAAAGGATGAGTATATTCGGCTCGGTTCGCTCGGCGAATCCTAAAGCCATCCAACCAATACACTCTAATGATCATTATGCTTAGAAATAAAACAAAGGCCCCACCCGATAAAATATTGGAAGTACTTGGCTCGGGCGCACTTTGAGTACCGATGTAATACCCTAAAAAGCTTAAAGAGCTTAAGCTAATGAAAATACCAAAAAGCCAAAATCGTCTAAATAAAGACTTTTGTGGACCTCGTATATTATGCAAAGACTTTTTAAATGAGAAATATAATAAACAACATAAAACGAGGCCTTCTATTGCAATCCACTTGGCTTCATAGCCCCAATCGGGATATTGAAAGTACCAAGTACAGCTCCAAGTAAAAAAACCTAAAAAGGCAAAAGCAAAGACAGTATTCAGTAAGCGATCTAGCCAAGATTCGTTTTGAGAAATCACAGCAACCGGCATCGCTAAAATCGTTAAGGGAAGTAGATAACGGGCTAAATCCCCCTTTGGTTCTAAGTGAGACAAGACCCAAACTAAACCTAAGCCTCCGCCAAAAACAAATAACTGAGCCGCTAAGTTTAATAGATAATAAGCACTTGTCTTAATCAAAGACTTGAAGATGATGGAGCCTTGATTGAGTAGAAAGCTTTTTGTAAAAAAGCGCTCAAAATTATTTGTCGCAAGATTTAGCTTGGGTTCTACATCTGTATTAACATCAGCTGTGGTGCCCAATATAGTTGCCTCTTGCTTGCTAGCCCCTTGCTTGTTTGCCTCTTGCTTTTTGTCTTTTGGACTAATTTCTTCTGCACTTTGCAGTATAGGTTCTTCAGCGATAGGTTTGGTTTTTGTTTTAGATTTAGATTTGTGTTTAGATTTATGCTTTGAACTCATACTTCACCTTGTCAACCGCTTCATTTAGGCCATTTCCAGAAGAGATTTTAAGGGGGCCAAACAAGCTTGAGTCACCTCATCAAGAGATTGTTCTCCATTGATAAAAGTGGCTTCATACTCTTGGCAGATGGTTGCATAGCGCTTAGCGATCTGTATTTGTAGCTCATCTACTTCATAACGATCGGCCTCAAGACCTCTTTGATCTCGTCTTTGTGAAGCGATTGCAGGATCAACTTCAACAAAAAGTAATAAATCCGGTTGTGGATAAAGCATATTCAGAGAGCGTACCCAAGATTCAGGAAGTTCTAGTCCTTGGTATGCCAAACTCGAATATAAATAGCGATCACACACAACGACTTCGCCTCGTTCTAATTTAGGCTCAATTTCATTATACCAATGATCAGCACGATCCGCAGCAAACAAGAGTGCAATACTTTCGGCGGGCAGTAAGTTTTGCCCATGTCCAATCGCCTCTCCCCGTAGCGCCTGCCGCGTTAAACGTCCAATAACTCCCGAGCTTGGCTCTTGGGTCATGTATGCTGAATATTGATGTTCCTCAAGCCAAGCGACTAATCTTTCCGCCTGACTTGTTGTACCTGCACCATCGATTCCCTCCAATACAATAAATAAACCGCGTTTTGCTTGATTTAAACTGATTGCACCGTCTTCTGCTCTGGCTTCTGATCTAAACTCTGGCTTCATACTTTGAATTTCTTCCACATCTTTGTTTGTTTTTTTCATACCTGCTCTATGACTCCATAAACGATCCACAGCCTGCCAATGTTCGTCATGAGCCCATAAATGAGGAAAAATCTCATTTTCGAGTTCATCGATGTGATTAAAACTATCATCCTTAAGCAAAGCCTTAATCCCAATCAGAGCTTGTGGCGTATAACAAAACTTTTTTAACCATAATAAAGTACAACTCAAAGCATTCATAGACTTTGACACTTGATGACATAATCCTAAATCAAGACTTGATTGACTTGATAGACGTTCACCTTCTAAAAGCAGAGCTAAGGCTTTGGAACGACCGAGGACTTGAGCCAATCTTCTTGCGCCTCCCCAACCTGTTGATAAAGCCAAACTTGCTTGAGCAAAGCGTATATGAGCCTGTGCAGACATGATTCTGTAATCAGCCGCAATAAACACCTCGGCGCCTCCTCCAACGATTGCTCCATCGGCAGCGCAGACTAATAGACAGGGCAAGTCCTGAAGTGCTTTAAGGGTTGAGCGCATCAAAGTAGACATTTCCTGTGCGACAGTGACTGATCGTTGATCTTGTAGGGCCTTTAAGTCTCCTCCGGAAATGAAGGTATCATTTGCACCTGTCAAAACCACAGCAAGACAGGATTCCGTCAAAGAGCTTTTGATTTGAGCGGCATAAGAACGGAGTGATCGCATCGCCTCAAAGTCGAGAGCATTTCTCACTTGAGGACGATCAATGGTGAGAACATAAACAAAAGTGTTTTCAGATAAGTCAAATTTAGAGAGGATAACACCGCGTGAGCGACTTAGCTCAATGAGACTCCGTATATCTTCCACAACTTTTCCTTTCACTGTGCTTTTAAACCGTCTGTCGTTTTACCGTGGAACTTACAGCAAAGTATATAGATTGTAATCATTAAGGACACGAACACTTTATGACATCATCAATAGATCATAATGCACATCCCAAAAATCAAAACTCTTTACCTAGTTCAAATCGAAACTCTAAGCGTAGACTCGGTTGGCTGGTTCACTTGTATACGAGTCTAGGTTTACCAATCAACCTATTCTCTTTGTGGGCCTTAAGCGAGGGGGACGGACGTTTGTTTTTTACCCTAAATCTGTGTGCGGTCTTAATTGATGCAAGCGACGGATTTATGGCAAGAAAATTAGAGATCAAAAAACTCATTCCAGAGTTTGATGGCAGTAAGTTAGATGACTTAATTGATTATCTCACCTTTACCTTTTTGCCGATCGCTTCCTTATATTACCTAAAGCTTGTACCTCCGGAGCAGATCTGGCTATTAGGTTTTGCTCTCATTTCGAGTGCTTATGGTTTTTGTCAAACTCAGGCTAAAACCGATGAGGCTTTTGTGGGCTTTCCCTCCTATTGGAATCTTGTGGTGTATTATTTTTTCTTATTAGAGTCACCACTTTGGCTGATTATGGTCTTTACATTACTTTTCTCAGTATTAACCTTTGTTCCAATCCACTTTATTTACCCAACCCGTACCCAAATGTGGATGAAAACAACCTTAGGAGGAGCGCTGTTATTTGTTCTTTTACTAGCCTACAGCGCCCTTGGACCGGTTGAATACAGAGTAACCGCCGGTTATCTCTCCTTGATCTATGTTGTATACTATTGGATCGCGTCCGGTGTTCACCATTGGAGAATCCATCAAGATTTAGAAGATGCAAAGTAGCTAAGCCTCAATCAAATATTAGTCTAGGAAGTGCTTTATGAATCAAGAAACACTACAAAACTTGAGTCTACCCAAAGCCATCTTTTTTGATATGGATGGTATACTAGTCGACTCAGAAGCATTGCATTGGGAAAGTGTACATGAAGTACTCAAAAAGCATCTTGGTTCGCAAGCACCCAAATTAGCCGAGCGGGTTGGCTGGGGAGATCATGAACTTTGGCGCGAACTGATTGAAACATATTCATTAAACGGCACCCCGAGTTCTCTCACCGAAGAACGAGGCCGTATTGCGGTCAAGTTGCTTAGCGATCGCCCACCAGCTCTCATGAAAAATGCGCTGAGTGCGATTCAAGCTTGGTCATCTCATCCTCACTGCCCGACCCTTGCTGTGGTCTCCGCATCTCCAAAGGATCAGATGATTCAAAGCCTTAAGGCCTTTACTGACTCACAAGGTCAGTTATTATTTGATCATTTGATTTCAGGAGTAGATGACTGTGAAGCCAATAAACCTAGTCCATTGCCATATTTAACCGCAATGAAATACTTTGCACTGCAACCTTCGGAATGCTGGATTGCTGAGGATTCTAGTACAGGTTTAACAGCTGCTCTTGCGAGTGGTGCGAAGGTATTTGCAGTAGGAGCTCACACCGCCGATCAAAAGCTCATAGTACAAGCCCAAGATGAGCTTGATACACTTGCCGACTTATTTGCTTTATGGGCAAAAATGAATAAATAACTATGGGTCTGTTGTTGATTCAAAAAACTTATAGGACTTTATTTGGTAAGGTTCACTATTTTTCACAGGCATAAGAGGACACCCCAAAGGAGAGCAAATATGAAAGCATCCAACCTAAAACAACGATCAACTCAGTTTTCGATGAGTCTAGTATTACTCATTCTAGCAAGTTTTGTGGGTCAATGCTTAGCTCAAGACCAAGCGCCTACTGAGCCGAGTAAAGAAGTTCAAGAACAACTTAAAGACGCATTACAGAATCCCAAGAAACTTAAAAAAGTCGCTAAGGCACTTTTAAGCCCGCTTGAATACAAAGTTGCTTTTGAATCTGGAACGGAACGAGCCTTTAAAAACCGTTATTGGAAAAATAGCGAACCGGGTTTGTATGTCGATCTAATTTCCGGAAAGCCTTTATTCAGCTCAGCTCACAAGTTTAAGTCAGGCAGTGGCTGGCCTTCCTTTGACCGAAGCATTAGTCAAGAAGTTGTTGAGCTTGTTGACAATAGCCATGGGATGAAACGAGTGGAGATTCGCTCTAAAACAAGCGATATTCATCTTGGCCATGTCTTTGAAGATGGTCCTAAAAAAACCACCGGCCGACGCTTTTGCATCAATTCAGCCTCGCTTCGCTTTATTCCTTTGGCTGATCTTGAAAAAGAAGGCTATGCCGAGTTTATGGAAGTTGCTGAATTGTTAGAGGAAGCACCGCAAAAGTCGGACAGCAAGTTGGTCGTTAAGCCTCAGTCAAAAGATGTCGAAAAAAAATAATCTGATCAAGCAATACACATAAAGATCATACTTACAGATACTCAAATTAAAACCGATTTGAGTCTACGCTTAAAGGGATTGTTTTGACGCAATCATTACTTGATTTGAGTTTATTAGAAAAAGCTCTGCACCACGCCACTCAAGTTGCTCTTGAAGCCGGTGCTATTCTTTTGGATTACTTAGAAGATCCAAGTAAGACTCAGCTCAAAGAGCAAGCTGACCTAGAAGTTGAACGTTTGATTAGAACTCAACTTTGTAGGGCGTTTCCCGATTGGGGCTTTAGGGCTGAGGAAGAACCTCATTTAAACAAGACCTTTGCTGATGAACGGCCTATGTGGCTAGTGGATCCCAATGATGGTACTTCTGCATTTTTAAAGGGTGAAAGAGGAGCGAGTGTTTCCATCGCTTTAATCTTTCAAAAAAGACCCATATTAGGCGTCGTTTTCGCTTATGCAGCCCCCAACGGAAATGGAGATCTTTTTACTTGGGCAGAGGGCTGTGACCCACTCAAAAGAAATGGTGCTGTTGTCATACCGAATTGGACTAATCATTGGACTCGTTCCATTCATTTTATTTCAAATAGTGCTGATCAGATCTCTAAGGCCTATCAAGAAGCGTTAACACAGCCCGAAGGTCAAGCACATTACCGAGTTGCACCAGGCATTGCTTATCGTCTTGCACTATGTGCAGTAGGAGAGGGAGAAACAGCTGTATCTTTGGCATCACCTAGAGATTTTGACTTTGCGGCAGGCCATGCCTTACTTAAAGGGGCTGGAGGTGAGCTCTTTGATGAAAAGGGTAGACCGGTCAGTTATAATCATAGCCAACCTACCCGCTTAGCCTGCTCTTTTGGTGGCTATGTTCCTTTGGCACAAAAACTAAGCCAACTTGATTGGAACCCTGTTTTACGCGCTAAAATAAATCATAAAAAAACAATAGATTTACCCTTTCTACAACCAAAGGATATGAGTTTATCAAACTCAAAAGATCTGCTAGATCAAATACAGGGCTCTTGGTGGGGCTGGCATTTAGGTCATCTTATCCAAAAGCATCAAGTGGATTTCAAAAACTCTGAGTTAATGAATGATTTAGCATTGCACTATGGTGGAGATGAAGCACTGATCCAAGAAGCAAGAGATTGGATGACCGAAAAGAGATCCCTTGAACACTGTAAAACCTTGACCACTTTCTTAAATCATTACTTTAGTTCATCAAGCGATTCATCAAACACTGAGCAAAGTCCTTTATTGCCTGTTACACCTGAAATGGGAGCATTATGGGGGTCTAAAGGACGCTCTAAGCTTAATCAGCGTATGATCAGCTCCTTTCTTGCTCATCGTCAGAATTCATTTAACTCATGGCTAGTCGATGGAGATCGCCTTGCTGAGCAACTCTTAGTTTTACTAAAACAAAGCAAGAACCTTACATTTATCCAGGATCAATAAATGTCAAATCATCAATCATCTAGGCCAAAAAAACATAAAAAAACTTATCCTGACAAAAAAAAGAGCACTCAATCTCATCACAGGGGTGCTCAGTCTAAATCCTCGTCTCGTCAAAATCATCCGAGACAAGGTCATTCGAATAAAGGCTCTCAAAGCGAATACACAACTCAATCTAAAAATCCATTTCAGAACGGTCGGAGACTAACTCTTTTTGGAAGAAAGCCTGTCTTTGAGGCCTTATCTGATCCACGGATTACCTCACAAAAATTATTTATTGCCCACCAAGCTCGCGGTGAATTGATTGATGATATATTGAGGCTTGCCCAAAGTATTGCCCTACCGATCGAGAGACGATCTGCCCTAGAGTTATCTCGAATTTCAAAGCATGGTAAACAAGATCAGGGTGTAGCCTTAGATGTTGAAGCACCCTTGCATCAAAGTCTCAAAGAACGCTTGCAAAGTCCTCTACCTGAACGTCCTATCTTTTTACTAGATGGTCTGAATACACCAGCAAATCTTGGTCTATTAATCAGAAGTGCTTGGGCGGCAGGAGCGGCAGGTATTATTTTACCTAAGCATGGTTGTGCTCCTCTTAATCCTCTTGCGGTTAAAGCATCGGCGGGAGTTGCGATTCATGCACCTATTTGGACCTGTCAGTCGGCTGAAGAAGCTATTTCTATGTTAAAAACTTTAGATCTGCCGATTTATGGTCTTGCCGGAGAAGCAAGTGCGTCACTTTATGATCGCCAATGGCCTCAGCGCTCAGTTTGGATCATTGGCAATGAAAGTCACGGCATGAGTGAAACGGTACGAGAAGCCTTGAGTGAAGCGGTTTCCTTACCTATGTTCAATGATGTTGAATCTCTAAATGCTGCTGTTGCAAGTTCCATCGTCGCTTTTGAACTTGGCAGACAAAGAGTAGCCCATGCCTGAATTACCAGAAGTTGAGGTCAGTGCACGCATTGCTGCATCAGCCTTGAAGAACAGTCAAATCGAAGCAATCGTGATTAAAGATTGCAAGCTCTTTCGCCCCCCAAATCTGACCACTATCAATACTGATGTACCCACTCAGTCAGGGACTATAAAACAGGATTTCTATTGGCAAAGTGGTGACTTGTTAGCGCTCTTTAATCATGCCCGTCCGCTAGCCCCCTATACTTTGCGCCTTGGTAAACTTATGGCCTCTCTTTTTGAGGCCAAAGATGGAAGAGTTTTTTGCCTGTTTGCTCGGCTTGGTATGACCGGAAAGTTTGTCCAAACTTCTCATGAAACTCTACCTCATAAAAGTATGAAGCTAAGTCTTTCCTTGGCCAAGAATCTGACCGAAACAGTAACTAAAGGCTCACCAAAACTTAGGCTAGACTTTTTAAATACCCGAATGTTTGGCCAGCTTTGGGTACAAAGCTCTCAACAAGCCGTTGCTCAGCAACAGCAGTTAGATACCGCTAAAGCGATCTTTAAAAGTGAAGTGTTACGGAGTAAAATGGGCGTAGATGCTTATGAGCTGAGCGCCCAACCAGAAGAATGGCTCAAGCATATTCGAGAGTATGCTCAGCATCGTAAGGTGAAAACAGCACTACTTGATCAGAGTTTATTTGCTGGGATTGGTAATATCTATGCCGCTGAATGTCTCTTTGTAGCCCATGCTCACCCACTCGCCAAGTTCTCTCAACTTAGTGATGAACAGCTTCTATTAATGGCCAATGGTTTACATGAGTCTATGACCCAGACCTTAGTGCGTTCTGAAGGTCAGGGAGAAGTGATTTATGGTTCAGGTTTAGGACCAGATAGTCCCTTTAGAGTATATGGCCGAGAAGATCAAGCATGCTATAACTGTGATCAGCCACTATCATTTTTGCGTATTTCTGGTCGAGCCACAGTTTTTTGTCAGCATTGCCAAAAACTAGACGAATAACAAATTATCATCCATGTTCATGTAAGCATATCTAGTCTATGATCTAAGTTTACCTTGCTTAAGGGAGTTTATTTATGAGTCAGGAAAATATTCAGCAAGCCAAACCAAGTGCGGCGATTATTATGGCCGCGGGTAAGGGCACACGAATGCGCTCAAGCCTAAGTAAGGTTTTACATGAAGTCGCTGGCATACCCATGATTGCTCGAGTCATATCAGCAACGCTCCAAGCAGGGATTAGCCGAGTGGTCATTGTGATTGGTCATCAATCTGAAGCGGTGCAAAGTTGTGTACAGAAACTCTTTCCACAGGCTGATATACGCTGGGCGATTCAAGCGGAGCAAAAAGGCACGGCTCATGCGGTAATGTGTGCCGAAGAAGCCCTATATGGTTTTGAAGGACAGGTTTGGATTTTGTCTGGTGATGTTCCCACCTTAGGGGCAGAATTATTAGCAAATATTAACCAAGAATATCCCACTCATCCTTTGGTGGTCACCGGAATGAAATTGGCAGAGCCTAAGGCTTACGGCCGTTTATTAAAAGATCAAGTTGGTGGTTTATATGCCATTCGAGAAGCTAAGGACTGCCAAGCTCATGAACTTAAAGTTGATGAAGTAAATGCTGGTCTTTATCGAGTTGATGCACAGCTACTTTTTGCAGGTTTAAAAACCATTCAAACCGATAATGCTCAGGGTGAATACTATTTAACAGACCTAGTTGATTTTGCTTATCAACAAAAAGTAGAGATTGCCTGTCCCATTTTACAGGGTGAACAAGCAGAGCAACTAGAAGGAGTCAATGATCGCATTGATTTGGCAAGAGCTGAAAGTCGAGCGCAGGCCCACTTGGCACAAAAGCTAATGCGTGCGGGTGTCACCTTACTTAGACCGGAAACACTTCGACTCAGTGAAAGTGTGTCGGTGCAACAAGATGTGCTTATTGAAGAAGATGTGACTTTAATTGGTCATTCTCAGATCTCTAGTCATGTGGTTATAGAAAGAGGCTGTTGGATTAAGGATTGTGTGATTGAGAACGGTGCGGTGATTAAAGCTTTTAGTCACTTAGAAGGAGCACAAGTAGGTTCCAAAGCACAAGTAGGCCCTTTTGCTAGACTTAGAGAGGGCACAATCTTGGAAGCCCAAGTCAAGGTCGGTAATTTTGTTGAAACCAAAAAGACCAGACTCGAAGAAGGCGCTAAAGCGAGCCACTTAAGCTATTTAGGTGATGCGATTATCGGCTCTAAAGCAAATATCGGTGCCGGCACAATCACTTGCAACTATGATGGCTATCAAAAGCATCGAACCGAAATCGGAGCAGGGGCTTTTATTGGTTCGGACACTCAGCTTGTAGCACCGGTTGTGGTTGGTGAGGGCGCCTTTGTCGCAGCGGGTACAACTGTTAGCCAGGATGTACCGGCTCATTCGCTCGCATTAACTCGTCCTCAGACGATTCACAAAGAGGCTTGGGCAGAAAACTTTCACACAAAGATGAAAGCCCTTAAAGAGCAAAAATAAATATTATATATTCTATCTATACATTGTTGTGATTAAATCATCTTTAATCATTGGAGCTCATCATGGACCTTACTCCTTTGCATCCCAAAATTGTGCATATTCCACTTGCTTTGGCTATTATTCTGCCCATTCTTAATGCGGTTCTTACTCTTTCTTGGTGGCGTCAATGGCTTCCACGCAGAGTATGGCTGATTACGGCCTGCTTACATGCCGTGATGACCTTGGGTGCCTTTGTTGCCATGCAAACCGGTGAAACTGACGAACATACCGCCGAAAGAGTGGTCAGTAAACACGAAATTCACGAGCATGAGGAAGCGGCAGAACTGTTTTTATATGCCAGCGTGATCGCCTTGTTGCTTGCTCTTGTTGCAGCGATTGCTGAAAAAGAAAGGCAAGCTCTTCAGTTTGCGATTGCAACGACTGCCCTTTCGGCTTTATGTGCCTTTCTAGCGATAGATGCAGGCAATCATGGCGGAAAGCTTGTCTATAAGTATGGTGCTGGTCGAGCCTTTAGCCCTGCTAAATATGGAGGAGTAGCCGATCTTCCACAAAGTGAAGACAAGGTTGATAGTGATCATCATAGCGATGAGCATCACGACAGTGACCACCACAGTGATGAGCATCATTAACCTAATGAGCTAAGAGAGGCTTGAGCATGGGGCTGTTAGAACATGATCTCCAAATCGTGAATCGAATTTTACATCACCGCCTACAACGTGATGATATTAAAGAGATTCTCAGTCAACTTAGCGATCAAGACCAAGCCGAATTTTCTGAAAAAGTAGGCCGTGTTCTCAACCGAACTTCTGCTTTACTAGAAGTCTCTAGAAAAGTGACTGAAGATCTATCTTTGGATAAAATGTTGCCAAAGATGGTTGAAATTATCTCTGAGTTTATCGAAGCCGAACGCGCAACTGTTTTTTTACATGATCAAGCTACAGAAGAACTTTTTTCAAGAGTAGCCTTGGGTGATTTAAACTTTGAAATTCGCTTATCAGACCAACAAGGACTGGTCGGTGCCTGCTTTCAAAGTGCTGAGTCTTTAATTGTGAATCAACCCTATGAGGACCCAAGATTTGATCAACAAGTAGATCAAAAGTCTGGTTTTATCACGCGTAATGTTTTGTGCACTCCGATCAAGCATAACGACCGCTTAATTGGTGTTTTACAAGTTCTTAACCGTAAAGCTCCGGGCTTTGATAGTAGTGATCAGCTCACTTTAGAAGCGTTGGCTCAACACGCAGCCATCGGTTTTGAAAATGCTCGACTTTATGATCAAATTTCTCGTGCACGAACCAAAGAACAGCGACTTTTTGATGTCACAACAGCGATTTCACAAGAATTACAACTCAAACCCTTATTGATTAAGGTGATGGAAGTTGTGACTTCGTTTTTAGGGGCCGATCGGAGCACTTTATTTTTATATGATCCACAAACTAAAGAGCTGTGGTCACAGGTTGCACAAGGAAGTAGTGAAATCCGCTTTCCGGCCCATTTAGGCTTAGCAGGTACATCTTTTAGTCAAGCTGAAGTGATCAATATTACTGAAGCCTACGAAGATACTCGCTTTAACCCAAGCTTTGATAAGCAAACCGGTTATCGTACGCGAACCATTCTTTGCATGCCCATCTATGCAAAATCAGGTGATCCCATTGGGGTTATTCAGGTGATTAATAAACTCGAAGGTATTTTTACCAACGAAGATGAGCGTTACCTAAAAGCCTTTGCCGCTCAAGCCTCGATCGCCATTGAAAATGCACAACTATTTGAGCAAGTCATGGAAGTAAAGCGTTATAATGAAGCCGTTTTAGAGTCGATGTCTAATGGTGTTTTAACACTTGATGCTCAAGGTGGTTTAGTCACTTTAAATCGAGCTGCAACTTTACTTTTGGGCGGTGAAAAGTTTGCAGACTATCTACATCAACATGCCAACATCGATACGTTTTTAAATCTGTGCCATCAACATCTGCCATGGCTGGCTCAAATTATTGAGCGAGTACAAAGTGAAGGTCAGGTTGTGACCTCTATAGATCACCCCTTTGATAGTAATGCTCTTATGCAAGACATACTGACTCAAAGTGGTTCTAATGACCTAGATTTATTACACACTCCTTTGGATCAACATTCGGTCAATGTTACAGCCGTACCACTTATCAATGCTAATCAAAATACTGGGACTATTTTATTACTAGAGGATATGTCCAAAGAAAAGCGCCTTAAAAGTACGATGAGTCGTTATTTACCCTCGGAAGTTGCCGACCAATTATTACGTGATGGCGGTGAAGCTTTAGGAGGAAGTTTGCAAGAGGCGACCGTTCTTTTTTCCGATATCAGAAGCTTTACCAGTATTTCTGAAGCAATTGGTGCGCAAGAAACAGTAAGAATGCTCAATGATTACTTTGGCGTTATGGTTGATGTGATTTCCGATCATAATGGTATTTTAGATAAGTTCATTGGTGATGCAATCATGGCGGTTTTTGGTGCACCACTACCAAGTCCACATGATGCAGAAAATGCCGTACAAGCTTCTGTTGATATGCTTAGAGCACTCGATCAACTCAATCAAAGTCGTCAGCAACAAGGAGAGCCTTTAATCTCGATTGGGATCGGTTTAAATACAGGTGAAGTCCTCTCGGGGAATATTGGCTCGAGCAAGCGTATGGATTATACGGTCATTGGCGATGCTGTAAACTTGGCGGCTCGTTTAGAGAGTGCAACCAAAGGCTTTGGTACAGAATTGCTGATTAGTGAGTTTACCGCACAACAAATCAAGCGTACTCATTCGCTTAGAGAGGTAGATCTTTTAAGAGTTAAGGGTAAGCTCAAACCGGTTAGGGTTTTTGAAGTGGTGACTCATAAGCTCGAAAAGAGCCCAAACTTAGCTGACTGCTTTACTCATTATGAAGAAGGTCTCTTAAGATATCGTAGGGGTGATTGGCAAGGAGCCTTAGAAAGATTTATGCTCAATCAAAACCGAGATCAACTTTCTGCATTATATGCTACTCGATGCCAGCACTTTATGAAAACACCTCCTCCGCAAAATTGGGATGGCGTTTGGATTATGCAAACTAAATAGCTTTGCATGTCGATCTGCTTTAATCGCTTAGATTAAATCAATGAATGGCGTTGATAAAGGTGACCTCAGGAGAAGGAGCAAGTCCCGCTCGACGCCGTTGCATAGATAATTGTTCTTTAAGATCCTGTGCTTGCTTGGCGTACTTTTGGTGCAGTTCGGTTTTCCCTTGGTTACGCGACTCGTTAAGCTGCGCAGCACGCTTTAAGGCGAGCAGATACAGAGCACCAAATATTGAGCGAATTAAAGGCGTTTTATAGCATTCTTCCGTTGACTTAAGTGAATGAGTTGTGAGTGTATTCACCAATTGCCAATCATTGGAAATAAGGGCTTGAAAGGCCTTAAATAAGGTGAGCCAAGCTTTTGGTCTTGGTAGAGCACGCTCAAGGATCTCACAGGCTTGCTCGAGAAGCTCTCTTGAAGGAATCGCCAAAGAACCAGTAAGCGGACTACGATCAATCTCTAACTTGTAATGCTCAGATAAAGCTAATAAAGCCACAGCTCGACCATGTAACAAACTAAATTGTAGCGAAGATGTTCGGCGAGTGAGTAAAGGCTGTAAGTCTTGGCTACGTCTTAATGTTCTTAAAGACACTAAACTTTCTACAATATGACCTCGATACAAAAGTTGCTTGCATAAAGCAATTTGGTGGTCAACAAATGGGAGTACTCTTGGATGTGGTTTACGGCATCGTTGCGCTTCAGCGAGTAAACGTGTAGCGGCCGCATCTTCACCGGCCTCAATATGCGCTAAGGCCATGAGCGTACATGCTGTTGAACGTATACCGAGTAAACCATGAGAACGTGCGATGACTAATAACTGTCTCGAGGCAGTTTTAGCCTCATGAATCTTGCCTCGTTCCAAGGCGATTTGACTTTCCCATTCCAAAAGCTTGAGATGATTTAAAGAAAAAACATCTTCTTCTTGAATATGGTTTTTTAAATCTTCCACAAGCTGAGCCGCTTGGGTCCATTCTGCTCGGGCGGCACAAACAAAAATTCGGGCGATGCCCCATGGACTAAAGAAGGCAACCCGCTCTGGGTCGATTTCGAACTTCTCAAGTAGTCTTTCCGCTTCGCTAATCGCTTTTTCATTATGCGAATCAGCTAGGAAGCAAACCTTAACTAACTGAGCGGTTGACCCCGACTCATCAGCCACTAATGAGCGTGCTGCTAGGGGCCTAAGACTGAGTAAAAGATCTGCAAGAATAACTTTAGCTTTCTCCGACAAAGTATCGCTTTGGCTAAGGATATCACTGAGTTCACCGGACATGAGATAAAGTTGATAGCGACGTGCGCGCCATCGCAAGGCTTCTGACATAGAGAGTTCAGTGAGTGCTTCAAGTGTTTGTGCGGCCTCTAAATAACGTCCTGAACGCGCCAAGCTATCTGCCATATCCACTCGGATCTTGATTTGAAGATCTACATCTAATTGACCCTTAAGAGAAAGATGGAACATCTCAACGGCACGTTCATGGTGATTTGCTTCTCGGGCAATATGTGCTGCTCTGAGTGCAAACTGTGTTGCATTGGCTGGTGCACCGGCCTTGGTCCAATGGCGCTCAAGCTGATTGGCTCGCCCTTCTGTATGTTCCAAGGCTCGAGCGATTCGTTCATGAATCATAGGTGCACGACCGACCGAAACACAGGTCCGAGAAACCTCCATTAACCTAGGGTGAGCCCCAATAACATCGACTCGCCCTTTACCATCACTGACTTCGCGGATCAGTCCTTCTGCACTTAGATGAATTAAACCCTCATAGACTTGTTCAGGACTCAAGTCACAGGCACGTTCTAAAACAGCCTCAGGCACTGGTGCATTACTGAGACAAACAACGGCTAATATTCTTCGTGCCGGACGACTCAGTGTATTAATCTTGCGAATAATGATTTCTTGAAAGGGCTCACTTCTTTGACGTTCTTTAATGGCGGTGACCATCTCAAGGACAAAACCGGGTAAACCTCCGGTTTGCTCAATGATATAGTTAATTAATTCATCATTTTGACGGTTCAGATGCAGTTGAGTCAGTTCTTGTACTTCACTATAGGCGAAGGGCTGTAACTTGATTAATGAAGCACTAGGATGTGTACTCGCATATTCTAAAAAGCTAGAGACTCTACTATTAGAACGTACTTGCTCTGGGCAATAAGTGAGGATAAAGAGAACTGGAGGGAAGCGTCCGCCAGATTGTAAGGCTTCAAGTAGATCTAAGGCATCATCATCGGCAAGATGTACATGCTCTAAAACAATCACAAGTTGTCTTTGCTCAGACAGATGCTTAAAAAGTGAAAATAAGCCAAGTGCTGGTCCAGAATGCGCTTCGTCTTTACCATGATACTTACTTGGAATCAGCTCTCCTAAAAATGAAAAAGCTTCAATTAAGCCTGCTCGCTCACGTTGCGGAATATGATTGCGCATAATCTTGGCGGCTTGTCGGCGATATGCTTCGGCAATCCGCTCTACAATCGTATCAATGCCCCGATAGCTCACATGGTCTCGGTCAACACAGGCGGCTTGAAAACAAGAGGCATCAAATAAACGAGCTTCTTGACAGAAGGCTTCAACCAAAGAAGCCTTACCAACCCCTTCTTCACCTTCGATCAAAATCATCTGACCACGGCCTTCACTGACCCCATCTAAAGCACTGTGCATCAAGTCTCGCTCTAAGCGACGACCAATAAACTCATTGGTTTTTTTTTGGCTACTCTCGATCAGTGGAATATTTAAAAATTCAAGAATCTCTCTTGCTGATGGTCGACGTGCCGGCTCTTTGGCTAGCATTTCATGACAAACCCAAGCTAACTTTTCATGAGTTTGTGGAATTTGCTCCAAGATCGGTTTAGGAGGCATACTGCGGTGCATTTCGCAGATTTCTTCGTGAGTGCCTTCAAAAGGCGTTACTCCAACCAGTAATTCATAGAGTACAACGCCGGCAGCATAAATATCGGTGGCCGATGTCACTCGAGAACTTAGTGACTGTTCTGGGCTAAAGTAAGTGCTTGTTCCAAATACTTGAGAAAGACTCTGTCCTTCTCCGCCCGGAATCTCCTCTTTGATGACTCCAAAGTCAACCAACCTTAACTTCCCACGATGATCAACGAGAATATTTGCCGGCTTAATATCGCGGTGAATACGACCTTGGGAATGTAAATAGTCAAGAGCCTGCAGAAGTTGAGTTAAACATTGAAAGACCCGCTCAAGACGTGAACTTTCACAAAGGAGTTTGGGATCTCTGATCACATGATTATGCTGATTAACAAAATGGTAGATATCCCGACCCTCGACCAGCTCCATCGTATAAAAATAACGATCATCTTCATGGTAGAGGTCATGTAAACTCACCAAATGGGGATGGGAAAGGCTCGCTACTGCACGAAACTCTCTTTTAAAATAATGTAGAGCGCGAGGGTAATCAAACTTAAGTTCTTTAAGAGCAAGCTCACGATCATTGACCGGGTCATAAACGCGATAAACATGACCCATACCACCGGCACCTAGTTGGCTTAAAACACGATAGCGCCCGAGTTTTTCCGGAAGTGGTTTTTCTTGAGTTTTTTGTTGAGGATCACTTTTGGTCACGATCAGCCCTGCATTGACAATAAGGTCATCATAAGGTCAGCTGTTTCAAGAGAAAGCAAAGAACATTCTCACTACATTATCCCGATCATTGGTTTAACTTTGGGACTCTTAGAGGTCAAGAATCTTTACCAATATAAGGCATTTTTTTTAACTTATAGTGTCTATCATGCTGACACAAGAGATAAATCGCTTTAAATACTGTTAAATATGTCGATGATTGCTTGTGTACTATTACTTTGAGGATTCTGACATAAGGCGTTTAAGTGATCATTATATGAGGCTTCTAAGCTGTTGAGTGCATGTATTAAGCTCTGTGGTTCAAAGGATTCATTTTCAATCATTTGTCCACCACCGGACTTAATAAAGTCTTCTGCATTTAAGGCCTGATCTCCTCGACTACTTAAACTAGATAACGGAATCAGTAAGGCCGGCTTCTTTAATGCAATGAGCTCCGCTATCGCATTTGCTCCTGCACGACAAATCACCAAATGTGCTGCACCTAGCAAATCGGCAAAACCTTCACGAATGTATTCGATTTGGTGATAATCATGACCCTCAAAGCTCTGACTATGTTCCTGAGAAGTATTCCCTTTGCCGACTACATGCATGATTTCGTAATTCTCTAAAAGTTGTTCTAAACTTGCCCAAATTGTTTCATTAATTTTTCGAGCCCCTAGGCTACCACCAAAAACCACTAATAGTTTTTTTTGCTGGCTCAAAGAAAACTGTTCGATCGCTTTTTGAGGACTTGTTTCATAAAAATCACTACGGAGTGGAGAGCCGGTAACTCGAACATCTTTGTGCTTAATTTTAGGCTTAGCTCTTGCTTGTCCTAAACAAACGATTTTAGCAAAAGGAAGAGATAAGCGGTTCGCTAAACCTAAGCTACCATCCGACTCATGAATAAGAACTGGAATTCGATTAAACCAAGCACCAATTACCACCGGAAGGGCAACAAAGCCTCCCTTGGAAAATACAAGTTTTGGACGTTTTTGGCTAAGAAGCCAAATGCTCTTTAATATGCCTATAATGACAATGAAGGGCATAATAAAATTACCCCAATGAAAATATCTTCTTAAGCGCTCTGAAGGAATAGAATAAAAGTGAACCTGATCATAATCTTCAAGCAATGAAGACTCTACACTCTCAGCACGGCCAATATACATAGATTGTCCACCTTGCTCTGACCAAGCATTAATCAAAGCAAGGTTTGGAGTCACATGGCCAGCACTGCCACCACCCGTGAAAGCAATTAAGTCATGCTTATCTATCTTTGTTCTATTTAACTTAACGTTTTTAGACATTTACTCTCCAAATTAAAACGTAATAGTAAAGACCAACATAAGTTTAGTTAAAAAAAAGATAAATAGAAACTAAACATCAATGTTCTTCATCACAATTATTGGGCTTTTCCCCAAAAAAACCTTTAACAAAGGGTGTACTGAGTTGAAATAAAAATGCTTTTGCATTAAAAAAGACACACAGTTTATCTTACTCAAAGCTTATGGAGTCACTTGTGACTGATCCTTTATATCGAATCCAAGCCGTGTCCAAATTGACCGGAGTTCCACCTGCTACTCTCAGAGCATGGGAAAGACGCTATGGGTTCCCGAAGCCAGAGCGAACCGAAAGTGCCTATCGGCTATACTCTAACAAGCAAGTCCAGCTCATCAAGCAACTTAAAGCTCTCTGCCAGCAAGGCTTAGCGCCTTCAGAAGCTGTCAAACTTTTGCAAAAAGAGCAGTTCACTCTGCCTAATACAGCTCAAAATCAAGTCAAAGCGATTGTAAAATCAGAGCAATCGCCACAAGAGACCACAACAAATACACAGCCTACTACAACTTCTTCACCTACGATCGATTATGAACAGTTTACAGACCTACGTAACAACCTAATGGGAGCAGTGCATCGCTTTGATCCTGTTTTATTGGAACGTTATACAAGAAGCGCCTTATTGCAGGGATCAGCAAAACTCATTTTTGATCATATTTTCGCCCCCGTTCTGGTTCAAATTGGTCAAGAATGGCATGATGGAATTTTATCAATTGCTCAGGAACATCTAGCCACTGAGGTCATTGGTAATGCCATTCGTGACTTGCTTCGCTTTGTACAACCCGATCAAAATGCCAAGCAAATCCTTTTGGCCTGTGTTTCAGGTGAGCTTCACCTGTTGCCTTTATACGGCTCAGCTTTTCACTTTATCCAATGGGGCTACCGAGTGGTTGTATTAGGTGTGAATACTCCACCTGAAGCATTAAAGCAGTCTGTAATGCGTCTTAAACCAGATGCCATCGGTTTATCTATTACCTACCCTAAATCCTTTGAGCAAACTCGTAAAGAACTACCCAACTATTTGCAAGCTTGCCAAGGTCTTCCTTTAATTGTTGGAGGCTCTGGTGCTGAGCAAGTGGCTGATTTACTCGAAGATAGGGATGCTGTGCTGGCATTTGGCTCTCCCCAAAATGTAAAAGCACTCTTTGAAGCAAGGGTCGCTCGTGGAGTTGTGAGCTAAATAATCATCCACTCAATCAGAGATTAGAGTCTCACCCATAAACTTAATGACTTTTGCTTACAGCATAAACAACTAAAGCCTCAAACGAGGCTTTAATCTTAACTCAAATGAGTAGTCATTATCATTAAGAGAACCAGCTTGTGTATCTTTGAATACTCAGCTGACTCTTACTTGATCAAGGCCTTATTTAGCCTCTGCCGCCTGTCCTTCAACAGCCTCAGCGGCCGCAGGTACTTCAGGTGCTGGCTTTGCTTTACCTTCACCCTCAGCCGGAGCCATAAACTCACGCTTATAAAGGTTTGAAAGCTTACCAAGAGCCTTTTTGTGCTTTTCAGCATGTGCTTGCTGTGCTTCCATCTCTTTGTCAAGTATACGTACGGATGAGTTCTCCTTAATAGGATCAATGTAAGTACGAGTCGTGATGTCTACGAGAGGAAATAGGAAGAACAAGGCCACAAAGAGTAGGCCAAAGCCGAAAGTGAGCATATTGAGTCTTTCATCATGCAATAAGTGCATGAAGAACAGAGCTACAAGACTTGCTTTAACAGTCGCTACTAGCATCGCGATAATGGTATTGGCTGCACCAAAGTCAAATTGGGCAATCCATACAGTGATGACAGTCAGACAAAGAAGACCACCAAAAATCGCATGATAGAGCCATAATGGGGTGACGTGATGACCGTGATGGTCGTCGTGATGTGCGTCGTGATTAGACATGATTAACTATCCTATGCGAATTATACGAGATACAAAAGAGGGAAAAGATAGATCCAAATAAGGTCAACTAAGTGCCAATATAGACCACCAAGCTCAACAGGAGTGTAGTAGTCTTTGTAGAACTTACCCTTTTGCGCAAGAACAAGAACCCAAGTCAAAACACTCATACCGATGACAACGTGAATACCGTGTAGACCGGTTAACAAGAAGTAAATCCCAAAGAATAGGTGTCCTTGCTCGACTGTCATCAAGGTATCAGCATATTTAACAGTGCTTGCATAATGACTAATCAACTCATGACCATGATGGCTTGCTGCAGCTGTATGGGCTTCTAAAGTCTTTAGAAAACTAGCATCAGACAGAGCAACAACGTCTAAGCTAAAGGTTTCTTTGATGCCAGCTTTCATGGCTGCGATCGCATCAGGGTGGTTGAAGTACTTAGTACCCCAAAGCAGGCCATCATGAATCTTGTGGCTATATTCCATGTATTTGATACCAAGGAAGCCAAAAGCACAAACAATTGTGAAAGCGAGTAAGCCAACAATTTGGCCGTTTTTTTCACCCTTCTCATTGGTTTGTGCCGCTCTTACAGCAAGAGCAACAGTCCATGAACTTGTAATCAAAACAAGTGTATTGACAGAACCCATAACCCAATCAAGCTGAGCCGAAGCGACTTTCCACATTTCAGGGTTTAGGGTTTTAATAACGGTGTAGCCTACGAATAGACCACTAAATAGAAGCACTTCTGTTACCAAAAAGAGCCACATGCCCAGCTTTGCTGAACTTGCTTCTTGCTCCTTATCGTAAAAGTGATGTGCGTGATGGTGTGTAATAACTGTACTCATAATCTCAACTCCTCAGGTTAAGCCCCCTATACAATGAGGTATACCTGATTGATAGGTCTAGGGCTTAGGAATCGCTGCTCTCAGCCCCTTGAGCATTCGCAGTCGCAGTCGCGATTGGGAACTCATAAGGCCCTTCAACAACGGTTGGGATCTCATGGAAGTTATGCTCAATCGGTGGAGACTGAGTTAACCATTCAAGTGAACGTGCTTCCCATGGATTAGCAGAGGCCTCTTTGCCGCTCTTAAGAGAAGCAAGTAGATTTACAGCCATAACCAACATACCTACAAAAAGAATCCAACTTCCAACAGTCGAGATCTGGTGGAAGATTTGATAGCCACTGTCAGGCATGTAATCATAGTAACGACGAGGCATACCTCTTGATCCCATAATGAATTGTGGGAAGAAGGTGACGTTGAAGCCAACAAAAACAGTCCAAGCAGCAAAGCGAGCAGGACCTTCTTTGTACATCTTTCCAAACATCTTTGGCCACCAATAGTGGATACCACCAAAGAAAGCCATCGCAGTACCGCCCATCATCACATAGTGGAAGTGAGCAACAACAAAGTAGGTATCATGAAGGTGAATGTCTGTACCTAAAGCACCTAAGAAGATACCGGTCAAACCACCAATGGTGAAAAGAATCAAGAATGAGAATGCCCAAACCATAGGTGCGTCCATGGTAATTGAGCCCTTATAGAGTGTAGTACTCCAGTTAATAACTTTGATCGCTGAAGGAATCGCTACCAAGAAGGTAAGGAATGAGAACACCATGCCCGCGTAAGCAGATTGACCACTTACAAACATATGGTGGCCCCATACCAAGAACGAAATCACCGCAATTGCGATTGAAGAAAGAGCGATCGCACGATATCCAAAGATACGCTTGCGAGAGAAAGTTGTGATCAACTCACTCATAACACCCATACCAGGAAGAATCATGATGTAAACCGCAGGGTGACTGTAGAACCAGAAGAAGTGCTGGAATAAAACAGGGTCACCACCAAGAGCAGGATCAAAGATACCGATATTCATAATTCTCTCCATTGCTAAAAGCATGAGAGTAATACCAAGTACCGGAGTCGCCATAACCTGAATGATTGCAGTGGCGTAAAGTGACCATACAAACAAAGGAAGACGGTCCCAAGTCATACCGGGAGCACGCATCTTGTGGATGGTTACAATAAAGTTAAGACCTGTAAAAATTGATGAGAAACCAAGAACAAATGCTGACATGGTCATCATGACAACTTGGCTATCAATTGTACTACTGTAAGGTGTATAGAAGGTCCATCCTGTATCAACACCACCATCAAGAGTAGTGTAGAGTGCCATGATGGTACCGATCACATAAATATGAAAGCTCGCTAAGTTGAGCTTTGGAAAGGCTACATCCTTTGCGCCAAGCATGAGAGGCATTACAAAGTTACCTAAAGCCGCAGGAATACCTGGAACGATAAACAAGAACACCATCACTAGACCGTGAAGAGTGAAGACCTTGTTATATGCATCAGGACCCATAATTGTCTCACCTGGAGTGAACAATTCAAGACGTACCGCTAAAGCTAAAAAGCCACCTAAGGCAAAGGTTGCCATAATGGTGAATAGGTACATCAAGCCAATGCGCTTGTGGTCGATTGTAAATAGCCAAGACATCAAGCCTTTGCTGGCGTTAATATAGTTTGTAGACTCTTTTTGCCCGAGTTCATAACCGGGATCTGCCTGTGTATTACTCATAATGAGAGGCTCCTTGAGTGCTTAAATCTAGTTGTTAATTCAGTATAAACGGTCAATACCGCTTACTTAAGTGTCTTCATGAAAGCGATTAATGCATCCATTTGATCATCGCCAATTTGGTCCTTAAAGCTTGGCATCGCTGGCGCATAGCCCTTTACGATCTTAGCCATTGGTTCCATAATTGACTCTCGGATATATTCTTCGTTAGCAACATAAGACTCACCAGTGGTGGTCTCACCTTTGCGGCCATAAATGCCGTAGAAACTTGGACCAACTTTAACTTCGCCTTCGTTGAGGCCATGGCAGGCATTACAGCCATACTTAGAATAAAGTTGCTTACCCCATTCAGCCGGAGAAATTGACTCGTCACGTCCTTCAAAGCCAGCAGACTTCTTTTTAGCGAAGTCTTCGGCTGAAAGAACGTGAACTGTTCGGTACATACCAGAGTGTTCGCGTCCACAGTACTCTGTACAGAAGATTCTATGGTCACCGGGCTCGATTGCCTCGAACCATACTGTTGTGTAACGGCCGGGGATAACGTCTGATTTAACGCGAAAATCAGGTACAAAGAAACTGTGTAGTACATCTTTTGATTTCATGATGAGCTTCACAGGTTGTCCAGCTGGTACATAGAGATCACTAGTGCTTTGGCCATCGTCATACTTAAAGTTCCATGCCCATTTTTGAGCAGTCACGTTGATTTCCATAGCATTATCAGGGGCAACTGTACTGTTTAAGAAAACCTTAAAGCCCCAGAAGAAGACAACAAAGCACAATAAGAGTGGAATAAAGGCCCAAGCGCCTTCCCACAAAGTACTGTGATCAAAGTCAGAAGTCGCAACAGGATTTTCGTCAGACTTTTTATACTTCACAATGAAGTACACTGTCATAGCAAAAATAATTGCGAAGAAAATATAATTGAGGTCCATGATGAAGTCGAAGAGACTATCGACCTCAGCAGCGTTCGTTGATGCCTGAGGTGGCATCCAGAAGCTCCCGGTTTGGGTCGTGCTTGCCATAAGTTAAGCGCTCCACATCGTGTTTAAGAAGTTATAGGTAAATACAAATAAGAACAAAATAATGAAAGTTATGAAGACTAACCAAGTTGGTGATCTTCGGTTAAAGATGAAGAAGATGACCTTCTTTCACCGCGCCACATTACAAGAAGTAATAAACCGATCCCCAAGATCGTAAAGATTCCACCTAGGCGAACAGCTCCCCAAATATAGAAAGCATATTTTTTACTAGAAGGCTCGTAACGAAAGCATCGCAAAAGAAGTTGATCGTAAATATTACCAATTTTTCCTTCGCTGGCTTCAACAAAGGATAGACGTAATTCCTTGGGCTCAAATTGAATCCCCTTAAGTAGGCGAGTCAATTTACCATTAGGAGAAATAAAGAATAGAGCAGCACCATGTGCATAATCTTGAGTACTTGGATCGTAGCGATAACCAAAGCCAATCGACTCGGCAAGCGCTTTGATTTGAGGTTGAGCACCGGTTAAGAAGTGCCAACCTTTTTCTGCACCAACAATGCCTAGTTGTTGCATATAATTTTTCTTTTTAGCGACTGCAAGCTCCGGAGTTTCTACCGGAGAAATACTGACTGTCACCGCTTCATATTTATCACCGGGCGCCCATCCAAGCTCCTTGAGACCGTCAATGGCACCATTGAGTACTAAGCTACATAACATTGGGCAGTTATAATAAACCAAACTCAAGAGAACTGGTTTATCTTGGTGAAAATAATCTTTTAGTTGTACTTCTTGTCCCTTTTCATTTTTGAAAACGAGATCAAGCGGTACTTGAGCACCAAGTTTATCTTGGATTTCGACGCCCTCGAACTCTCGAGTGGTCGTTTTTGGTGTTTCGGCATCTGGCGCGCCCCAGCTGGGGAACGACACAAGCCCAAATATAATGGATAAGAGCAAAGAACGACTCCAAAAGCGCACAGAAGTACCTTGCACCTCAGTTGAGGCCAATTTGGTTTTGTTCGTCTTTTTTAATGTAACTTGAATCATTTTTACTCTTATCAAAGTGTTGACAACATGAAGATGTCGTAAGGACCTAATTAAAAGACTCTAAGGTGAATCCATAGGTCGCTTAAACTGCCCTACTTTAGGCTTGCCACATAGTGAAGTAGCGCTTCGATTTCACTATCAGAAACCGGAAGCTGTGCCATTGCAGGCGGGTAACCAGCGCTAATCTGGGCCATAGGCTCCTTGATTGACTTAGTGAAGTACGCTTTATCAGCATAGAATTCTTCACCAGCAGTGGTCTTGGTCTTGCGTCCCCAAAAGCCCTTAAGACTTGGGCCAACAAGACGACTACCATCAACGCTGTGACATGCCATACAGGTTTTAGTACCGAAAAGAGCCTTACCTTTAGCAGCAAGCTTGGCATTAACCTTGAAAGGTGCAGGCGCAGCTTGAGCTGTAACCGGTGTAGCAGGAGCAGGTGCAGCTTGAACAGTTGGAAGATTCCAGTGCATAGCTCGTGCTTGCTCACCAGATCCATCAGTCATTGCCTTCATCGCTGCCGAAATCTCTTTGAGCTTCTCTGCTTTTTCCTCATTCATGGCCTTGCGATATGCGCTTTCACCGTACTTAGCATTAAGACGATCGTCAGCAGCATTTCGAGCCATCCAGAAATAACCTGAAAGTCCAAAAACAACAGCTAAAACACTGATAAATGAAATGATACCCCAAACGGTGACCCCACCTGCCTCAACGGCATCGGGCTCTGGGGGAGGTAGTGGATGATCGTGATGATCAGACATTGTCATACTCCATAGAGGCGATAAGTTGTGGGTCTTTATGAGCGACGATTGCGTCTTTGCTCGACCAGTGTAGGAAGCCATGTAAGAAGAGACCACCAATACCAATAAAGGTTGTCAAGTCCATCCAATGGAAGTGGAGATGATGATGGTAGGTCGGCATAACCACAAAGTAGAGATCAACAAAGTGCATAATAAGCATCCAAACCGCTGCTACACCAAGAACCATACGGTTACGCTTAGTGTGGCGACTCATCACTACCCAGAAAGGTAAGATGAAGTGCCCTACAGCAATAAAGAGGCCAATGTTCTCCCAGCCGCCTTGCATGCGGTGTAGATACCAGCCGATCTCCTCGGGGATATTTGCATACCAGATGAGGTAGTATTGACTAAAGGTAATGTAAGTCCAGAATACGATGAAACCAAACATAAGCTTACCAGCGTCATGGAAGTTACCGATTGTAATGGTGTTCTTAAGAATTCCATTACCTTCGAGCCACAAGGTGATCACAATCAAAGTGGCAAATAGTGCAACTGCAGTACCCGCAAAGATATATACACCAAACATGGTGCTAAACCAGTGTGGATCAAGACTCATCAACCAGTCAAAGGCAAAGAAAGTCAGGGTCAGTGCAAAAGTGAGCATGGATAAAGGTGCAAGCTTACGCATCTTATAGTTCAGCGCTTCTGCTGCCGCACCGCCATCGGTTTCATCTTGTTTCACACTGTTGCTTCGGAAGAAGAACGCCATAAGGATCCAAATCCCAAAGAAGAACACAGCACGGATCGAGAAGAAACCTGTGTTTAGATAGGGCTCTTTAACCTTAAAGAAAGGATCAGACGCCGGATCAATATGAGTCCAGTGGAAGATGTCACCAAAGCCAAGCAAAGCAACAACTGCTGCACAAACCGCCATAATCGGGAAGTTCATTGCAACATTTTCAGCCACACGGCGTAGACTTGTACTCCAAGAAGCACGTACCAAGTGGTGTAAAATGGTGAAGAATAAGCCACCTAGACAAAGTGTGGTAAAGAATACAAATGCAGTCAGCCATGAGAACAAGAATTGCTTTTTAAGGCTGCCTTCATGTGCTGGTGCCTGATGCTTGTCAGCATGTGCATCAGTTTTGGCGTGTGCATCAGTTTTGGCATGTGCATCAGTTTTGGCGTGTGCATCGGTCTTAGCATGTGCATCGGTCTTAGCATGTGCATCGGTCTTGGCTTGTGCATCAGCATGTGCTTGCTCAACAACGTGAGTATCGCTGCTCATAAAGTAGCCACCAAAGCTTGCTCCAAGACCAAGTACTGCACAGATCGTGGCGATCATTTGTGCACGCTTAATCACCGACTGAGGAATATGTGTTTCATCATTAAAACTCTTGTGATGTCCCATGACTACTTATCTCCCTTCATTTGGCTCTTTTGTAGCGCACGAACGTAAGCAACGATCGCCCAACGATCTTCAACCGGAATCTGATGCTTATAGCCCATCATTAGTCCTGACTTACTCCCATTAGAGATCACACCATAAATGTGTCCGGCAGTAAGCGCTCGCTTATACTTGTCGTGGTAGCTTGGTACAGGTAGCCCACCACGTTGTTTAACAGGACCGTTACCATAACCGGCAATACCGTGACATGGTGTACAGTAAATGTTGTATCTTTGCTGACCACGCTCAACAAAGGCCATATCGACCTTAAGCGGAGCTGGAATGCTTTCAACGGTGTTACCTTCTTCATCAAGACCACGCCAATAGGCATCATTCTCACGAAGATAGCGATCATCACCATCAAGACCATCAATATCTACGCCATAAGCGGTTTCAAGAAGCTCACGACCTACGGTGCCTTCAACTTGAGGACGCATCGCACGGCCGTCTTCAAAGAAAGTACTTACACGCTGTGGTTTGTACTTATCTTGTAAGTCCATATTTTGATTTAGGTGCACAGGCGGCTCTTTTGAGGGCATACCACGGCAAGCGCTCAAAAGGCCAAGTGCGCAACATACAAGGGCAATTCTACGCCCGATATGACCCCATTGGGGGCGCTGTTCTGCTTGCATAATATTATCGTATCGATTCATTGTCGTTTACTCCTCAACATCGGTGATACCAGTACCACCAAGCTCAGAGAGGAGGGCTTTGGTCTTTTCCATGTCAAAGAGTGGATCACTCACTTCGATGGAAAGGAAAAACTTATCGTCGGTCACTCGTCTAAAAGCGGGTACATTGTCTAAGGGATGGTATGGACGAGGCATCATATTGAGTGCAAACATACCAAAAACAGTACCAAAAGCTGAAAGCAAGATCGAAAGCTCAAAGGTTACCGGCAAGGCAAACTGCCAAGCAAAGTAAGGCTTACCTGCAATTACTAAGGGATAGTCAACCGCACCGGTCCACCACTGAAGAAGTAAACCAATACTTAAACCGGTTAGACCACCACCAAGGGTGATCCAAGGTACCTTAGAACCGCTTAGGCCCATAGCGTCATCCATACCGTGAATCGGGAATGGAGACCAGGTCTCAAACTTTTTATAACCAAGGTCATTAAGCTTTTGTGCTGCATGAAGTAATTCAGCAGGATTGGCGAACTCTGCGAGAACGCCCCAATTCTTCTTAATCTCACTCATAATTTAGTGTGCCTCCTTATGTGCATAGCCTTCCCAGTGTGGGTCAGCCTGTGGCATAACACCCTTAACCTCGGAGATCGCTACTGCAGGAAGGAACTTGAGGAAGAGAATGAATAGGGTGAAGAAAAGCCCGAATGAGCCAAGAAGTAAGCTCACGTCGAAAATGGTTGGTGAGTAGTAGTCCCATGATGAAGGCAAGAAATCACGATGCAGTGACATAGTGATTACAAAGCGCTCGAACCACATACCAATGTTTACAAAGATCGAAAGAATAAATGTAACGGTTAGGTTAGTACGAAGCTTCTTTGACCAGAAGAACTGTGGAGAGATTACGTTACAGCTAACCATGGTTAAGTAGGCCCACCAATATGGACCAAAAGCACGGTTAATAAAGGCAAAGCCCTCATAAGGTGAACCACTGTACCAAGCGATGAAGAATTCCATTGCATAGGCATAACCAACAAGAGTACCGGTAACCAGGATAACCTTGTTCATATTCTCGATGTGACGCAGAGTGATAAAGTCCTCTAGTCCAAAGAGCTTACGGCAAGGCACAGCTAGGGTTAATACCATCGCAAACCCTGAGAAGATCGCACCTGCAACAAAGTATGGAGGGAAGATTGTGGTGTGCCAACCAGGAATTACTGAAACCGCAAAGTCGAAAGATACGATGGTGTGTACAGAAAGTACAAGCGGTGTCGCAAGACCAGCCAGAAGCATGTAGGCACGCTCATAGTTTTGCCAGTGACGGTTCGCACCACGCCAACCAAGTGACAAAATACCATAAGCCCAAAAAGCGAGCTTATTCTTGGCACGGTCACGTAAAGTTGCAAGGTCAGGAACAAGGCCTACATACCAGAATAATAACGAAACGGTAAAGTAAGTCGAAACTGCAAAAACGTCCCAAAGAAGTGGACTACGGAAGTTTGGCCACATCGCCATTTGGTTTGGAAGCGGAAGCATCCAATAGGCAGCCCATACACGACCAACGTGAATACCTGGGAAGACCAAAGCACAAATAACCGCAAAAATGGTCATCGCTTCAGCAAAACGGTTAATCGCAGTACGCCATTTCTGTCGGAACAAGAAAAGAACCGCAGAAATCAGTGTACCCGCGTGGCCGATACCAACCCAAAATACAAAGTTAACGATCGCCCAACCCCAACCTACTGGGTTGTTAAGACCCCAAATACCAGTTCCCTCCCAAAAGAGGTAACCAATACTAGCAACAAGCATAAGTAAGAAGGTTGAAGAAAAGCCAAGAGCGAGTAACCAATTAATACTAAGCGGTTTCTCAACAACGCCACAAATGGCCTCTGTCACAGAATGGAAGTCGTGCTTTCCACCCACCAATGGTGGCGGAAAGATCGAATCCTTTTGATAAATCTCATTTGAATCAGACATATTCAATCACCTCAGCCGGCTTGAGTCGAGCCCTCAGCGTCGGCTGCTGGAGGGAAATTTGGGTTAGGATTACGAATCTTTGCAAGGAAAGATGTACGAGACTGAAGATTAAGCTCTGAAAGCAGAGTATAATCTCGAGCGGTCTTCTTAAGACGGTTAACCTCTGACTTCTCATTCTTGAGATCACCAAAAGTAATCGCTTGAGTCGGACAACCTTGTGCACAAGCTGGTGTGATACGGCTGATAATTTGCTCAGCGACCTCAGCGTTAAGTGCAGCACGGCGCTTACCCTTATTAATGCGTTGTACACAGTAAGTACATTTCTCCATAACACCACGGAAACGAACCGTAACGTTAGGATTGCGTTGCATGTGTACCAACTCGTCTTGGCCCTTCGCATAATTATAGAAATTAAAGCGACGAACCTTGAATGGACAGTTGTTTGCACAGTAACGAGTACCGATACAACGGTTATAAACCATGTCGTTCAGCCCCTCTGGGCTGTGAACGGTAGCGGCGACAGGACAAACATTCTCACAAGGAGCAGTTTCACACTGTTGGCAAGCAATCGGTTGATGTACGATCTCTGGCTCTGCATCGCTACCAACAAAGTAACGGTCCATACGGATCCAGTGCATTTCACGTCCACGACGAACTTGGTCTTTACCAACCATTGAAATGTTGTTTTCAGACACACAAGCAACCATACAAGCGTTACAGCCAGTACAGGTATTAAGGTCGATAACCATACCCCATTGATGCTTACCGGCAAGCAAAGCTTGATTCTCTCGCAAAGGAGTATTTTCAGCATCACCTTCTAGTGTATAGTTGAAATCACCAAAAATTGAACGCTCTTCTGGATGTAGTACCGCAAACTTGCTTTGGTCAGGCATAGGCTGACCATGGTGAATAATACCAGGCTTAGCAAAGGTTGGGTTTGCCTTATATTCTTCAACATTTGCCTCACGAACCAAGGCACGAGCTTCAAAGTTGAAACCAGGCTCTTGACGAGAGTTTGCATAGCGTTGAACGGCTGCTACATCATAGGTACCGCCTGCTTTGCTCACCTTACCGGCAGACGCAAAGAAAGCATTATTGCTATTACGAACAGGAGTGACATCAAAACCGGTCACATCGCTGCTGTGGTAAGAGCCCTTATGGTATTCAAGATAGTTATTAAACTCACGGCCGTAACCAAGAGTTAAAACAACAGTATCATCAGCTTGACCAGGCATGATCCAAGCAACGCTTGAGATCTCTTTGCCGTTGGCAGAAACCTTAACCATATCCTCATCTTCAACACCAAGCTTCTTAGCGGTTGCAGGACTGAGTAGTGCCGCATTATCCCAAGTAATCTTGGTCATCGGATCAGGAAGCTCTTGCAACCAAGCGTTGTTTGCAAAACGACCGTCATAGCTATTATGACCTGCAACAAATACAACGTCCATGCTCTCGCTACTTGGAGCAGCAACAGCGCTAGGATTGAGTGAGCCAAGACCACGTGCTGCTGCAGTTGCTGCCTTAAAGGGAGCATTTGCATCAGCAAGTACACCCGCGTGCAACCAACGACGCCATTGCTTGTGGAAACCAACCGCACCAACTGCGCTCTTCCAAGCACCACGAACAATCTTGTATCCGCTTGTTTCTTCGCCTAGAATCGCAGCTAAAACTTCGATTTCGCTCATTGAGTCAAACAATGGTGCAATCAAAGGTTGCTGAATGCTGACTTGACCGTCGATAGAAACAAGATCACCCCATGCCTCAAAGCCATGAGATTGTGGAATCACAATGCTTGCTTCAGCCTTAAGAGCTTTACCGGTCTCATTTGCTTGATCGCTGAGGTAAACAACACTCTTGGCCTTGGCAACAGCTGACTTAAAGTCAACATCTGCAGGAGCTGAGTATGCTGGGTTAGTACCAAGCATAATCAAAGCGTCAACAGAGCCACTATTAAGTGCCTTAGTGAGCTCTTGAATGCTCTTCATGTCTCCCATGCCCGCTTTGTGCATTGGACGACGATAGTCAGTGTAATAATTAACTAAAGAGCCACGAGCTCCAAGCTTCTCATTCATCAATGCAGCTAGAGCATGTACGATGGCCGGCTGTCCACGTCCCGCAAGCACCAAAGCATGACCTTGGTTGGCCTTTAAGTCAGCTGCAACAACTTTAGCTGCCTTAGTTTGGCGAGCGTCAAGAGCAACACCACCCTTAGAAGCACCAGCCACACCAAGTTCCGCCGCTACTGCATGAGCAAAAGCTTCGACTTGACCATGAGAAGCACGAACACGATGGTCTGCATTACTACCGGTTAAAGAATAGCGAGCTTCCACAGCATATAAACGGCTTAGCTTAGCATCCTTTGCGGTCACTTTATCGACACGACGGCTCTCTGCCCACTCATTTGCATAAGCAACAGAAGGTCCTTCATTGCCTAGAAAGTCGTTATCAAGACTTAAAACAGCTTGCGCTGCTTTAAATGAATAACGAGGTCTGAGAGACTCACCAAAAACAGCTTCCATCGCTGTCATTTGGTTGTCATCACTGACCGACTCATAGGTGTACCATGTTGCACCAAACTTAGCGCTCATCTTTTGAGCCATAGCGTGCATTTGGATCGAAGGCGCATATCCGGAAAGGACAGCTACTTTTTTACCACTTAGGCTTGCACCAAGATCTTTAAGAGCTTTCTCAGTACCTGCGCGGTTACCGGCTTTGCCATTAAGTTTTGGCGAGCGTAATCTTTGCGGATCATAAAGATCGATAATGGTAGACTGTTGGAAATTATTAAGCGCACCATAGTTACTACGGTGATCAGGATTCCCCTCAACCTTAGTTGGGCGTCCCTCATGACTTTCAACAAGTAAACCAACAACTTCACCGCCTGCTTGAGTCGCAGTCGCATAGTATTGTGGAATACTTGGCAAAATCTCTTCGGAAGCAACCGAATAAGGCAGGATCTTCTCTTCTGGGCGACGGATGACATCACATCCGGCAAGGCCACTCGCAGCTAGACCTGCGCTGACCCAACCCATAAAGCCACGACGTGAAGGATCATTGCTTGATTCTTCGCTATTTACGTCTAGCTCATCTTGAAACTCTTTTGCGGCTTCTGCAAGGTACACCGGAGACTGGTGTAACTCTTCGCGACTGCGCCAATATTTGCGCGTATTATTATTCATCTGTGACATCCTGAGCAATGTTGAGGGGGGTTGACACTTTCTTTTGCTGCCTTGCCTTCATCGCTCGCAAGGAATTCAGCGCGCTGAGCATCGGTATAGCCCATAGTGGTAACTTCACTAGTTGGGCGTAAATGACGCTCTGGCTCACGGTGACAGTCTAGACACCAGCCCATGTTGAGTGGTTCAGCTAGGCCGACTTCAACCATTTGGTCGATACGGCCGTGGCATGACTCACAACCAACACCAGCTTGGATGTGGGCACTGTGCTCAAAGTACGCATAATCAGGTGTTTTGTGGATACGAACCCATTCGATGGGCTTATTTTCGATCCAACTTTCACGAACTTTGCGTAGCTTAGGGCTATCGGTTTTAATTTGAGTGTGGCAATTCATACAGGTTTGGGTTGGAGGAACCCGAGCCGAACTAGCGTTTTCAACGCCAGTGTGACAATAGCGACAATCTAAACCGAGCTCACCTGCATGCAGCTTGTGACTATAGGGCACAGGCTGCTCAGGCGTATAACCGACATCGGTAAATTTCGGAGAGAAATAATACCAGACACCAGCAATCGCGGCGATTGTTACTACAGGTCCAATTACACCAAAAAAGATCAAAGGGATCTTATTGTGCCACTTGGGAAACACCCAATGCTCGTTGGGCGGAGTCTCTTTTTCGCTCATCTTGTTGACTACCTCAAGAGGTGAATGTGTTGTTGAATATCTAAGAACTCACAACACTTAAATAATGGTTAATGGAGGGCGAAACATTATTGCGCTAAGGGTGAAAATGCATCATCGACAAAGCGATAAGCATACCACCTCACCTAAAAAATATACTACCGCTCAGTATGGCTAAAATATCGATAAAGTCTAGTGTTTTTTACAAACTTTACCTGCGTCAAATTGACGCATGTGCGTCATTTTGTCGCACCGCACTTATACCCTTTAAAACACTTAGCTTTTTAATCAAAAAGATCGAGTCAAGTCTTAACTCCATTGCTTAAGCTTTCTTTGCAAAGTTCGACGATTAACCCCCAAAATCCGTGCGACTAAAGAAAGGTTTTCATAGCGTTCAAGCAATTTCGTAATATGCAACTTTTCGATATCTTCGAGCGACATATCACTACCTAATAAAGTTTGGCTTTGATGAAGCAACTGGCTTGGTTCTTGTTTACAATGTTCATGACTTTCAAATGGACTATTGGAAAGGATATTTTCGATGCGACTTAAATCGATTTCAAAGGGGGTCTTCTGAGAGTCGCTTTCCATATGTGCAATCACTGCTAAGCGTCGAGCTAAGTTTACCACTTCTCGTGCGTTACCAGGCCATAAATACTGATTTAGCATTTCCAACGCTTTTGGTTGCAAGCTAATCTTTTTTGTAGAAACTCGATTAATCCAATACTCTAAGATAAGCCTTGCATCTTCTCCGCGTTGACTAAGGGTATTTAAATTAATGGGCAGTGCCATAAGCCTGTAAAAGAGGTCTTGCCGAAAGCGACCTTCTTTCACTTCAACTGCAAGCTGTCGTGAACAAGCAACTATGATTCGACCATCAAAGGCTCTTTCTTCTCCGCCAAGTGGCCGATATACTTTCTGATCAATAAAATGAAGTAATTTAGACTGTAAATCTAAACTGAGTTCATCGAGTTCATCTAAAAATAATGTACCGCCCATAGCTTGCTCAACTAGGGCTGTATTCATGGGTTGCTCTCTTAAATCTCCAAACAGTAATTCTTCAAAGCGCTCTGCCGGTAAAATGGACATATTTACAGAAACAAAGGGAGCTACCTGCAAGCTTGACTGGCCCTTTTGAGTGTAAGTTTCTTGATGAAGCGCTTTTGCTACAACCTCTTTACCGCTACCGGTTGGTCCGCTAATTAAAACTAAATCTTTATGATTAGCTAATTCTACAATCATTGATCTAATTTGTTGAGCACTACTGCTTTCACCAATGAAAGGAATATCATTGGAACCAAGCTGGCCTTGCTGATATGCCTGTAAAATCATGGGCTCAAGATCATCAGCGTCGATCGGTTTATTTAAAAAGGTATAAGCACCGGACTTCATCGCCTCTACTGCTTCAGGAACCGCCCCATGACCAGTAAGCATAATCACTGGCACAGTGCGGCGAATCGTCTGTTTTAAGACTTCTAAACCGGAAATCTTAGGCATCTTTAAGTCCAAGATGGCGACACTAGCCTCATCGGCATCTAACAAGGCTTGAACTGCCTGCTCGCTCTCATTGATGACTGTAACACTAAAGGACCTTCTTCTTAAGGCCTTAGAGAGTGCCATACAAAATCTTTGGTCATCATCAATGATTAAAACATGAGGCTTAGTCATTAAATATCCTTTTAAAAAAGCAACTTAAGCAACGAGCTACAACCATTATATTTGATCAAGCTTGATCAATCTCTTGACCAAAGCTTGACAATATAATCTTTTAAACCCTTGAACTTAAATCATATCTTTATCAAAGTATTCATAAGTTGTCATTGTCATCACATGACTAAATGAATGACATATGGTCTTGCACATTTTCTTACTTGCATCATGGAGTACACTTGGACAGCACACTAATATATTCAGAAGTTCTTTCACGAATCGCCCTTGGATCGGAAGCCTTTCTGCTTTTACTGATCGCCTTTCTATTTAAAGCCATGATCACTCATCGGGGATATACTGAGCAAGTACACAAGCTCACCCAGGAAGATAATCTTGCTTCAGCAGTTGACGTCAGTACCTATCTTTTCGCTGTACTAGTCACTCTATTAGATAGTTTGGCACTTGAAGGAGAAAGTTTAATCAGTCAAGCCTCTGATGTCGCTTATATTGGTGTTGCCATCATCATTATGATTGAACTTTCACAGCAAATCACCGATCGACTTCTTTTTAAGGGGATTTCGATCCAAGAACAAATCCATAAGCATGCGAATCTATCAGTTGCTTTGGCACGAGGTGCTTTAGTGATCGCCATTTCAATGATGGTTCGAGGTGTTTTAGCCAACCCACAACCATGGCTCACTCTCGCTCCATGGCTATTTATTGGTTTGATATGTATTGCTCTTTTAGGCGCCTTCTTTCAGTGGCTTACACCTTATGATGATCTAGAAGAAATCAATCAAAATAACTTAGCTGCCGCCTTACCGTTAGCCGGTGCTTGGCTTGCCTCAGGCATCACCGTTGAAGCGGCAATCACAGGAGAAAGTACAAACCTACTGAGTGAGTTAGTCGCAGTAGGGCTTTACCTAGTCTTTGCAGGTGCAGTCATGCTTGCTGTTCGCTTTTGCCTGCGCAATCTTTTATTCAGAGGCGTTGACTTAAACAAGGAAATCACCCAAGACCGTAACAGTGGCGTTGGGCTTATTGAGGCTATACTCTATCTTTGTGTTGCCGAAGTGATTTGCTTTTTTCTCAGTTGATTCAATGATCAAGAATCCAAAGCTTTAAGCCGGAAATTGGAAGCTACGAAATGTTTAGCAAGCTTGAAGCAGGGAACTGAAATATGTAACCCAAATCAAATTCTGGCGAGAGATATATTGTCAGTAAGTATTTCTATCAATGAGGTATGTTATGACTAAAACGATTATGAGCTTAATCGGTTTTATATGCTTATTACATGCGTGTGATGACCCTACTACTAAACTCCCATCAACAGGTGGTACTCAAGAGGACCTAGAAGCCGGTATTGTTATTATTGTAGTTAGTGACGAAGCAATGGCCGGTGAACCAATAGCCGGTGAACCAATAGCCGGTGTGAACCAATAGCCGGTGAACCAATAGCCGGTGAACAAATGGCCGGTGAACAAATGGCCGGTGAACAAATGGCCGGTGAACAAATGGCCGGTGAACAAATGGCCGGTGAACCAATGGCCGGTGAACCAATGGCCGGTTCAAGTGCAATTGATACAGATGGTGATGGCTTGCTTGATACTCAAGATAACTGTCCAAGCTTAGCCAATAGGGATCAATCCGATTTGGATGAAGATGGTCTTGGTGATGCCTGTGATACTGATTGGGATGGTGACCATGTTCTAAATGCAGAGGATAACTGCCCAAGAGTCTTTAATGATGACCAAGCTGACTTGGACATAGACGGTATTGGAGATGCTTGTGATACCTCTGAGAATACCTTTATTCCGGTTGATAGTAGTGCACCTCGTGGTACCTGTGCAAATCCTGTAATCATGCCAGGCTATAATCTCTACATTGAGGATGCCTCGATTGCTAATAAGCGTATGGCGGTCGCAAACTGTAATGGAGATTTTTCGTCAGACTTAATTTTAGCGAGTCAAACCGGTTTAGGGAGCGAGGTTGTATTTGCCTTTACTGTACCTAATGATCAACGGGTACACTTTACCACGGAACTCAGCTACTTTGCACCTGTGGTCTATGTCTTTGAAAACAATTGTATAGAAGGCCAAGTCATTGCTAACTACTGTGATCAAAGTATTTTAGGCCTTTTGGGCGAACCCCCTCGTCCGCTTGACCTGAGCTTTGATGCTCAAGCAAATACAGTCTATTACGTTGTGCTTGACACCAAAAATGATTTACTTGAACTCCTAGAACTATCTGGTGGAGTAGACCTAGAAGCAATCCCATTTATCTTGAACTTTAGTTCGGTTAACTAGTTTAAAATCGAAGTCAAGCAAAAAAATCACCATAAATCTTAAGCATTTCCAAACTTTTTAAATAAATCACGCAACAAAATCCAAATTCTGGCGAGAGGTAT
>CAKZRU010000162.1 GCA_937146725.1 uncultured Myxococcales bacterium
TCAGAGCCTCCGATTATTGATGATGTCACGCCAAGAAAAATCTGTGATCAAGGCGGTACACTCAGTTTAATTGGAAATCACTTTGAGCCTAATATGACAGTGGACTTAGGACCTTATCGAGCAGATCAAGTTGTCAATACAAATGGTTTATTGGGGGCAGATGCCATTTGGCAAAGGCAGGATCAACCGCGCTTTCTACCCGGAGAATATATACTCAGTGCTCGCAATGCGAGCGGCTGTGAAGAGAGCTTTAGTGAACCCATTTTAGTCACAGAAGGACCGGTACCTTTCTTTGTTGATCCACCGGTTGTGTATAGCGGTATCAGCTTACAAGCAACAGCCTACTTGGGGAATCTCTTTGGTGGCTCGGTGAGTAAGGCAGAGATTCAAAGTGGTAATAATCCACCGATTGAGCTTGAGTTCTCAGATGATCCAAATAAACCCAGTTTAATCAAGCTTGTTCTTCCAGCTGGTTTACCTGATGGTCTATATGATTTAACCCTTTATGATGATGTTGACTGCCCAGGAACGACTCCCGCCTTATTGCGAGTAACAAGTGATTTATCGGTCAATATTCTTGAAATTGACCCACCCTTTGCATGGACCAATAGCAGTACTTCTGTGACTGTGCTAGCTGATGTCAATGCTGGGTTTGTGCCAACGCCAAGAAGTTATCTTTCTCCTTCTGTGGCTAATGAATGTACGGCAGATAACGAATGTTCCAATCAACTTTGTCGCCAAGGACGTTGCGTAGATATTTGCCAAGAAACCAGTGACTGTGTGCAAGGAAGCGCATGTGTATCAGGAGCCTGCTTGGCCCAAGCTGCGGAGGTAAGAGCGGCAAGTCTTAACAGTGTTGAAGAACTAAAAGGTGTGGTTGCTCAAGGCTTTTCTACAGGTAATTATGACCTTGTCGTTGTTAACCCCGATGGTAGTGTGGGCCTGCTAGAACAAGCGGTTAAGGTCAATGCTCTTCCTCCTCCAAAGATTGCAGCAGTGAGTCCGGGATCATGGGAAACCAATAATCCAGCACTGCCCATACAAATCAGTGGGGATCACTTTAGAGATGTTACACTAAGAATCGAATGCTTTGATAATGGAGCAAGCTCTTTTATTAATACAAACTTGGTGAGTCAAAATACTAATTTAGTTGAGCTAACAATCGATACTTCAAGCCTAAGCTCAACAAGTATCTGCTCGGTAAGAGTGACCAATAGTGATGCTGCTTATGCAGATTTTGCACCACTGACAGTAACCAATCCATCTGGAAACTTTGTTGACTTTAATTTAGGCCCTGCTTTGCCTGTCAATGAAGCAAGAAGACTATCAGCGGTGACCTATGCCAAGGTCCCTAATGGTCAGCCCTACCTATATGTTTTTGGTGGTGATCAAGGAAGTAACCAAACCGCACTCAATGATAATTTAAGTATTGGTATTAATGCTTTGGGTGAGCTACAAACTTGGCAAAAACTCCCTACCATTCTGCCCGAGCGCCTCACCCACATTGAAGCCCATACGGTAGACCGCTTTATTTATATTATGGGTGGCTTTAGTGCCGATACAAATCAAGCCACAGATCAAATTATCAGAGCTGAAATCTTGGATCCTTTATATGTGCCTACAATCGACCAAGTCGACTTTGAGTTTGATCCAAATATCCAAGGGTTAGATTCAGGCATATATTATTATCGAGTTTCGGCCGTGTATGATGCCAATGACCTTAATAATCCTAATGGAGAGAGTTTACCCTCGGAACCTCAACCCGTATTCATTCCTAACATCCCTATTGGTGTCAGGCTTAAGTTGACTTGGCTTGGATTAAACGATGCTGTTGCCTACAGAATCTATCGCAGTCCAACCCCGAATCTGCTCTTTGGCGTAGAGGAATTAGTTGCGGAAGTGCCTGCTAATCAACTTGAATGGTTTGATGCTGGCGTCCAACCTTTATCAAACAAACGTACCTTGAATATCGGTGAACTAGGTAATTGGCAAACAGTTGGTCAACTCAATAGCACACGATATCAGCATGGTACGACATTGGCTGTCGACCCAAATAACTCAAACCTATATCACTTGTATGTTGTTGGCGGTTTTGCAGATGGTGTGCTCAGTGATGGCTATGAAGTACTTTCCATTGACATTAGCCAAGAGCGTCAGCATGCGCTTAGTCCGGTTCGAGAACAAAACTCAGCTTTGGGGGCAGCACGTAGCCAACTCAAAGTCAGTAAGGCTACACCTCAAGAAGCCAGTGGCTTACCTGCTGATAAGGTGTTTGTCTATGCTTTAGGTGGAGCGGAGTCTGATCAGGTTGAAGTTGCGGAGGTTTTAGCTGGCGGTTTGCTAGGAACTTTTCACCGCACTGAGGATATGCAA
>CAKZRU010000163.1 GCA_937146725.1 uncultured Myxococcales bacterium
TCGCTTTTAAGTTGAGCAACCTCAGCTTGAAGTGAAGCGCGATCGCTGTCGTTGTTGGTGTCATTGGCAGCTTGTACAGAAAGCTCACGCATACGCTGAAGAATGTTAGTGGTCTCGTTGAGAGCACCTTCAGCAGTTTGTGCAAGAGAGATACCATCATTACTGTTACGAACAGCTTGGTTCAAACCACGGATTTGAGCTGTGAAACGAGTTGTGATGCTAAGACCAGCAGCGTCATCACGAGCACCATTGATGCGAAGACCTGATGAAAGACGCTCGAATGAACGGCTCAAGCTGCTTGAAGTTGAAGTGAGCTGACGCTGTGCGTTGAGTGAGCTCAAGTTTGTATTGATATAGAGACCCATTGTTCGCTCCTTGAGGTTTGGGCTCGGCGCGCATCATGCGCGGCCATTTAGGTGGCAAGATTTTGAGATATGGAAGTTATAACTTTACTACCTATATCCAAGACTAAAATTAGGCTAGATCGAAGTACCTTAACTGTCAACGCTTTTGCATACTTTTATGGGACATTTTTGACTTATTTTTTTCATCCATGTAAGCTCTTGTATGCTAATGTGTGTATCAATTTAACTCTAATACTAATCCAATCAAGGCTCTAGCTATGGAAAATCTTAACACAAACTGTGCTTTGCAGAAAAATGCAGTTCTCCCCACACGAGCAAGAACTAATGATGTTGGCTATGATTTGACAGTTTTGTCTATTTCCCGTGCCGACAAAGCACATCCTAATACACAGACCTTTATGGTTGATTTTGGAGTATCAGTTGAGCCTCCACCCGGATATTATTTTGAATTGATTGCTCGCTCTAGCTTGGCTTGGACCGGCTTTATTCTTCCCAATGCGATCGGAGTGATTGATCCGGATTATCGAGGAACCTTGAAAATGCCTTTACTGTATCTTGGATTAGCTGAACAAGCTGATGAGCAAGCTGAATCTCTAGTTGGATGTCGCTTGGCTCAACTTGTTCTTCGTCCCTTGTTGAGTTGTCAATTTACTGAAGTTCAGGCCCAAGAGCTATCTACAACTCATCGAGGGCAACAGGGCTTTGGGAGTAGCGGCTTATAATCGACTTAATCGTCGGCTTGTAATTAAGCTTTTTACGGAAAACTCTACTTATTGAGTTTGGTTGCTAGTTCACATCTACAAAGTAAACTAAAACTCTAAGTATAGAGGGTTAAAGCAAGCCTCACCCAGTATGTCTAAAGGGCAGGAATGAGGAATCTTTAAGATTAAAGCTTTATTCTTTTTAGGAATGGCTAAAATCTTTGTGCCCAAATGGCTTTGGCCGGCCTCTCCTATGGGCTCATTAAAGCTTTCAACACCTATAAATTGGTGTGTCATATGTGCTTTACGCAGACGATTAAGAGTTCTTAAAGCATCTTGCTGATACGACAGTTCTTGCCCAGAGTTTGGATTTGAAAATGAACGCAAGGACACTAAGGCTCTAGTGTGAACATCAATCGCTGTAATAGATGACAAAGCCTGATCAGATAACCACCGATCAAGTTGATCTAACTGACTTTGATTTAGGTGTAGTAAAGTACTGTCCATAAATAGCAAACGGATGGTTTGAAAGTCTGAAGCAAAGTTTTCATTAGCAAAAAGTAACTGCCAACCTTGAAGTTCATCAAACTCTCTATCCAATTCAGATGGCAAGGCCCAAGTAAAAATGGGGAGTTGATCTAAAACTCTTTTTAGCAAGGCTCTACTTGTACTCACCTGCGCTAAATCAGTTGGATTATGAAAAATAAATAAGCCATCAAGTTGGGTTTCTAATTCACTTTGTACTTTTTGGGTAAGACGATTGAGTAAATCACTAAATTCTAAGCTATTTTGGGGACCATGTGTAAGGGCTAAATAAAAATCTTCTCTACTGTCGTAACTTAAGCTCTGCCTTACTAATAAACGTCCTGAGTTTGTTTGCTCACTCTGCTTGATACAGCTACTGATCACATTTCTCTCTGTATCATTTGCTACTATTGCTGAGTCTATTTCAATTGCTGTCGCATTAGAAACAGCTCTTTCCAACGGCAAAATCTGAAATACCTTTCCATCTTGATTAAATCTGAATTGCCAAGCCGCTGTAGGCGTTTCCTCGATCATTTCGTGACCACTTGCAAGATCATTGGCAAGATCATTGGCAAGATCATTATCATTTTCAGCATCACTTGAGTGTATAATCACTGGTGTATAATCACTCAGAGATAAGCTTTGAGCCGAGGAAAGAGCCTGAAATACGCCACCTTCAAAACGCACATAATCATTGCTTGTTTGTTGTAAAGGATCAGTGTTGGCGTTGAGCTCTTGATAAATACGTATGTTCAAATGAAAGTTGGCGCTATTTTTGGCCATATAAAAGTTCAAATTAATGGCTTGGCAAGAATCAATCACTGTTTCTATTTGAGCATTTATAGAACTTAGATGTAGATGTAGGTCTAAGTTGGGTACCACGGCTTCTTGTCGTTTAATCTCACGAAACGCTCCGCCTGAAACCTGAGTCACTGAGTTCTTAAAGCTAATACGTTGAGTGGCAAGTTCATCCTTAGAATCATTGCAGGCATTCAAAGCAAATACGAGCAGTAAAATAGTCATTTGTACAGTTATCGATCGACTATGACTAATGCTTGAAAACATGATCTTAATAAGCTTAGGTATCATGTTTTCTTCCCAAGCTTAAAGCTCAATGTAATCCACATTGACCAATCCTCTCCCAGCATAAAATCTGCTTTTAAATCAAGCTTTTCAGATTGCCTAACTTTCATTTCACTTCGCCAAAAAACATGATTTTCGTTGAGCGGTCGAATATCTTGAGTACTATCCTGCATGATTGAAACGCTTAAACTAAAGTCATCATGAAACGAGTAAATTAAGCCACTATCTAAAATTAAGGGAAAGGCTCTAATTGTTGCCTCGCTATTAGGCAAAGAAGCAATGGGAGAAAGTATATATTGTTCCCATGCTATGCTAAACTTATGAAATAAAGTAAATGATTTGAGTCCCCTAGATAACAAATCAAGGGAAAGCCCACCATAAACAAATGGAGACACAAGCCATTGAGTCAGCCCTTCTTGCAACCAAACCCATCGCTTGGTGAATACACCTAGGTTTACAAAAGACGGATGTAAGCTGTTTTGAGCTAAATGACTATAGCTTTGATGCTGAATAGAACCATATAATCCAGCAAGTTTAGCATTCGACTCCCAATCTAAGCCCAAATCGAATTGCCATTTACGATAGTCAAAATCTAACTGAGCAATTAAATGATGATTAAAAGACCTTTGAGGATCATTTTGGTAGCGATATCCGGTAGAAAAACGAGAGTTTATCCCCTGGTACTTACGTTTACTATAATACTGATCACCTCTAAAAGAGCCGATGACATCAGCAAACCAAGTACTAACAAAAAGTACACCACCAATATGATATAACCATTGAGTGCTCGACCGATTAAAAGCTGTGTCTTGATCTAAACTTTGCTCCATACTATATGCACTTAACAAAGCTAACAAACTGACACCTTCTAAAAAGATAATCCTTTGACTCGACTTGAAGTCACCTCGATACCAATGTCCTGCTCCATGAACTAGGGCACCAGGAAATAGGGCCACTAAAGTATCGCTTAGTCTGCCTATGTTAACGGGTACTTCCGGCTTAGCTTTTAATCTTGGCTGGTTTCTTCGTTTACTTAGAGTTTGTGGACTAGGTATGATCTTTTTTTTTGTATTAGTGACAATAGCAGCTGAACTTAGCTTAGTATTTTGAGCCGAAGTTTTAGCCACTGATTTTGGACTTTTTGAGTTCTTTGCATAAGTGATTGTTGTAAACAGAAAACTACTCAAGGCCAAATAAGTACATATGTTTAAAACCTGCTTAATGCTTTGCCTGACGTTCTGTGCGGTGGTGAGAATGCACATCACAAAGCAACCTTATGAATAAGCTTGGCCAAACGCGCTCCTAAAAGAGTATATCTTTGATGACTGGCTTGATTCATGACCGCTCGATACAAGGCTTGTGGTGTAGTCACTAAAATCACCAAACGCTGTCCACGGGTGACTGCTGTGTATAGTAAATCTCTTTGGAGCATAGACCAGTGTTCCTCGACAACAGGTATAATCACTGCGGGATATTCACTCCCCTGACTTTTATGGATTGAACAAGCATAGGCCAAGGTGAGCATATGCATATTTTCTTTGGTATAATTGACAATACGTCCACCAAAATCCACAACAGCCCCACCATCATAACGAGTGATAATAATCCCCATATCGCCGTTGTATACGTCTTTGTCATAGAAGTTTTTGAGTTGCATGACTCGGTCGCCCACTCTAAGATTCGACTGTGCTTTAACCGCTTTTCCTTTGGAATTAAGCAGAGCTTGTAGCTTGATATTTAATTGATCAGCTCCACAATGACCACGATACATTGGCGTAATGATTTGTATATCCTTGGGCTTGATCTCAAATCGATCAGGAATTCTTTCTTTGACAAGTTGCTGAATCAATTGAGCCGCATGCTCACTATTTCGCGCAGAAATTTCAAAGAAATCCGGTAATGGTTCCATGGGGGCTGACACAAGGGGTAAGCCATTTAAAATATTGTAGGCATTGAGAATAATCTGACTTTCTTGAGCCTGCCTAAAGATTTGATCTAAGGTCACTTTGGGCACTTGTTCAGAAACTAATAAGTCATGATAGATTCTTCCAGGACCTACCGAGGGTAGCTGATTGGCATCACCCACTAAGATCAAGCGCGCTTTTTTGGGAAGCGCCCTCATCAAAGCAGCAAATAAAAATATATCCACCATAGACATTTCATCAATGAGTACCACATCACATTCTAAGGGATGATCAGCACCGCGACGAAAACTTTCCTCTTGAGGTTGATAATCCAGTAAGCGATGTATCGTTTTGGCTTCTTCTCCGGTTGTTTCACTCAGCCTTTTGGCAGCTCGACCGGTTGGTGCCGCCAGTTGAACATTGAGGTCATGATGCTCAAACATTGATAAAAGCGCTTTGACCGTAGTGGTTTTTCCGGTTCCTGGTCCACCGGTTAACAGTAACATACTCTTTTGGCTTGCCTGTTCTAAGGCTTGGGCTTGGGCTTCGGCCAGTTTGATTTCACAATCCGCTTCGATTTCAGCTAAATCATAGGAAAGTTTTTTACTTTTTTGCTTAACTCTGACTTCGATTTTTTGAGCGATTTCCTGTTCTAAATCATTCATATCAGAGCGATAAACAAAGATTTGCTCCTGATAACTTCTTTCACACAAATCCCCAGCTTTACATTGTAAATCCAAAGCCCTTTCTGCCCTCTCTTTTGAAGCAATTTGCTGTGCTGTCACTGAAAGGAGCACCTCTTTTGGAAGGCATACATGACCTTCTTCATAAGCTCGGGTTAAATGATGGTGTAAAGCGGCTTCTGAACGCTCTATTCGATCACCTTTCCACCCTAATCTCTGAGCGACAGCATCAGCGATTTCAAAGGTGTAGAAGTCGATATCATCGATTAATAAATAAGGGTTTTCTTCAATAAGACTTCGGCTCCGCTCTTGATAGGTTGCCCAGATTCTCGCCGCAAGTACTGCACTTAGCTTAAGTTCATATAAGAATAACATGACTTCTTGGCGTTGAGTTTGATCCTGCACGAGTTGTTGGAGCGCTTTAATTTCCCCCTCTCCAAAACCAGGTAAATCTTTCAGTTTTTCGGGTTCTTGCGCAATCACCACTAGTGTTTGATCGCCAAAGTGATCTAAAAGCTTATCAACCCTTCGTGGCCCAATGCCTTTGATTTTAGCATTGATCAAGTATTCACGAATCGCTTCTTCATCTTTGGGAGCGATTGCAGAAGCCATGTGCACTCTAAATTGAAGACCATATTTCCCATGGGTATCAAAGCGACCCAATAAGCTTAAACGATCACCAGGATGAAAGTGCTTAAGAGGGCCTAAAGCCGTAATCGCTTCCTTACGATCCAAGCGATCCATTGAACAAATCGCAAAATCGCTATCCGAACTACGAAAGGTTACATAACGAACCTTGGCCTCGATCATCTCTTCATCATTTAAGGGGGGCTTGTCATTCATGTCTTTAGATGATCTAACTTGTGTTTAGATAAGAAACTTAGCTACAGTCTATGCGGGAAAGCTTTTAACAGCCTAGACCTCGCTAAATACAGTATTAAAAAGATTTTTAACTATAGGGTTTATCGCAAGTAATAAACAATCAATGGCGGAGAGGAAGTACGTCTTTGGTTTACATAAATGAAAGAAAACCAATGCAAGTATCTATCATAAGACCTTTGCTGAATAGCACATTTTTTTTATTCCTTCAGTTTTGTCTTTGTACTTATGCGTTCACTTGTCTTTTGGGTTGTGGAGAAGATCATTTATCAAATGATACATCTTCTAAACTGTCTTCAAATCTGTTTTTGGACAAAAAGATTTTAACAAAAGAAACTTCAAACAAAGAAATTAAGCTCATTCAACAGCGATCCCAATTACGTCGAACGCCTCCATCCTTAGTTGATGCTACAAACGAGGTTCTGTGGTTGGTTAAAGGCGAACTTTTATTCACTGATCGTCTATATGATGAAAGCGGCTATGAGGGCCTCCATACAACTCGCCCCGTTCCTCAAGTTAAAGTAGAACTTATCAAGAGAGTATCTTTAGCAGATGGCACTTCCGAAGAATATACTCTTGATCAAAGATATACCGATACTGAGGGAAATTTCAGACTGTCTTGGTGGCATCCACCCCTAGCCGAACTGACCTCTAAACTTGATCATCAAAATCTTCAGTTATTCTTTCGTGCATATAGCATACAAAATACCTTAGAGGGGCATGAGGCTGAGGTAAGATCAAGAAATCAAAGCAGTCTATATGAACTCGAGGTTGAACTTCCGCTTACGCAATTTAAGCTTGAGCCTAAACCGGCCCAACCATGGCTACCAGACGAACTTGTTACTCTACCTTTCCTTTCTGTAACAAGCCCCGAAGAAGGACATTTGAGTGCCGCCTTTAATATCCTAAGTGCCACAGCAATCGGCTTTGAACACATTAGACACTACAGTGATTTTATTGCGCCAAAACTCACTATTTTATGGGACTTAGATCAAGCGGTTTCCTGCGGTTCTTGCTATTCAAATGACAATATACGCTTAGGGGGTCAAGTTGAAGATCCCGATCATTATGATGACCATATCATCCTGCATGAAATGGGTCATTTTTTGACTGATCGTTGGAGTGTAGATGATTCTCCTGGTGGTCCACATCGAGGCCGAGCCGTTCATCCGAGTTTGGCTTATGGTGAGGGCATTGCGTATTTTTGGTCAGCTTTAGTTTTACGAGATCCGGTCATTGTTGATTGGATGTTTCCGGATCCATGGGTTGTTGATTTAGAGCGCAACCTATTCAATGGCATGCCCATGACTTGGGGGACTTTTGCTCCGGTTGCTTCGACTTCCGATCTTATGAGTTTAAGTGCCTTGCATCATGAAGAACTCGTATCTTCCTTACTTTGGGCCATGTACCAACTTTTGACTAGTGCTGACTCTGAATGGGGCGAACTCCTCATTATGAATACATTGATTCATGAATTACCGAATCGAATTGATATGGGGAATGATGTAGGCGCAATTGGGATTGATCTTGCCGACTTTTTGGATAGTTTTATCTGTACATTGGGTGAAGATCATGGCGATCAGCAACTGAGTCAAACTTTTGACACATGGCTTAGGCAGATTGAAGATCTAAGTCGCCAACGTCGTTATTTTTGGTATTGGTTCAACTCTCGAGAAGAACTATGTTCACAAAAAGGCGCTCAAAAAACACTTAAGATACAGTTTATTGAAGCTCAAAAGCGAGCGAAGTATCAGAGTACGATCTCCTATTTAATGATTGAGTCTATGAAACAAGCAAATCACCCGCTCAACCAACAACTTTCGCACTACGAATTATGGCTAGGTCATGCACCACATAGCCAGATGATTAGTTATGGAGAGTGTGCATCCTTACCATGCCAAATCCCTTTGGATGATGTACTGCCTTTAGTAAAAGATCAGGCCAAAAGCAGCGGTTTGACTCACAGGAATGTGATAACAGATGCTCAAAATCTATCTTTGCCTTTAATTGTCATCCTCAAACAAGCTGATCAGCAACAACAGGTTATGCAGTGGCGTGGCTCATGGCTCTCTAAGACTTATCTGCAAAAGCAAGCCCAAAAGTTAAGCTTTAGGCAAAGAAGCAACATAGAACCTAGTGTAAACACGACCTTAAGTGAGCAAGGAATACTAAGAATACACTAGCTTATTGTATGCAATGTAGAAGCTCATTCTATGATCAGTGTTTCTATCATTTATTTTATTGCTTATTCTAGCACTTGACTCATTTACAATCCAAAGTGTTCAAAACATGATAAGTCATACCACATGGTATTCTTTACGACATTACTCAACTATGGAGTCTACATATGGGCATAGAAATTGAGCGTAAGTTTTTAGTTCAATCCGCACCATTCAAATCATGGGGGGCAGGTACTCAGATCAAGCAAGGCTATCTTGCGAGAGGTCAACAAGCAACAGCTCGGGTTAGGACATATGGAGATCAAGCCTTTATTACCATTAAAGGGAAGACTGTTGGCATCTCAAGACAAGAGTTTGAATACGAAATTCCAGTACAAGAAGCAGAAGCTTTATTACTTCTTTGTGAAGGTGGTATTATTAGCAAGCAACGATGGAAAATCAAGCAAGGCGAACATATATGGGAGGTTGACCGCTTTGAAGGTGATAATGCCGGTTTAGTTGTTGCTGAAATTGAACTTGGATCAGAAGATGAAAGTTTTGATAAACCTAGCTGGATTGGTGCAGAAGTCAGCGATGACCCTCGTTATTTCAATGGCGCCTTATCACGTATGCCGTACAAGAGTTGGTAATCACTTATCATACGTCATCACTTTTTATTGGCATGGTCGTTACTCATCAAAAGCTTCTGGAGTGAGTGAAAGAAAAGCTTCATCAAACCACTGCTGAATGTTTGCTAAACGCTTGGGCTGCAAAATCAAAGGAAAGTCCTCTGCATGATAAAAAGTAGGCTTATCTAATTCAGTAAAAGTCACCAAAGATTCGGAAGTTTCTGTTGTGATTTGCATTCTTTTTATTTGCGGAGCTAACTGTGGGCTCAGTAAATATAACCGCTCCAATGAATCTTTCGATTGGGTATATACTTGTGCATAAACTCGCTTAAGTAAACCTTGATCATCTAACTTGGGTTTTAATTCTGCTTCAAGCGAGAGATAAACAAGGGGCTGTCGAGCAACTTGCCTAAAAAGTAGTACTTTCTTAGCAATAATGCGTGAATCCCCAACCTTTTTACCATCACTTTCAATCTCTTTGAGCTCTTGTATAAACGATTTAAAAAGCTGAATATGTTCAAGAGTCCAATACTTAGACACGCCATATTGCTGTGCCTCTTTATCTTCAATCTTTGCTCTTTGGCTTAATCTCATCAAATAATAAGAACTTTGATTAATCTCTAACAGCGCAATACTGTACACTTGACGGTAGTTTAAAGGTAGGCTTAACAGGTACTCCCTTAAAGCATCAACAAAATTATCTGTGATAAGTAGAGCATCAAGTTCATGTAAAGCATGAATTGGCCTCTCTTGTGTCCATCGCAAAGGTTGCTTTTGCTTTAAAGCTAACCAATCTTTAGTTTCATGGTTGGCCTTAAGAGTTTCTCTTAAAATCGTTTGATCTTGAGACTCCTTAAAAGCTGACTCTTGAGAGGGAATATGTATATTTAAACTTGCACTTGTCCAAATACACTGCCCCAAGTCTGGATATGTTTGGCACCACTGGGCAATCCCTGCATCCGTATGATGAATGCTTGGATAAATGAGCTCGATAGAGAAGTTTTGTTGAGTCTTTAAGTACTCCCAAAAGTAATAGTCAACCTTGCTAAATACAAAGCTAAATATCTGCAGTTTTGCTGACAGTTTTGCTGACAATTTTGCAGGCATTCCTGTTGATACTCTTGTGACCATAATATCAGCATCTGCATCTGCATCAACATCAGCACTTAAAGTCTGCAGTTGAAAAACTGAGGAGGCTTCACTGAGCTTAGTTTGAGCAATTTTTAAAGCCTTGGTTAAGGCCCTTTCACATTCAGCATGTGGGCCCATAAAATGGCACATAATCTCTAAAGATGTTAAACTAGATTCTACATATGGGCTAAGTTTTGAGGGTGTTGAGGACGGTCTGTTTAATAAGTCTAAAGAAAGGCATTGTCGCCATGAGAACAGCGGAGTCAGAGCCTCCTGTTTTCTGAGTTTAAACCTAATCCACCCTTGTTCTTTTAGTTTTTGACTGATGCTTTGAATCATGTCTTGATTAAGTTTTGTGCTCTCAAGCGGTATGAACTCTAGGCATATTGACCGAGCTTTTGTTGGCTGAATGTGCTGAGAGCTTAAATGCTGTGAGTGTTTTATGTTTTGGAGATTTGAAGCAAACCAAAATCTAAATAAATCATTGGTTGGTATGTCCCGAGTTTTTTGAATATTTGGTGCTTGCTGAATATTTGAAACTTGGGCCTTAAGTTCACTGATTAATTGTGGGGTAAAGAGCTTTTTCATCATGAACAAAGGCTCTGTGGCACTTGTAAACTCAAATCTCCATTTGATGTTGCTAATATGTTTCATGTTGCAGATTTCATAAAGTAAGTGCTCACCTAGAAGCTTTAATCAGTATTGATACATTTCTACTCGTGCAAGAGCATATAGCTGTGCTGTGCTTAATTCATCTATTCTTGATGACATATTTGTCGCCAAAGCATGAGCCTGACTTTTTAGGGATGAACTTGTAAAGAGTTCAAAGTGACCTTTGAAAACGGCATGAGGAAAAAGCTTTTGCGCTGTGCCACTGAGTTGAATGCTCACTTGGATTGTCTTTGTACGAGTTGTATCTGAAACTGTATCTAAAACTGTATCTAAAACTGTATCTAAAGCTGTATCTAAAGCTGTATCTAAAGTAGCAAAGTCCAAGTCTTGCTGTGCAAGATGGTGCAAAGGAGCAAAGTTCATATCTTGTACGATGACATCAGGCCATTCAACATTTTGACGCCAAAAACCTGTGCCCAAACATTTTGCAGTCGCTTCTTTGACTGTCCAAAGGCAGGCGGCTCGCCATAATCCCTCATATTGATCAGAACAAAGTTCCGGTTTTTCTTGTGCTGAACATAGGGGTAAAAAAAAACGTGGATTACGTTTAAGCACTCTACTCAAGCGAGCTAAAGCTATGATATCTATGCCGGCTCTAATTAAGCGCATATCTTCCATTTTTTACCCCTTACTTACCGCATCGCTGATTCATACCTAAAAACGATTCCGAATCTGATCAGTGCTTTTCATTCTTTTGTTGTTTTTAGACTTACGATTTGAATGACTAGCGAGTTTACCACCAGATTGCTTTTTAGGTTGCTTTTTAGCCCAACGAGCCTGTCGATATGCTTTACGTCCTTGACTGCTGTAGGGCGTCGCCTCGACACTAAACTCGGGATGCCAATTTGACTCAAAGGGCTCACAGTCATCAAATTGAGCATTTAATTGTAGCAACTCACAGCCCAAACTATTCTCCCAAGCCTTAATAACGGTGTGATTAAGACGAGTAGAGGCACTTTGTTGAAGACGAATCCAAAACTTAGCAAAACTCATTTCTGGCTCAAATACTACAGACTTCAATGGCCATTCATCTTGGCAGGATAGACAAGACACTTGAATCTTGGAAAGTGGAAATAGATCAAGTTTGGCAATGGCAATGTCTAGGTCTGACTCCAAAATCTGATCTTCACATTGGGGGCAAATAGCCTCGAACTCCATTTCGTCAAGTGGCAGCAAAGTAGCATGCGAAGTAATGTTTAAACTTAAGGCTTCAAACGAGAGTTCTGCCGGCATTAAATCATCATGCGCATCTTGATTATAAAGATGGTACACATTTAAGCCAGAAGCAAACTCCAAGCAGAGTTCCTTTGTGACATGGAATTGCTCAAGCTTAAGATCTATCTGATGATTTAAGTCCTGAGCAAGTTCAGCACTTTTGAGTTCTATTAACCAACGCTTAATCTGTTTTTCTGTGGGAATATAGCCACTTTGACGCTTGGGTACGAGATAAATATTAAGCATATACAGACCTTATTGGATCATCTGAGTAAAGCACTCTGCTAAGTCAAAGATAAGGGTTAACTAAGGTGCCTCATATCCTGCTTCTTTAACAAGTGACTTAATCTCATCAAGGCTAAGATCACTATTCACAGTAAGTTCATCGAGTTGCTCATTCACCTTACACGCAACAATTCCCTTTTTTTGTAATAAAGCTCCCTCTAAACGGCGCACACACCCTTGGCAGGTAAGTCCGGATACAGCTAACTGTTGCTCTTGGAAAGCTTGACCATTTTCTACATTTTGCCGACGGGTCATCTTGGTTAAAACGAGCTTTAAGTATTGTAGAATATATTTGATGAATATGAGTGCTAATATACCTGCTAAGACTTGTTCCCACCATGCAAAATGGTGCTGGTGGCTTGCTTGCTGTAAAATGCTTTCGGGTGCCTTCCACGCCAAAAGTAGATCAAGACTGAGTGCAAACAGCATTGAGCCAACAATTAAGGTACTGAGGTAGATTACAAAAGCTTTTTTACCCAAACCTTTGAGAACAGCGCCTAAAGTAGCAACATTGGTTGCCGGACCCGCCATCAAAAAAAGTAAAGCAACACCGATTGGAAAGCCTTGAGCCACTAAGGCTGCAGCGATCGGTACTGATGCAGTTGCGCATACATATAAGGGCAAGGAAATGCCTAAAGTGATTAAATAAGGCAGAAATAAAGAAAAACCACTTAAACTACTGAGTGACTCACTTGGAATCAAATACTGAATAGCCACCGAAGCAAAAACGCCAATTATGACCCATAACCAAATTGGCTCAATCACCTCATCAAAATGTGTTAAGGCCTTGCTTAGACTTGATTTTGTGCCCGCTTGCTCTGCTGCTGTCGACCGGTCTTGAGTTGCGCATGACGAGCTTTGGCTAGACTGATCCTCATTTGAGCTAACCTGTGGAGTGAAATGTTCGGTTATTAGCCCCCCCAAAATGCCTGTAATAGCAGCCGCCAAAACCTTATAAATCGCAAAGGGAAGGCCAAGCAAAGAACCACTGACCAAAATGGAGTCAACACCGGTTTGTGGTGTACTGATTAAAAAGCCCACGGTTGCGCCATCGCTTGCGCCATCACGTTTTAAGCCTAAACCAGTCGGAATTACACCACATGAGCATAAAGGTAGAGGAACGCCAATTAAAACGGCTTTTAAAACACCTTGACGACCACTGAGTGCCTTACGAATAAAGTTTGGTGGTAAGATGATATGTAAAATACTTGATAAAATCGCTCCCACCAAGAGAAGTGGAGCCAAACTCATCCACACCAAGTACAGATCATGGCCTAATTGTGTAAATGAAAACTCTTGAGTCATCAAGTTTCCCCAAAATTGAAAAGTAATTTATCAGCGGATCACTTTAGCAGAATAATGATCATTTTGTTAGAACATTGGTATCCAAAGTACTGAAATGCTACTTAATGCTCACTAAATACTCTAAATCATATAAGCATGCTGAAAGTTTACGCTAAGGCGTTTAAACCAAGGCTAATCATCTTCCGATAAGGAAAATATAATGAATACCCACTTAGAAAAGTCTGAAACTCAATCACCTTCGACCTGGAAAACTGAAAATATTTGTGGGTGGGGTCGCTATCCCAAGCTACGAGCTTTAAGTACACACTCTGAAACAATGGATGCTTTTAAAGCTAGTTTTCAAGACCTTATTCACGAGCGCAGTCATGGTCTAGTCTACGCGCATGGGCGCAGTTATGGTGATTCTTGCTTACCGGCTCAAGGAGGAAGAGTACTTCATTCTCGTCAGCTTAATCGAATCTTAAACTTTGATGAAGAAAGCGGTTGGGTGCACTGTGAAACCGGCGTTTCGATTTATGAGTTAATTCAAAAGTTTTTACCATTGGGCTTTTTTCCTCCTGTTGTACCAGGCACTCAATTTGTCACGGTTGGTGGTGCATTATGCAATGATATTCACGGTAAAAATCACCATCATGACGGAACCTTTGCTGATCATGTACGTAAGGTTGAAATCCTTACTGCCTCCGGAGAACTTATCTACTGTGATGCAGATCATAACTCGGAATTATTTTGGGCCACTGTGGGCGGTTTAGGGTTAACAGGCTTGATTTTAAGTATGGAATTAAAGCTCACTCCTGTTGCTGGCCCCGGTATTAAGATGGAGTCGATTAAGGTCAAGAACCTTGATCACTTTTTTGAATTAAGCTCAGAAAGCAGTCACTTTACGCATACGGTCAGTTGGATTGACTGTGTGGCTAAAGGGTCTGCGATGGGGCGAGGGATTTTTATGCGAGGTCGGCACTGTAATGAAAGCCCAAAACCACGAGCGTTAGGACGAATCGCCCAAGCGATTTCTCCTATACTCAATGTCCCTTTTAGTATGCCAAACCTTATGCTCAATCCTCTGTCGATCAAAGCCTTTAATGCCTTATACTACGGAAAGCACCCAAAAGCCGACTTGCATCAAACTGTCTCATATGAACCCTTTTTCTTTCCACTAGACTTTGTCAAAAATTGGAATCGGATTTATGGACGACGAGGCTTTTTACAATACCAAATGGTGGTACCCAAGACAGAGGATAATCATGCCATTCGCTCTATTTTAAATGAGATTACTCAAAGTGGAATGGGCTCTTTTTTGGCGGTAATTAAAGAGTTTGGTGAACGCCAACACCAAGGCTTGTCCTTTCCTGCTCCCGGTGTGACTTTAGCCTTAGATTTCCCAAATTATGGTCAAGAGCTACTCGATCTTTTTAATCGCTTAGATCAAATCGTGATCAAGGCAGGTGGACGAGTGTACTTAGGAAAGGATGCTCGTTTATCAAAAGAGCATTTCCAAGCCATGTATCCCGAATGGGCCGACTGGAAAAAAGTGAAAGATCAATGGGATCCGGATGGCATCTTTAGGTCGAGTATTGGTGAAAGACTTGGTCTTTGCTGATCATCAGGGATCATACATAATCTCGAAACGAGTTGTTGAAAAGCTACTTGCGTTGTTGATATCTAGCAGATTGTAATCTTGGTAATCCAAGCCTTGCGCACTGATCATGGGCTCGATAGATACATAAATTGAGCCAGGTGACGCACCTGCACCGCTTTCAGAAGGTGGCAGTGGTGGAATACTCAGTTCATTAATCCCTCCAGGTAAGGTAAAGCCCCAAACGGGTAAGCCCGCTTGATAAAACCTAATTGTGGTGGCCTGTGCTGGCTCTGTGGGCCGTCCTTCAACGCCTGGCCATGGTTCCCAGCGTATGGTCTCACCGGTGGCGATTGAATCCCCAGAGGCTCGTTCTATTAACCTAGCTGCTTCCACAAATGGCCCAATCTCCACACTTTGATTTAGGTTACTTTGCTGATGCTCGGCATAGCTATTAACTCCGTTTGGATGCACTCTTGAGCGGGCAAACCATAATAAGCTTGGTGCGTCGCTCCATTCATCTAACTTAGGTAAAGCCGATAGATTCATGGTCGGTAAAGTCGATAGACCCTGTACATCAAGTTCCCAATAACCATCACCCTCCAAATCAAGAAAGGCACGTACTTCAAACTCATCTTCTACCGATAAAACTTCGCCAAAGCTGTCAGTATAAATAGTGCCAGCTCCACTAGGTGGATTGAGTAAGCGTACATCGGCAATTTGATTGAGGTCATGATCAAGATTTAAAGATAAACCATTAATTTCCGCACCAGGGCTAAGACTTAAAAAGCGAATAATTCCCATCTTTATCGGATAGGTTGATTTACGCATAAACCAATAGCTCACTTCACCCCGCTCATAACGTGCTAACTCACTTGCTGATACATAGGCGGCGGTAGCGATCAAAGCCATTTGACCGGGGCGGGTAATAATATGAAAAGGGCCATCTTCAGCTAAAATACCAATTGGTGCCGGAGTAGGATTCACGCTTCGATTCAACATGCCTGAATGAGACACATCTACAAAGGCTCGTAAGACCATTCCCGGTTCGGGAGGCTTTTCAAGTTCGCTTAGACCGGAAAGCATACCTTGAATTGTAACCGGCTCTGGTGGAGGTGGTGGTTCGCTTTCTCCTTCAGGTGGAGTAAAGGGAAATAGTAAAACCGTAAGATTTTCACTGACCACTCTTTCGACAGTCTGCACTTCAAAGCCTGATTTAGCGATATTTAGATGCAATGGAGGATCTAATTCTTCTAGACTTAAAGTCACTTGCCCATCTTCATTGGTCAGTCCACTTTGTAAAGGAATAGAAGCAACCTCATCAAAGACTCTTGCTTCAACTCTTACCTCTGGAACAGGACTAAAATCGTAAATATTAAGTACAGTTACATTGACCGCATTCTCAATACGTTCCCCCCAAGAGCCTCCATACAAAGCCATAGGATCAAAATAGTTGAAACTTTCGGGTTGATAAACTTCTTGGTCTCTTTCTCTGACAGTAATATCAACCAATGCCGGAGGATGAGCTGGTGCTTCAAACCAAAGTTCTTCATCGGAGACATAGCGAGAGATACTCGCCAACTGATCACCTAAATAAAATTGAGTTTCCGGTGTAAAGCCACGACCTCTTACGTGAATGAGAGCACCACCGCATTGAGCTGCTCTATCCGGTTCTACAAAAAAGAGTTCTAGTGGATTAAAGTAGCTTAAGGTAAAGCGCTTATTAAGCAGATCCTGCCAAACAATCACCTGTACATCACCGGCAGCTCGCCGAGGAGCAAAGCAATTAAGTCTTTGCGCTGTTACCAATTGACAATTAAGTTCATTCCCTTCCATGGTCACCCGAGTATTTTCATCAAAGCCATTCCCGCCAATCATGAATTCTCCCCCACGATCACTGGGCAGTTGATTGGGGATTGCCCCATAAACCTCAAAGGGTCCTAGCTCATCAGCTAAATAAAGAAAGGCACGATCCTTTTGATACTCACCATTACTATTTTGAATCGTTATATTCACCCAACCAGGTTCAAGATATGGTGCAGTGATGGCTGAAATACGGGCGGGTGGCGTCACTGCCTCAATCTCTAAGTTTTGGCCGGCTAAACTCACTTGGCTCTCGGAGGTAAAGCCATAGCCATACAGCTGAATACTCTCTCCTCCATTGACGCTTCCCCAACTAGGTCTAATTTCATTTAAACCAAGAGGTACTTGAAAGGTATAAGCATCTTCTAAAAGAACTGCTCCGGCGGGATCTCTAATGCTTACGTCTACCACTTCCGGCGGGTGAGCCGGCGTCAATACTTTTAATACTTGTGTACTTTCAACCGTGATCCCCAAAGCGGGCAGTCCACCAAAACGAACATCCGTTGTTTCTGAAAATCCTTGCCCAATGATTGTGATTTCACTTTGTCCTGTACTTGGACCAATGTTTGGCTCTAAAGAATCAACACTCAAGGGCTCATAATAAGTTAAGGCTTCGTTTAAAGTTCTCAGTCCTCCCTCGAATTCCTCGATAGATTCATCGGGAATCGGATCTTGATTGGGAATTGGTCCCCAAGCCACACTTACAGCAACACTCTGAGGCGTTTCCACTGCTGGTACAGTGCAAGTTAATCGAGAATTACTCTCTACAACTAAGTCAAGGCAGCGTTGCTCACCGAGTCTTACATACATAGGAGCCCTAAAGGATTCGCCAATGATTCTTAGGCGAATTCCGCCGGCCAAGGGAGAGCGGTTGGGCAAAACTGAGTTTAAAAGCGGCCCTGGAATCTCCATATCCATTTCGGGAATAAGCTCGAAATCGAGTTCAACTTGTGGGATAGGTGGAAGCACTCTTGCATCAGTGTTTTCTATTTCTCTGGGCGGAATAGGATCACAAGCATTAAAGAGATTGCTCAATAATATGATTATAACGTAAAAAGCGATTTTATACTGCGACAAAAAAACCATAGAAGCATCCTCAAGGAGCGTGAAACTATGAGAGACCAAAGTAAGTGATTTGGAGATTAGCATGACTATGCCCTTGGAATCGAACATTCCTTTCAAAACTCAGCGACATTTAGAATGGGAACGACTGTGTGAGGCTCTTGCTCAGCGCTGTAAAGGAGAACCGGCGCAAGAAAGAGCCTTAGCTTTACAAGCCCTTCCTTCACTAAGGTCAGCACAAAAAAGGGTACAAAGTGTAGACGAAGCTAGAAGCGCTTTGGATGCAGATCATTGCCCACCACTTTCATCAATGAGTGATTTGAGCGCATCAATTAATCGTGCTCAGCGTGGTGGTGTATTGGCTTCTGATGAGTTGCAAGCTTTGGGTTCTTTACTGGATGCTTCGACTGAAACTCTCAAGTTTTTTAATCAGCATAATGATCTATACCCACTTTTAAGTGACCTAAGCGTCGGGCTTCTCTCCAAGCGAGATTTAGTGGTTGAAATCCGTTCTAGCTTTGATGCGACTGGTGAAGTCAGTGATTTTGCCAGCGGCGAGCTATCTGAACTTCGTCGGCGAGTTGAAGCTATGCATGGCCAACTCAAAGATCGCATCGATGGGATTTTGAGTGATGAAGCGGTGAGTGGCATGCTGCAGGATCAATTTTATACCCTAAGAGAAGATCGTTATGTTTTACCCATCAAATCTGGTCACAAACGACATGTAGAAGGGATTGTTCACGGTTGGTCAAGCTCTGGAGCAACGGTTTTTATTGAGCCACAGGTGGTTGTAGAAGCAAATAATCGCTTGCGTATGGCACAAGCAGAGGTTAAGCAAGAAGTACATAGAATCCTTACTAAACTTAGTCGTAAAATTGCTCAAATTGCGGACCGAATCAAGGAAGCTCAAAGCGCACTCATTGAGCTTGACTACTTATTTGCCTGTGCCAAGCTCTCTCAAGATTTAAAGTGTACAAGTCCCCATTTAAGTCCTGAGCCAGAACTCATATTAAATGAGGCTCGTCATCCACTGTTAGCCCTAGATGAAAACATTAAGGTGATTCCAAATCATATAGAACTTGGCGGAGAAGTCAGCCCGGTTTTAGTGATCACCGGGCCCAATGCGGGTGGTAAAACAGTAGTGATGAAAACGGCTGGTTTATTGGTAATGATGGCTCAAGCCGGTCTGCATATCCCTTGTGACTCCGGTTCGATTGTCCCTTGGGTATCCGGTCTTTTTTCGGACATGGGTGATGAACAAAGCCTTAGTGAGGGTCAATCAACCTTTAGTGGGCACATTGCTAATATCCAAACCATTTTACGACGTCAAAAACCTAAAAGTTTGGTTCTTCTTGATGAGCTAGCGATTGGTACAGACCCTGTACAGGGGGCTGCGCTTGCTCAGTCTATATTGGAGTATTTTGTCGATCAAGGTAGCTTGGTGATTGTCACCACACACTTTGAAGCACTAAAACTTTTATCCACCGAGGATGAGCGCTTTAGAAATGGTGCTGTCGAATATGATGAGCAGGCCGAGTCACCAACTTATCGCTTACGCTATGATATGCCTGGTAGCTCATCAGCGATTCAAATTGCAGCAAAAATTGGCTTACCTAGCACTTTGATAGATCGGGCTAAAGTACTGACCGGAGAGCAGCATCGTCGGCTTGAAGATGCCATTACTCGCTTAGAGGGAGAAGTGGTCGAAACGCGTAAAATGAAACGAGAGGCCGAGGCCGAAGCACGGCGACTAAAAACGCTCAATCACGAGGTCGAACAAAGAGAAAAGAAACTCAGGGAAAAAATCCAACAAGCAACCTATGCAGAGCGCAGTAAAGCCATTATGGAAGCAAGAGCTTTGCGCGATGAAGTCAAGGCCCTTAAGACTAAGCTTAAATCACAGCCGATGACGGCTCAAGACCTAGCACAGGTCGAAAAAAACTTAAGCGAATCTGCGGATCAGTTGGTTGAAGCTCAAACCCAAGATCAAATGTCGGCTTACCCACCAGAC